>SKMN01000053.1 GCA_007121015.1 Coriobacteriia bacterium
GGCCGTCGATGTCGCCAACCACGCGGTCACCGAGGCCGGGCACGTGTGGGACCGTGTCGGCATCACGACCGGCATGGACTTCCCCGATGCGCTCGCGGGTGGCGTGCTGCAGGGCAAGGCCGGCAGCGTCATGCTGCTCACGTGGCCTGACTCGCTCGCCGGTCCCACGCAGACAGCGCTCTCGGCCAACCAGGGGTCCATCGCTACGGTGACGTTCTTCGGCGGCACGAACGCCGTCGAGCTGGCGGTGCGCACCGCGGCACTCGCGGCGGCAGGCGTGACGCCGTAAGGCAGGCGCCGCTCGGCTATGCGGACTCGCGTGACGCGCGTGCAGGCGCATTTTGGTAGGGGGGTGCGCTCCAGGCTGCGCCGATATAGTCTGTTCGTGGACCGAGCCCGACCGGCACTCGAGGAGTAGCCCATGGACCGCGGCAAGATCATCGAAGGCGTACGCCTCGTCTTGGAAGGTATCGGAGAAGACACCGGACGCGAGGGACTCGTGGGCACGCCAGAGCGGGTCGCCGACATGTATGCGGAGATCTTCGCGGGGCTCGGTCAGGACGCCGGTGAGCATTTCTGCGTGACCTTCAATGAAGAGCATCAGGAGATGGTGCTCATCCGCGACATCCCGCTGTACTCGGTGTGCGAGCACCACCTCGTGCCCTTCATGGGACGGGCGCATGTCGCCTACATCCCGGGAAAGCACGGCCGGATCTGCGGGCTCTCGAAACTGGCGCGCGTGGTAGAGGTGTACGCGCGCAGGCCGCAGGTCCAGGAGCGGATGACGAGCCAGATAGCCGATACCATCGTCGAACACCTCGACCCGTCGGGGGTCATGGTCGTGATCGAAGCCGAACACCTCTGCATGTCGATGCGGGGCGTTCAGAAGCCGGGGGCGATCACGACGACGTCAGCCGTTCGAGGCATCTTCGAGCGCAGCATAGCCACACGCTCCGAGGCCATGTCGCTCATCAAGGGCCGATAGGCTCCTCCGATGAACGACATGGGGGCGCGCTTACGTTCAGGCCGCGTTGACCTTGGTGTCGCGCTTCTCGTGGTGCACGGCTGCATCGACGGTCGCATAGCCCGCACCGATGATTGCGGAGACCACGAACCCGATGATGTAGACGAGCGCCGCGCCGAAAAGAACGGCCCCGAGGGCAAGCATCACTACCGAGAATGTCGTGGTCATGACGCCCGCCTCCTTTCATGTGCTGGGAATCCAGGTCCCAGCTTGCTGAGGGATTGTGCCGACATTCACAAACCTCTCATATTTATTATATACCACTCTGGATGCTTTCGGAACGCGCCCTGCGCCTATTCGTCTATAAGATTCGAACGAAGTGGCATGCCGACGTCGGTGCTCCCTGGCCAGAGAGGTACCCGATGAAGCCTCTGAACTGGCACTGCGGTCCGGATCACCGGTTCGTCCTCGACCACCCGCTCGTCATGGGCATCTTGAACGTGACACCTGACTCGTTCTCCGACGGGGGCAGGCATGCGAGCCCTCGTGCCGCGACAGAGTATGCATTCTCGATGATCGCAGCCGGGGCCGACATCATCGATGTCGGTGGCGAGTCGACGCGTCCTGGAGCTGCCCCGGTGACTGATGCCGAGGAGATCGCACGGGTGTTGCCACTGGTGCGCGAGCTCGCGGCCATCGGCACGGTCCCGGTTTCGATCGACACACGCCATGCGGACGTGGCACGCCCGTGCGTGGAGGTCGGCGCGAGCATCGTGAACGATGTCTCGGGGTTCCGCGACCCGGCGATGGTCGAAGTCGCCGCCGCGAGCGACGTCGGGGTCGTCGTCATGCACATGCTCGGAGAGCCGGCGACGATGCAGGAGGATCCCGTGTACGAGGACGTGGTGGCCGAGGTGGCCGCGTTCCTCGGCGAGAGGGCGGAGATGTTGCGCGAGGCGGGTGTCGCCCGCGAGCGGATAGCAGTCGACCCGGGAATCGGGTTCGGCAAGACGACCGAGCACAACCTCGAGCTGCTCAGGCGCCTGCCCGAGATCGTCGCGCTCGGGTACCCGGTGCTGGTCGGCGCGAGCCGGAAACGTTTCATCGGGAACATACTCGGTGAGGACGATACTGCCCGGCGCGTGCACGGAAGCGTCGGTGCAGCGGTGTACGCGATGCTCGGTGGCGCGCATATCGTGCGCGTGCACGATGTCGCGGAGACGTACCAGGCTCTTGCGGTGGCGTCGGCGATCAGGGGGTGAGCGCTGTGGAGCGGGCACACATCGGGCTCGGGTCGAACGCGGGCGACCGCATGGAGACCCTCGCGGCCGCGTTGCGCGCAGTCGACGCGCTCCCGGAGACGACGGTCGTCTCCGTCTCGCGCATCTACGAGTCCGAGGCGTGGCCCGATCCCGACGACCTGCCGTACGCCAACGGCGTCGCGGTGATCGATACCGGACTCGCCGCAGACGTCTTACTCGAGGCGCTCCAGGACATCGAGAAGGCGCACGGAAGGGTGTCCGGTGCAAGGAACGCTCCTCGGCCGGTGGACCTCGACATCCTGCTCATGGGGGACGAGGAGTGGGCGAGCGAGCGGTTGACGATCCCGCACCCGCGCCTGCTCGAACGGGACTTCGTCGTGGCACCGCTGCTGGAGGCCGACCCTCTCGTCACGCTGCCGGACGGGACGCCCATCGAGGCGGACCGCGTGCGCTACGGTCGCGTCATACGCGTGCTCGGGCCGCTGCCGGGCTTCGAGGCGATCACGCGCGATGTGGAGCGACCGGACCGCCGTGGCACCGGCGAGTGGGCCGAGGTAGCCGTGGCGGGCGAAGGCGGCCGAGGCGAGGGGTTCCCCGCCGTGGGGGTCGCGCTCATGTTCGAGCGCTCCGTGCTCGACGAGGAGGGCATCCCGTATACGTGGGACCCGTACCCGCCGGAGCAGTTCGCCAACCCCTACGGGATCAAGCCGCTGTTCCGCTTGCTCGTTCCTGCTCACCTGGCCGAGGAAGCGAAACGGGTGCTCGCGGACGCCGCGGCCGCGACCCCGATGTTCGAAGAAGGTAGTGACGAGTAGTCTGACGTGCGCGGACGTCGCGCGAAGGGTATACTCACACTCCCACCCGTACGGGGCCGCTGGGACCTCGGAGAAGGCCGGGGCCGGGACGGCAGATCGGGAAGGATGTGAGTGCCATGAGCGCCATGGTACCGTTCGATTCCGCGCGCGCGGTCACCACGACTGCGTTGCGGGCGATGAAAGAGGCCGCACGGCCGATCGTCATGGTCACCGCGTACGATACTCCCTCCGCTCGCCTCGTCGATGCTGCGGGTGTCGACGCGGTACTCGTGGGTGACTCCCTCGGCATGACCGTGCTCGGGTTCGACTCGACGCTGCCGGTCACCCTCGACGACATGGTTCGCCACACCGCCGCGGTCGTGCGTGGCGCGACCCGCGCACTCGTCATCGCCGACATGCCCTTCATGACATTCCAGGTCTCGGCCGATGAGGCCGTTCGCAATGCCGGTCGCCTCATGGCCGAGGGAGGCGCGGCCGCGGTCAAGCTCGAGGGCGGGACCGCCGTCACGCCCACCGTGCGCCGGCTCGTGGACGCCGGCATCCCGGTGATGGGGCACGTCGGCCTGACGCCGCAGTCGGTGCATCAGCTCGGCGGGTACAAAGTGCAGGCAAAGGAGGCGGCACCCGCCGTCGCGCTGCTCGAGGACTGCCGCGCGCTCGAGGAGGCCGGCGCGTTCGCCATCGTGCTCGAGTGCATCCCGGCGGAACTCGCCCAGTTCGCCAGCCGCGAACTCGCGATCCCGACGATCGGGATCGGTGCGGGTGAGGGGTGCGACGGGCAGGTGCAGGTTTTCCACGACCTCCTCGGCCTGGGTGGGGAGTTCCTTCCGCGGCACGCGAAGCGCTTCGCGGATGTAGGTGAGACGATCCGTGAGGCGGTCGCGCGCTTCGCCGACGAGGTGCGTGAAGGCGTCTTCCCGGGCGAGGAGCAGACGAACCATATGGACACGGCGACGAGAGCCGAGGTCGAGCGTGCGCGCACCGGACGGCTGCGCGCAGTGGGCGACAGCGCGGACGAGAGGTAGCGGATGGAGCGGGTCGGATCGAAGGCAGAGGCGCGCAAGACGGTCGCAGACGCACATGCGGAACACAAGACCGTGGCGCTCGTCCCCACGATGGGCGCGCTCCACGACGGCCACCTCGCGCTCGTGCGGGCGGCGTGCGCGAGGGCCGAGTACGTCGTCGTCTCGGTGTTCGTGAACCCGACCCAGTTCGCGCCCGGCGAGGACTACGAGACCTACCCGCGCGACATCGATCACGACATGGACCTGCTTGCTGCCGAGGGGGTCGACCTCGCGTTCACGCCGTCGGCGGCGCACATGTACGCGGGTGACGCCGGCGTGACGGTCGATCCGGGTCCGCTCGGCGCGAGATGGGAGGGCGAGGTGCGCCCTGGCCACTTCACGGGAGTGGCGACGGTCGTGACGAAGCTGCTCTCGATCGTGCGCCCCGATGTCGCGTACTTCGGCGAGAAGGACTACCAGCAGCTGCAGGTGGTGCGAAGGGCCGTGGCCGACCTCGATCTCGCGGTCACCGTCACGCCGCACCCGGTCGTGCGCGACCGCGACGGGCTCGCACTCTCGAGTCGCAACGTGCACCTGTCCGCCGAGGAGCGCGTCGCCGCACGTGCGGTGCCCGCCGCGCTGGAGGCTGTGGCCGAGGCGCTGGCATGGGGAGAGCGCGATGCGCGCGCCCTCGAGTGGGCGATGACGGACGTCCTGGCCGAGGAGCCGTCGCTCGCCATCGATTACGTCGCGGTCGTCGACCCGGCCACGCTCGAGCCGCTCGACGCGGTCGACCGCGCCGCACGCGCCCTCGTCGCCGCGCGCATAGGCCCGACCCGCCTCATCGACAACTGCGAACTCCTGCCGCCTGCCGCGGCGGGTGAGCCCGCGCCCGCTCACAGGAAGGGATCCGAATGAGTCCGGTACTCGACCCCGTCGCTGCGGCCGAAGAGATACGCGAGCGTGCCGAGGAGCGCGACGCCGTCATCCTTGCGCACAACTACCAGCGCCCCGAGGTGCAGGATGTCGCGGACTTCGTGGGCGACTCCCTCGGCCTGTCCCGTCAGGCGGCAGCGACCGACGCGTCCGTCATCGTCTTCGCCGGCGTGCACTTCATGGCCGAGACCGCGAAGATCCTCTCGCCGCACAAGACCGTGCTCATGCCCGAGCCGGGCGCGGGGTGTCCGATGGCCGACATGCTCACCGGCGCCCAGCTCGCCGAGTGGCGCGCCGAGCACCCCGGCGTGCCGGTGGTCACGTACGTGAACTCCTCGGCGGAGGTCAAGGCGCTCTCCGACATCTGCTGTACCTCGGCGAACGCGGTCGAGGTGGTCCGTTCGCTCGACGCGCCGCGCGTGCTGTTCGGGCCGGACCGCAACCTCGCGGCGTGGGTCGGCGCGCAGCTGCCCGAGGTGGAGATCGTCGCGTGGGAAGGCTGGTGCCCGACGCACGACGACGTCACCGTGGCCCAGGTGCTCGACGCGATGGAGGCTCACCCGACAGCCGAGGTGCTCGCGCACCCCGAGTGCCGCCCCGAGGTGACCGCGCTCGCCGATGCGGTGCTCTCGACGAGCCAGATGTTGCGCCACGCGGCCTCCTCGACGGCAGAGGAGTTCGTCGTCGTGACCGAGGAGGGGCTCCTGCACGCTCTTGCGAAGGCTGCGCCGGGCAAGCGGTTCGTGAACCTCACGCCCCGGATGCTCTGTCCCAACATGAAGGTGACCACGTTGCCCAAAGTCCTCGACTCGCTCGTAGACATGCATACCGAGGTCGAGGTCGACCCCGCGACCGCGGAGGCGGCGCGCGGGGCGGTGGAGCGGATGGTGGCGCTTGGCTGACGTGCCGGACATCTCTGGCGGGATGCACGACCGGACGCGCGAGCGCAGGTCCGGTCTTCCGGACGCGCGTCGCGGCGGGCCCACGGCGCCCGGCGAGCTCCCGTCCGCGCTCGGCCGTCGCTACCTGCTCGACTTCGACACGAACGACTTCGAGCAGCGCAGCTACGACGTCGTCGTGATCGGCTCGGGTATCGCCGGGCTCACCGTGGCGCTCTCGGTGCCCGGGAACGTGAGGGTCGCACTCGTGACGAAAGCCCGTCTCGCCGAGACGGGCACGTGGTACGCGCAGGGCGGGATCGCCGGGGCGGTGGGCGAAGCCGACTCCGTCGAGCTCCATCTCGCCGACACCCTCGTCGTGGGCCAGGGGATCTGCGACGCAGAGGTGGTGCGCACCGTCGTGGCCGAAGCCGCCGAAGCGCTCGCGGAGCTCGAGGCGTTCGGTGTGCGGTTCGACCTGGCCGAGGGAGGCAAGGTGAGCCTCGCCCGCGAGGGCGGCCATAGCCTGCCGAGGGTGTTGCACTCCGGCGATGCGACCGGGGTGACGATCCAAGACGCGCTCACCTCGGCCGTACGCGAAGCGGCGAACGTCGACATCATCGAGGAGCACTTCCTCGTCGACCTCCTCACGGCGGGCGACCGGTGCGCGGGCGCGCTCGTGCTCGCGCGCGAGTCCGGCACGCCGCTCGCGCTCATGGCGGGTGTGGTCGTACTTGCGACCGGTGGGTGTGGGCAGGTCTACCGCGTCACGACCAACCCCGATATCGCGACCGGCGATGGCGTGGCTGCCGCGTGGAGGGCCGGAGCCGAACTATCCGACGTGGAGTTCGTCCAGTTCCACCCCACCGCACTCGACTCCGACGCCCACCCGCGCACCCTCATCACCGAGGCGCTGCGCGGTGAGGGAGCCTACCTGCTCGACTGCAACGAGAGGCGCTTCATGCCCGGCGTGCATCCGCTCGCCGAGCTCGCCCCGCGCGATGCGGTGACGCGGGAGATGGAGCGGATCATGGCGCGGTGCGGGCGCCCGAACGTGTGGCTCGACGCCCGCCATCTCGGCGAGGACAGGCTGCGCGAGCGCTTCCCCACGATATGGGGCCGGTGCGCCGATGCGGGATACGACCTTGCTCGCGACCTCGTGCCCGTCGCTCCTGCGGCGCACTACATGGTAGGTGGCGTGCGCGTCGACATCGACGGGCGCACGACCGTGCCCGGGCTCTTCGCGGCAGGCGAGGTCACCGCGTCCGGGTTGCACGGTGCGAACCGGCTCGCGTCGAACTCGTTGCTCGAAGGTGTCGTGTTCTCGCGGAGGATCGCGCGGGTGTTGGCCGAGGAGTGCGTCGGCGCGGAACGGGCGGCGCGCGTCGTGTCGGGCTCTGCCGACCGCGCGGCTGCCTTCACCATCGCAAAGGCACGCTCCGCGCTCCAGGAGACCATGACGGCCTTCGCCGGGATGAACCGCTCGGCCGGCGGGCTGGCCGAGGCGGCCGAGATCGTCGGGGGACTGAGCCGCATGCTCGAGGTGTCGCTCAGGCGCACGATAGAACTCGAGGTGCAGAACATGATCACCGTCGCGACACTCATCGTGCATGCCGCCCTGGCGCGCGAGGAGACCCGCGGAGCTCACAGCCGCATCGACTTCCCCGAGCGCAACGACGAGGCGTACGTCGGCCACTTCGTGTGGCGACGCGGTGACGCGATGTGGTTCGAGCCGGTCAGCACGTGCGTCGTTCCGAGCGCGTTCGAGCTTGGCGCGGCGGCAGCCGGGCCGGGTCCGGCCGAGGAGGGAGGTGCACCGTGAGGGTCGTACCCCCCGACGCGCACGTCGTAGACGACCTCGTCGCGCGCTCGCTCGCCGAGGATCTCGGAGTGGACGCGGCAGCACTGCTCGGGGGCGCCTCGTCGCGACTGCTCGCCAGCGACGTCACGACGCACGCTCTCGCGGGGCCCGGTGCGCACTTCAGGGGGCGCGTGGTGGCGCGATCGGAAGGCGTGGTGTGCGGTATCGCGCTCGCCGTGCGGGCGTGGGAGATGCTCGCCCGGGCCGCGGGCGCGGGCAGAGAGCTCCGGGTCGCAGCGCATCTCGGCGAAGGTGAACGCGTCGGGCCAGGCACGGTCGTGGCCGAGGTGAGCGGACCGGCGGCGGTCGTGCTCGGCGGGGAGCGTACCGCACTCAACCTGCTCATCGTGTTCTCCGGCATCGCGACCGCTGCTCGCCTCTGGCAGGATGCGGCCGGTCCCGGCCTTATGGTGCTCGACACGCGCAAGACCATCCCCGGCCTGCGGGCGTTCTCGAAGTGGGCGGTCGAGGTGGGTGGCGCGATGGCGCACCGTGCCGGGTTGTGGGACATGGTGCTCATCAAGGACAACCACATCCGTATGGCCGGCGGCATCGGCACCGCCGTCGCCGCGGCGCGCGCCAGCGTGCCCGGGCTCGCGGTCGAGGTCGAAGCCGACACGGTCGAACAGGCCGAGGAGGCGGCTCGCGCCGGCGCCGACATCGTGCTCCTCGACAACATGGCGCCCGACGAGCTCGCACGTGCGGTCGCGGCCGTCCGCGCCGCGTGCGCGGAGTCCGGTACGAGATGCCACACGGAGGCGTCGGGCAACGTGACACTCGCGGACCTTCCGGCGGTGGCCGCTGCCGGCGTCGACCGCGTGTCGACAAGCGCGCTGACGCTCGCGCAACCGCTCGACATCGGGCTCGACGAGGCAGGAGAGGGCGGGGACTAGCGTGGAGCCGATCACCGGCATCGCGGTCCTCGACTGGTTCCTCGGCTTCCTCGACACCGCAGGCTACCGGCTCGTGTTCGGGTTCACGGTCGTGGAGAACATCTTCGTCGTGGGCTCGCTCACGCCGGGCGAGACCGTGGTCTTGGCCGCGGCGTTCCTCTCGACCCCGCAGTACGGCACGCTCTCGTGGCCGTTGGTGTGGCTGAGCTCGGTGGGTGGCACGGTGATCGGCAGCAACATCAGCTATTACCTCGGCAGGAAGGGCGGGCGCGACGCGCTGTTCCGCTACGGGCACCGGTTCCATATCTCCGAGCGCCGTATCGCCGAGGCCGAGGCGTACTTCGACCGCCACGGCTCCAAGACGGTGCTCATCGCGCGGTTCACCGCCGGGTTCAAGAACTTCGTGCCGATGATCGCCGGAGCGTCGAAGATGAAACTGCCGTGGTTCGAGGGGTATACGTTCCTCGGCGCGGCGATCTACACGTCGATCATCGTGGCGATCGGCTACTTCATTGGCGAGAACTTCGATGAGGCGCTGCGTGTCGCATCGCGGGTGACGAACGTCGGCTTCGTGCTGGCGGCGGCGGTGGTCGTTGCCGCCTGGGTCGCCTGGCGGCGGGCGCGCGTGCGGTGGGCGGCCGAGGACGAGGTGGACCGATGAGCCGCCGTGACGACGTGCTCGAGGCGCTCCGCGCGGCCGGAGGCGCGGGAGTGTCGGGAGAGACGCTTGCAGCGGAGCTGGGCGTGAGCCGCATGGCGGTCTCGAAGCATGTGTCGGCCCTGCGCGAGGCCGGCTACGATGTCGCCTCGCGGCCGGGGGCCGGATACGTGTTGCTCGGCGTGCCCGACGCGCCGCTCCCGGCACAGGTCGCTCGGCTCGTAGGACCGGACTGGGTGCGTCTCGAAGGCGGTGGCGTGACGGGATCGACGAACGCGGACGCCGTGGCGCTCGCCCGCGCGGGAGCGCCGCACGCGACCGCGGTGCTCGCGTCACGGCAGACGGCGGGCAAGGGGCGCCTCGGCCGGTCGTGGGCATCACCGGAAGGCGGCGTGTACGTCTCGGCGGTGCTGCGCCCCGCGCTCGTGCCGGCAGACCTCGCGGGACTCCCGCTCGCAGTGGCGGTCGGCGTGGCCGGAGAGCTCGGGCACTTCGGCATCGACGTGAGCGTCAAGTGGCCCAACGACCTGCTGACACCCGCAGGCAAGCTGGGCGGCATCCTGCTCGAGATGGCGGGGGAAGCGGACCGCACCGAGTGGGTGGTCGTGGGGGTGGGGCTGAACGTGCACCCGTTCGCGCGGACGCCGGGTGCGGCGTACCTGGCGGATGAGGCCCGGTCCGCGCGCGCCTACGAGACCGCCGCGGCGGTGCTCGACGGCATCGCGTGCGGGTATCGCATGCTCGTCGACGACGGGTTCGCGGCGGTCCGCGACGCGTTCGCGCGCCGGGACGCGCTCGCGGGCACGCGCGTGCGGGTGCACGATGCGGACGGCCGCCTCAGGGCCGAGGGGGTCGCGAGTGGCATCGACGGCGACGGGCGGCTCGTCGTCGAGACGGCTGCCGGACCGGTCGCGCTCGCGGCGGGCGACGTGACGCTCGCACCGGGGTGCGATCACACGGCCGGCTTGCCGCGAAACTGTGGAGACCGGACCGGAGCACCGCGCTCAGGCGGCGCGCCGGAAGAGGAGGCGCGGTGAGGCGGCGCTGGTCGCCCGCGGGCATGGGGCGCGTGCTCGACGACGCGTTCGGGCTGTACCGCGCGCACTTCGGCCTCGTCATCACCGCAGCGCTCGTGACCGTGTTCCCGGTCGCGGTGATCGTGGGACTCACGCAGGTCTTCGTCACGCGCGGGATGCTCGCCCTCATCCCCGAGATCGGCACGGGGGGCCCCGACGTACTCGGCCCCCTGCTCGACCTGCAGGCCCTTTCGTTCGCCTCCAACGCGACCGCGCCGATCTTCTGGGTCGCCCGCGTGTTCCTCGCGTGCGTACTACTGCACGCCGCCGGTTCGCTCTACGCCGGCCGCTCGATGACGCTCAAGGAGATGCTGCGGGTGGGCTGGTCGCGTTTGCTCACGTTCGCGCTCGTGACGTTCGCGCTCACGACCGGGGCGATGGTCCTGCTCTTCTTTGGCATCGTGCCGGGGGTCGTCTTCGCAGCCCGGTCCGCCCTCGCTCCCGCGGTGGCGGCCGTGGAGGGCGCGGGGTTCGAGGCGGCGTTCCGGCGCTCGTGGACGCTGACGAGCGGTCACGCGTGGCGCGTCATCGGCTTCTACGTCCTCGTGACGGTCTTCGCGCTCGTGCTCGAGGCCACGGTGACCTCGCCGTCGGTGGGCAGACAGCTCGTCGCTTCGATCGCGAACCCCGAGGCGATATTCGCGCCCGTCTCGGCGTGGTGGAAGACGGTGGAGGGGCTCCTGTCCGCTGCGGCGGTCACGCTCGTCGTCCCCTTCGCCGAGTTCGCGTGGTTCTTCTTCTACGCCGACCTGCGCGCCCGTCGCGAGGGGATGGACCTCGTCGTCCGCGGGGCCGACCTTGCGGGTGCGCGCCGATGAGACCCGCCCCCGCCCACGTCCGTGAGACCCGGCGACTCGCCGCATCGGTGCTCGTGGCACTCGCGATCGCCGTAGCGTGCTCGGCCCTGTGGGCCCCGAACGCCGGAGCGCAGACCGACGTGGCCGAGTACGGCGCCCGGCTGGCCGAGGCACGCGCGGCGGTCGAGGCCTACATCGCTACCGGCGCCGAGAACGGTGGCGGCGAGACGGCGGTGGCCGTCCTGACCGCGTTGCCCTCGGTCGAACTGGTGCGTGTCGGCGACAGCGTGGTCGAGGTCGACAACTCGATCCTGCGCACGCTCGTGGCCCGCCTCGACGTGTCCCGCGACCCCGAGCGCCGGCTCGCGCTCGCGCACGACATGGCCGCGCACCTCGAGTCGATCGAACGTTCGCTGCCGGTCGAAGGCGAGGCGCCGCCCGCGGACCCTGATGCGCTCGCACGCCTGCTCGCCGAGTCGCGAGCGACCGCGCGCTCGCCCGTGACCGAGATGCTCGGCGATCTCATCGACCGCGTCGCTGCGGCGTTCGCGCGCTGGCAGGCCTCGCTCGCCGCTTCGGGACCGGCCGCGCAGGTGTGGTCGGTCGTGGTGGGCGTCGTCGTGGCGGTGCTCGCGCTCGTGCTCGCCTGGACGTTCTACCGCGTCGCGGTCAGGCTCTACCGTTCCGCCGTCCGCCGGGGACCCGTCGAAGGCGCGGCGGAGGGGCCCGCTTCACCCGTGCGCCTCGAAGCCGAGCCCCTGCCCGCAGACGTCCCCGGTGCGGCCGAGTCGCGGGCGGCCGCGGGTGACTTCGCCGGGGCGGTGCGGATGCTCTTCGCCGGCGCGGCTCGGACGCTCGCCGAGCGCGGGCACGTGTCGCGTGCCCGCACGCGCACGAACACCGAGCTCGTGAGGGCGGCGCGCCTCAGCGTGCCCGGCGCGGCCGAGCCGTTGGGCAGGCTGGCGTCGATCTTCGAGCTCGCCGCGTTCGGGCACATCGACCCCGGGGCGAGCGGGTACGGGCATGCTCGCGAAGCCTACGCCACGGTCGTTTCCGAAGCGTGGGCGGACGCCGACGGTGACGGCGGCGGACACGCCGGGTCAGGGGGTGTGTCGTGAGACGCTGGCTCGAGGCGCTCGATCCACGGACGCTCATCGCCGCCGGGCTCGCGGTGGCGCTCGTGGCGGCGTACTGGGCCGCGGTGTCGCTGTCCGAGGACTACTACCTCGTGGAAAGTCCGCCGGGCTCGGTCTTCAACGGCGACGCCGAGGGCCTGCAGGTGCTCTACCGCTACCTCGATGCGCTCGACATCGAGGTCGAGACCCTCCAGGAGTTCGACGAACTCCCGGTCGAGGGGACGATCGTCGTCGCGGCCTCGGCGCCGCTCGCGAACTCCCCGACCCTTCCGGAGGCCAGACGTCTTGCCGAGTGGGTCGAAGGCGGTGGCCGCCTCGTGCTCGCGGGCCCGTTCGCGCGCGATGTCATCCGCGGGCACACCCCCGGCGCTGGCATCGCCGTGGCGGAGGAGACCGCGATGTCGCTGCAGCTGCCCTCACGTTACGCGATCGACGTGGCCGAGGTGCGAGTGGGCCGCGAGCGCCTGCTCGCCGACGCTGCGGGGTGGGCGACGCACATGAAGGACATCTCGGGACAGGTGCTCGTCTCGCGGGCGGTCGAGGCGGGCGAGGTGATCTGGCTCGCCGGGGTGTTCCCGCTCTCGAACGCCGGCATCGGCGAGGCGGACAACGCGCGCTTCGCGACGTTGCTCGCGGGGGGCCCGGGGCCGGTCTACTTCGACGAGTACCACCACGGCTTCGTGCGGGGCGGCGGGGTGTGGGACCGCCTCGGGGGCGGCGGGCGTGCCGCGGCGGTGCTGGCCGTCGCCGCGCTCGCACTCGCTCTCGCCGCC
>SKMN01000041.1 GCA_007121015.1 Coriobacteriia bacterium
CCGGCGAGCACCGCGAGGGGCACCGGGTCTCCCGAGTGGATGAGCGTGGTGCCCGAGGGCGTGCCGTGGTCGGCGGTGACGATGACGATGGCGTCCGGTGGCAGGCCGCGGCGCTCCACGAGCCCGGCGAGCCCCTCGTCGATCGCGGCGATAGCATCTCGTTTCGCGAGCGGGTCCTTGAGGTGACCGGCCTCGTCGGGCGCCTTGGTGTGAGCGAGCACGAACTCGGCGCCCTCTGCGAAGCATGCGGCCGCGGTCTCGATCCGCGTGCGCATGTCGGCCGCGAGGTCGTAGCCGAGGTCGACCCGCCGGTGCTCGATACCGAGCTCGAGCGCGAGTCCGCCGAGCACTCCGGCGGCCGACACGATGCACCCGTTCATGCCGGTGTGCTCGCCGAACGGCGGGAGTGCGGTCTTGCGCGCCACCCACTTGAGGAGGAGGAAGGGGGAGGTGCCATCGTCGGGCGCGGCGGTGCCGGGGGTCGTGCTGTCGCCGGTCTGCATGTCGCTCGTCCGGCGCAGCTCGGCGTACGCGTGGTGCAGGTACGCGGTGAGAGCGCGGGCGGTGCGCTCGGCGGACTCGGGCTCGCGGGCGTCGCGTAGCGCGTGCACCGTACCGGCCGGCCATCCGTTGTTGTGCGGGTCGGTGTCGGTCACGTCCTCGCTCGCGGGTCCGTCGAGCACGAGGATGCCCTGCTCGCCGCGGGTGTGGTGGAGCTGCATCGAAACGCCGTCGTGCTCGAACTCCGCGATCGCCGCGAAGAGCTCCGGCGCGCGCTCGACGCCACCGGCAGGGTAGCGGTCGACGATCGTAAGCGTGCCGCCAGCCTCGCGGCGCACCGTCACGAGGATCGTGTGGAGCGCGACCTGGCCGGGAGCAAGAGCGACTCCGGCCCCTGCTGCCTCGAAGACCGCGCGTCCTGGGAACGCCTGCTCGGGATATCCGAGGAGCACGAAGTGCGCGAGCTCGGTCCCGGGCGCGCGTCCCGGCCCGAGCGGGTGGAGGATGCCGGTCGCGCTCGCTGCGGCGAAGGCATCGAGGTTGGGAGTGTGTGCGGCTGCCAGTGGCGTGAGGCCATCGAGCTCCGGCCACGGGCGGTCGCCGAGGCCGTCGAGGAGCACGACGAGTACGGGAGGCGGTGTGCGGTCAGGCGTCTTCACCGGGCGGCTCCTCTGACGGGGGCGGCGTATCGCGGCCGTATTCTTCGTACCACAGCACGTTGGTCGCGTAGCAGGTGTCGCGAACGCCTTCGAGCATCCGGCGATCGGCTGTCACAACGCGGGCCGATTCCCGCATGGCGAGGGCTAGATAGATGCAGTCGTAGACGGGATGTCCGAGTTCGAGGGCGATCATGAGCGCATCGTCGACGAGTTCGTGGGTGGGTGTGATCTTGAGGGGTAGAGCACGGAAATCACGAAAGCGTCGGAGTACGCGGTCAGCATCCATACCGGCTCGGCCGTACTTCCATAGAGCGTTTCCCACCTCGGGCCAGATCAGGTCGGGAGCGTGAAGTGCCACGCCGGCATCGGCCACGAGCGCTCGGGCGGGAGTGGCGTCACGCGATGGCACGAGCCAGCGTAACGCCACCGATGCATCGACCACGAGCCGTCTCATCGGTCGCGGTCCTCACGGATGAGCGCGGTCGGATCGCCGAGGTCAGGCCAGTCGTCCTCGGCTTGCCATGTGTCGAGGAAGTCGAGGAAGTCGGCGCGCGAATATCGTGCACTCTCCTCGAGGATGGCCCGGATCTCTGCAGCCAGAGACCGGCCGTGCATCTCCGCACGCGCCTCAAGGGTTCGCCTGAGGTCGGGGTCGAGGTTGCGCAGGAGGAAGTCGGGCATGGCGCACGCTCCTTCAGCCGTGCAAGATATCGTACCGATATCATACCTTACGCGCGCTCTTCGAGCACGTCAGTCACGATAGCCCGCCAATCGGGCGCAGGGCCGCCAGCGGCCTCGGTTCGCCACGCGTCGATGACGGCGCGCCCCACCGGCTCGAAGAACTCGGCAAGGTAGCGCGCGTAGGCGGCGTGGTCGTAGGCGACAGTGCCGTCAGGGGCGGCATAGTTGCCCGAGAGCAGGCAGCCGAGCTGGCCTCCGCCCTCGTCCCATGTGCCGCCCACGAGTTCGGCGACCTCCTCGCCGCTCGCGTGGCGCACCGGCTGTACCAGCTCGATGTCCCCGTACGCGAGCACGCGGATCGCCGCGTCGATGCTCTGCGTGGTCTGACTGAGCTTGATGCGGCCGTCGTGGGTGTCGCGCTCCCCGGCGATTACCGGCGCGTTGCCGGCCTCCCAGGCCACGGGTACGCGGAGTAGGTGCATGTAGAGGTGACACGCGAGGCACGGCGAGCCCATGCCGAACCGCTCGGCGAGCACGCTCGCGAACCGCGCGTTCATCGCCGACCAGAGCGCCGGCTCGTGCAGGTAGACGGGATCGAGCACCTCGCTCGTGTCGCCGAGGAGGGAGCGGAGCGTGTCGATCGCGCGCAGTGGCGCCTCAGCGTCGCCGGTCTCGGTGCCGGTGAGCGCGATGCTGGGGAGTAGGCGCGCGAAGCCGCGCTCGCGCACGGCGGCGACGGCGGCGGCCACGCTGTCGCGTCCGGCGATCTCGGCTATGGCGAGGCGGTCGGTGACGTCGGATGTCATACGGAAAGGATACCCGACTCAGGGTGGCGGTGTACTGCGCAGGTGATGGACTTCGTCGCCGAGCACGCGACCGCCGAGTGCACAGAGCCGGTCGTCTGCTGTGGCAAGACCGGCGTCCTCGGCGAGCGCGAGGGCGACGTAGAGGCAGTCGTAGACGGGGTGTCCGTGCGCGAGCGCGAGCTCGAACGCGAGCGGCTCGAGTAGGCGCGAGTCGACGTACTCGATGGGTGCGGCGGCCACGAGGGAGTAGCGGGCGAGCGCCTCGTCGGGTGTGAGCACGCCGGCGTGCGTGTAGCGCCAGAGCGCGTTCAGCGCCTCGATCCTGCAGAGATCCGGCGCGATGAGGTGCTGTCCCGGGCGGGCGATGAGAGCTTCGGCATGATGCGAGAGCGGCTGCGGCACCACGGCGTTGACGAGCACCGATGCGTCGAGCACGAGTCTCACGGGCGCCTCGGCGTGTCGCGGTGTTCGCGGATGAGCGCGGCGGCATCGGCGAAGCGGCGCGAACCGAGCTCCTCGCGCGCGGCGCGCGCGGCCGCGACCCACTCCTCAGGGGTCAGCGACGGCTGCGCCCACGCGCGCAGAGCGGCGTGTATCTCGGCCTGGAGCGAACGGCCGCTCCGCTGTGCGCGTTCACGCAGTGCCTCCATGAGGGCGGCGTCGAGGTCTCTGAGTAGGAAGTCGGCCATGGCAGCTCCCGGACTCCGGTCGTGTGATACCGATATGATACTACCCATCCGCGCCGCTCCCTGTCACTCGATCCCGGCCCGTCCGAGTATCGCTGTCCGTATCTACCGGCATCTATCTCGCGTCCAACCAGGTCCGTGTGGCTCGCGCCGCCTGCACGCTCCGCTATACTCCTCGGCAAGTCCGGAAAGCCACGCCGAGGAGGGCTCAAGATGCTCGACGCCAAGTACGTCCGCGACAACGCCGACGCCGTCCGCGCCGCGATGTCGTCGCGTGGCGACGCGTGGGAC
>SKMN01000070.1 GCA_007121015.1 Coriobacteriia bacterium
AAGGTGGACTCGGGAGAGGATAGAACAGGGCGCGGAGCGCGCCGGGGTCACACGAGGCGGGGCGGAGGGCCCTGCCAGACCAAGTGCAAGACCACTTGCACTAACTTTGTCAATTCGCGGCAATCGACTGGTAGGCGGCACTCTTTGCCACATCGCGGCGCTACAGGTAAAATGTCGGTGTTCCCTTGTGATGTGGCCAGGTTGCCTGCTGGCGCGTCTTGCTTGCACAGAAGGTCGTGCTCGATTCGCATAGCGAGGTGTGTGGCGGGTCCCGGTCGCCGACTGTGGGGACGATAGTAACCGGACAAGACCGGGAGGTCGCACACACATGAAGCGTACCTGGAAGTGGATCATACTGGCCGCCCTCGTGGTGGCTGCCCTCGCGCTGGTCGGCTGCAACGACGCCGACGGCGACGCAGCGGGTGACGCGGAGACGTTCGTCTTCGCCAACAGCGGGGCATACAAGCCCTTCAGCTTCGACCAGGGCGGCGAGATCGTCGGGTTCGACGTCGACATCGCCAACGAGATCGCGGACCGTATCGGACGCACGCCCGAGATGGTCTCACCCGTCCCCTTCGACACCCTGATCCAGGGACTGCGTGACGGTCGCTACGACGCGCTCGTCGCAAGCCACGGGATTACCGAGGAGCGACGCGAGCAGGTCGACTTCTCGCGTCCCTACTACCGCTCGGGCGCCCAGACGTTCGTAGCCGTCGACAACGACACGATCACGTCGGCAGCCGACCTCGAGGGCGCACGCATCGGTGTGGTCAAGGCCTCGACGTACCTCGCACTGGCCGAGGACATCACCGGTGAGGGCAACGTGACGACCTACGAGAGCGACGTCGTCGCGCTCCAGGACCTCACCACCGGCAGGCTCGACGCCGTCATCACCGACAAGCTCGTCGGCTTCATCGCGATGGAGGAGTCCGGTCTGGCGATCAAGGCCGTAGGCGACGTGCTCGAAGAGGACGAGATGGGCATCGCCGTCCAGAAGGGCGACACCGAGTTGCTCGACGCCATCAACGCCGCGCTCGAAGAGATGATCGCGGACGGCACGTACGAGGAGATCAGCTTGCGCTGGTTCCCTGAGAACATCCTCGGGGAATAGATAGTCGCTGACTCTCTATCGACTCTGACGGGGTCGGCCGCACGCCCGGCCGGCCCCGTTCTCTGTAAAGGAGGCGTTCCGTGCTCGAATCCCTCTGGGTCGTGCTCGACATGCACTTCCACGGCTTCCTGCGGGCGACAGGCGTGACCCTGCAGCTCACCTTCGTTTCACTCGTACTCGCAGTGGTCATCGGCCTGATCTTCGCCTTCCTCAAGCTCTCACGTAACCCGGTCGCGAACCTTCTGTCGCACGCCTACATCGGCATCGTGCGAGGTACCCCACTCATCGTGCTTCTCATGTTCCTGTACTTCGGGATCTCCTCGATCGTGGTCCTCAGTTCGTTCTGGGCAGGGTCGTTCGCGCTCGCTATCCACGCGGGCGCCTACGTGGCCGAGATCTTCCGCGGAGCCATCCAGAGCATCGACCACGGCCAGCACGAAGCGGCTCGCTCACTCGGGATGGCGAGGCGGACCTCTATGCGGCTCATCATCTTGCCGCAAGCGTTCCGGCGTGCGATCCCGCCACTGGGCAACCAGTTCATCATCGGCCTGAAGGACTCCTCGCTCGTGGCGTTCCTCGGCGTGTCCGAGCTCTACAGCTCGGCCATGACCGCCGCGGCAGCGAACTTCCGCCCCTTCGAGACGTACCTCATCGCGGGGTTGTACTACCTGGTCCTCGTGCTCATCTTCACCGTGCTCGTCAACCAGCTCGAAATCAAGCTGTCGCCCGACAGGAGGACTGCGACGTGAACGTCATAGAGACGCGCAACCTGCATAAGCACTTCGATGAATTGCACGTCCTGAAGGGGATCGACACCGCGATCGCCGAGGGAGAGGTGGTCGTGGTCATCGGGCCATCAGGGTCAGGTAAATCGACCTTCCTGCGCTGCCTGAACTTCCTCGAGATCCCCGACGAGGGTTCGGAGATCCTGCTCGACGGCGAGCCGATAGACCCGGCGCGCGACAACTTGGACAAGGTGCGCGAGCGCATGGGCATGGTGTTCCAGCACTTCCACCTGTTCCCCCACAAGAACGTGCTCGACAACATCACCATCGCTCCGGAGAACGTCAAGGGTGTCCCGCGAAAGCAAGCCAAAGCGGCCGCGCGGGAACTGCTCGAGAAGGTCGGGCTGCCCGACAAGGAGAAGGCGTGGCCCTCACAGCTCTCCGGCGGCCAGAAGCAGCGTGTAGCGATCGCGCGCGCTCTCGCGATGGACCCGGAGATCATGCTCTTCGACGAGGTCACCTCGGCCCTCGACCCCGAACTGGTGGCCGAGGTACTACAAGTCATGCAGGACCTTGCCGCTGGCGGGATGACGATGGTCGTCGTGACCCACGAGATGGGGTTTGCACGCGAGGTCGCCGACCGGGTCGTCATGATGGACGACGGGCTGATCATCGAAGAGGGTACGCCCGACCGTATCTTCTCCGAGCCCGCCGAGGAGCGGACCCAGGCGTTCCTCGGCCAGGTTCTTCACGCGTGATGTGACCGAAAGGCCAGTGTTGCCCTGGACTGGCCCTCGGTACCGTGAGACCGCTCGTCAGCTGTCACGCCCCGCTTCGCGCGCACGGGGTATATCCTATTGGTAGGGCGCCGACGCGCCTCCGTGTCCGTCTGCCTGTCACGCGTGACGCCCTCGCCCGTTCAGTCGGCCTGGATCGGAGGTACCGCATGACGAGAGACATCCTGCGCGTAGACATGGGTGATCTCAGCATCACCCGCCAGCCCCTCCCCGATGCGTGGCGGAGGTACGGAGGCCGAGCGCTCACCGATGCGATCGTGTACTCCGAGGTGCCTCCCGACGCAGAACCCCTCGGCCCCGACAACGTGCTCGTCTTCGCCCCCGGAATCCTCGGCGGCACGAGCGCCCCCAACGGCGGCCGCATCTCTGTAGGCGGGAAGAGCCCGCTCACGGGCGGTATCAAGGAATCGAACTCCGGCGGACAGGCCGCGCATGCCCTCGCCCGCAACGGTATCGCGGCGGTCGTGGTCACGGGTGCCGCAGCCGACCCGGACGCCCGCTACTGCCTCGTCATCGAGAACGACGGCTCGGCGTCGCTCGAACGCGTCGACGAGTGGGCCGGACTCGGCAATTACGACTTGGCCGAGGAGATCGCCGCCACGCGTCCCGAAGGCGACCGCTACGCGACCATCCAGACGGGACCGGCCGGTGAAGCCGGCGCGAAGGCCGCAGGCATCGCGTTCTCCGACCCCAAGGGCTACCCCAACCGTTTCGCCGGCCGAGGAGGACTCGGCGCGGTCATGGCGAGCAAGGGCCTCAAAGCGGTCGTCGTGTCCGACAAGGGCCACGGGTTCCTAGGCCACGCTGACAAGGAGGCATTCAACGCCTCGATGAAGCGGTTCGCCACGGCCCTCAAGGACCACGCCGTCACCGGCCAGGCACTCCCTGCCTACGGCACCAACGTCCTCACGAACATCCTGTCCGAAGCGGGTGGCCTACCGACCCGCAACTTCTCGCACGGCACGTTCGAGATGGCCGACGACATCGGCGGCGAGCGCCAGGCCGAGACGATCAAGGCCCGCGGCGGCGAGGAGCACCATGGCTGTCACACCGGGTGCACGATCCAGTGCTCGCGCTACTGGATGGACAAGGACGGCCACTACAAGACAAAGGGTCCGGAGTACGAGACCGCGTGGTCGTTCGGGGCGGACTGCGGGATCGGCGACCTCGACGAGATCGCCGAACTCGACCGCGCCTGCGGCGACCTGGGGCTCGACACCATCGAGATGGGCGCGACGATGGCCGTCTACATGGACTCGGGCGCGCTCGAGTTCGGCGATGCCGATGGCGCCCTCAAGGCGCTCATGAGCGGCGTCGAGGGTGGCACGCCCGGCCGCGTACTATGGAATGGCGCAGCTGCGACCGGCAAGGAGTTCGGTGTCGGCCGCGTCCCGACCGTCAAGAACCAGGCCATGCCTGCGTACGACCCGCGCTCGGTGATGGGCATCGGCGTGACGTACGCGACCTCGACGATGGGCGCCGACCACACCGCCGGATATACGGTGGCTACCGAGATCCTCAAGGTGGGCGGCGAGGCCGATCCACTCAAGCCCGAGGGCCAGGCCGAACTCTCCAAGAACCTGCAGATCGCGACAGCGGCGCTCGACTCGCTCGGCTTCTGCATCTTCGTCGCGTTCCCGGTGCTCGACATCCCCGAGGCCTTCGCGGCGCTCCACGAGCTCGCGGCGGCGCACACCGGTGACGAGTGGGACGCCGATTCCCTCATGCAGGTCGGCAGGGAGGCACTCACCTTCGAGCGGCTCTTCAACGAGAAGGCCGGCTTCACGGCCGCCGACGACCGCCTGCCGGCGTGGATGATGACCGAGAAGCTCCCGCCGCACAACGTGGTCTTCGAGGTCACCGACGCCGAGCTCGACAGCGTGTTCGACTTCGTCCCCGACACGGCCCGCGAGATGGGCCTGGCGTAGCGCTTGCAGTGGAGCGGGCGCGGCTCCCGCCTCTCGCGGGGCCCGCGCCCGCTCCGACACGCCCACTGCGCCCCGCCTCACCGCCGCACGTCCCTGCCGCCCTCGACATCACACGAGAGGACCGCCGATGAAGGTGCAGATCGCCCTCTTCGCCAGCCTCTCGCGGTACCAGCCCGATGGCGAGGGCGGCCGCGCCCCGCGCGAGTTCGAGCTCGCCGAGGGGACCACGATCGCCGACATCATCCTGTCGCTCGGTCTGCCCGACGAGCCACGGGTGGTGTTCGTGAACGGCCGTCATGCGCCTGACGATCACGTGCTGGCCGAGGGTGAACGGCTCGCCATCTTCCCCCCGGTGGCGGGCGGCTAGCGTGCTCGACGGCGACGCCATCGGCTGCCAGCCTGCCGTCGGCCACCACGACGACGCAGCGGTCCGCGAGCGGCTCGCCGGCGCGCACGTGGCGATCGTGGGGTGCGGGGGACTCGGCAGCAACGCTGCGGTCATGCTCGTGCGCTCCGGGCTCGGACACGTCACGCTCATCGACTTCGACGTGGTCGAGCAGGACAACCTCAACCGCCAGCATTTCTTCCGCGAGCACATCGGCATGCGCAAGACCGAGGCGCTGGCTGACGTGCTCCGCGGTATCGAGCCGGACGTCGACATCCGGCTCGTGGATGCGTGCATGAACGCGGACAACCTGCTCGAGTCGGTAGACGGGGCCGAGGTGGTGATCGAGGCGGTCGACAGCGCCGAGGCCAAAGCGATGATCGCGAACGTGACGATGTGCCACACGCCGCACATCCCACTCGTGACCGCCTCAGGCCTCGCCGGGTTCTCGACCGCCAACGATGTCGTGACCGAGCGGATCGCCGAGAACTTCTACCTCGTGGGCGACTTGCACAGCGACGTGCGCCATGGGCTGCCGCTCATGGCCTCACGCGTGGCGATCGCCGCCGGCCACCAGGCACACATGACCATCCGCATCCTGCTCGGCCACACGGAGCCGTAGGGAACAGGCACCTACCGCTTGCGCTTGCGCCTGCGCCTACGTCTGTTCCCTACGGCTACCGCTTGTCGGGTATGCGGACGTCTCCCGGCGGGACGAAAAGCACGGGTGCCGTGCTGTGCTTTGCGATCGTGCGCGCCGTCGAGCCCCAGAGCGCCCGGTGCAAGACCCCGTGCGTGCGCGGCGAGACGACGATGACCGTCGCGTCCCACGTTTCCGCCTCGGCCAGCAGTGCGCGCGCAGGGTCGGTCCCCGTCCTGAGCACCGTCTCACAGGGAGCGCTGCAGACGCGCCCCTCCGAGAGCGTGGCGAAGCGCCCTCTCAACTCGGCATCGTCACTCCCCGACTCGGCGACGTGAACGATCCGCATCTCCCCGAGTCCCGGGAGTCCGCAGACGAGCGCGAGCTGTGCGGGCAGCGAGGGGGAAAGGTCGGTTCCTACGAGCACCCTGCTGAACGGGTGGTCGCCGCCCATCCGGCACCACGTCCCCGCTTTCTCACGCACCCGCTCGATCATCACCGGGACCCTGCCCGCCGACGCGAGGCGCTCGGCGGTCGAGCCGAGCAGACGGCCGGTGACCGCGCCCCTGCCGAGGTTCGTCATCACGACGAGCTCCGCGCCCTCCTCGGCGGTGATGCGCTCGATCACGTCGACCGCGGAACCCACGTCGACACGCACGGTCGTCTCGAACCCGGCCTCCTTGAGACGCGATGCGATCCGGCCGAGGTGCTCCTCTGCGTACTCGATCACCTCCGGGACGGTACCGCCGGCGGTGTAGAGGTCGAGGTCGACAGCGTGAACGAGCACGATGCCGCTGAAGTCGACCGGGTTGCACGCGGTCATCGAGTCGACGGCTGCAAGACTTGCATCCGAAAGGTCGGTGGCGATGACGATGCGCATCAAACGGCCCTCCTGTCCGCCAGCGCCAACTCGCCGCTGCGGCGCATGACCGCCGTGCGCGTACGTTTGGCGATCCACACGAGCGAGAGCATGAGTGGCACCTCGACGAGCACGCCCACCACCGTGGCGAGCGCGGCTCCCGAGGTGAGTCCGAACAGCGCGATGGCGACCGCCACCGCAAGCTCGAAGAAGTTCGACGCGCCGATGAACCCGCCCGGCGCGGCCACCTTGAACTCGATGCGCCACAGGTAGGCCCAGCCGTACGCGATCACGAAGATGAAGAGCGTCTGGATGATGAGCGGCACCGCGATGAGCCCGATGTGGAGCGGATTGTTGACGATGATCTCGCCCTGGAAGATGAAGATGGCCACGAGGGTGACGAGCAGCGCCGTGATGGTCACCGGGCCGAACTTGGGCAGGAGTTCCGACTCGAACCACGGCAGGCCCCTGGTGGCGATGAGCCGCTTGCGCGTGAAGTAGCCGGCCACGAGCGGGACCACCACGAACAGAACGACCGAGAGCGCCATCGTCGCCCACGGTATCGGGATGCCGCCGATGCCGAGGAGCAGCGAGACGATGGGCACGAACGCCACGAGCATGATGAGGTCGTTCACGGCGACCTGGACGAGGGTGTAGGCAGGGTCGCCATCGGCGAGGTAGGACCAGACGAACACCATCGCCGTACATGGCGCGGCACCGAGAAGTACGGCTCCGGCCAGGTACTGTTGGGCAAGGTCGGGGGTGATGAGGTCTTTGAAGATGACGTTGAAAAAGAGCCACGCGAAGAAGAACATCGTGAACGGTTTGATGAGCCAGTTGACGACGGTGGTCACGATGAGGCCGTTCTTGCGCTCCCCGACTCTGCGGATCGATGCGAAGTCGATCTGCAGCATCATCGGGAAGATCATGAGCCAGATGAGGATGGCGATGGGAAGCGAGATGGACGCGACGGTGAACTGGTCGAGCCACTCGGGCAACCCCGGCCATGTGTTACCGATGAGCGTGCCCGCAATGATACACAGCGCGACCCATACGCTCAGGTAGCGCTCGAAGAAGCCCATGCGCTTCTTCTCGGGTCGCTGCGCCGCCGCCGCCGATCCCGCGGCCGCCGGTTCCTGCTCACTCATCCGCTGCACTCCTTTCTACGAGTCACACGCCGGAGCGTCCGCGACGAAATCGAGGGCATCGGTGAACGCGGCGATGCGCTCTGGTACGAGACAGTAGGTCATCGCGGTGCCGACAGGGTGGGACGATACGAGTCCAGCCTCTCTGAGCACCCGGAGGTGCTCGGAGATCGTCGACTGGGCGAGCGGCAGTCCCGAGAAGACCTCGGCGCCCTTGCATTCATTCTGCTCGGCGAGGAGTTGGAGTATGCGGATGCGGGCGGGATGAGAGAGGGCTCGCGCGATGCGGGCCATGTGCTCAGGGTCCGTGCCCACAGTGTCCGCGATCGCTCGATCGGACTGCGTCATCGAAATGCTCCCCGCCACTCTGTCCCGGCCGCGCCGGCCCCGTCGACGACTGTCTCGGCGCCCCACAACGCATGGGCTCGTACTCGCACTTAATCGTCTATCGACGATAAACGATGAATTATGCTGCGTCAATGCGTCACAGGGGTGACTTCTCGCGCGCACATCACAGACCTCGCAGCCGTCGCACCGCTCAGACGCCGCCACGAGTTCGCACAGTGAGCGCGCGAGGGTGGTAAGGGTCGAGCTTGAAGTACCGCCTGCCTCCCCGCGCACTCGTACTGACGAGTCCCATACGCTTGAGTTCGAGCAGCTCACGATGCAGCACCCCATGCCGATGTGAAGATCCCGCCCGAGTTCCCTCAGGTAGGGTGCTTGTTCCGGATGCCTGGCGAACCGCTCGATCAGCGACGCGCGGGTCTTGTTGCCGATGAAGTAGTGGAACCTGCCTGGGTATGGGGGTCTGGCCATGGGGACCCGGTCCTTCTCGTGTCAGCGCTGTCCGAAGCGCGCGATCGCCTCTCACGAGTATATCCGGATGCTGCTGGGAACCGTCGGGGTTATTGAGAACGATCGCACCCATTAACCCCGACGGTCACTCAGAGGACCTCGGCACCCCGTCCTCACTCGCGGGATTCCACCGCGAGGGTCTTAGCCTCGGCTCCCCTGTCTTTCACCGCCGCACCGTACCTCGATCGCACAGGCGCACCGTAACGCACGCGGCCAAACAGGATGTGAACGCGGTCGAAATCCGGAACGGGGGCAGTGCGCACCCATGCGAGTGCGAGCGCGCCTGCGCGCTCGCACTCCTACGTGAGGCCGGCGCCTGCGAGGATCTCGGCCACCGCACCATCGACGCCAAGGGGCATGATGTGCACGCCGTCGGCTACCTCACGCAATGCACGCACCTGTTCGGTGGCGAGCGCGATGGACTCGGCCAGCGGGTCTGAAGCGGCCTCGATCCGCGCCCCGAGGTACTCGGGCACCATGAGACCGGCGAGACGCTCGTTGATGAACTTCACCACGCGAGGGCTCTTGAGCAGCAGGACGCCCGCGATGAGCTTCACGCCTGACGGACGCAAGTCCTCTGCGGCGCGGGCGAACTTGTCGATGTCGAACACGGCCTGCGTCTGGAAGAACTCCGCGCCCGCCTCGACCTTGCGCAGTGCACGCTCGCGCTGCACGTCCCACGGCTCGGCCTCGGGGAACGCCGCCGCGCCCAGGAAGAACCCGGTGCCGCCAGTCATCTCGCGACCGAGCATGTCGCGCCCCTCGTTCATCCCGTGCGCGATAGCAAGCAGCTGTGTGGAGTCGATGTCGAACACACCCTTGGCCTCGGGATGATCGCCACTACGAGGGTCGTCGCCGGTGACCACAAGCAGGTTCTCGAGCCCGAGCGTCCAAGCGGCGAGCAGATCCGACTGTAGCGCGAGACGGTTCCGGTCGCGGCACGTCTGCTGGAAGATCGGCTCGAACCCCATGTCGAGCACGGTCCGAGAGGCGGCCAGGCTCGAGAGGTGGAGCGTGGCGCCCTGGTTGTCGGTGACGTTGAGTGCGTGGCAGTGCGGTCCGAGTGTGGCAACCGCCTCGCGCATCGCGGCCATGTCGGTGCCGAGCGGCGGAGCCACCTCGCCGGTGATCATGAACTCGCCGCGGGCAAGCGCGTCGCGTAGGCGGCTCATCGGCGTCCCTTCCCGCGTTCGCCGCGCAGGTTCACGCTTCCGGGCTTGAGCTGCTTGCTGTGGTCCTTGGGCGCGAGCACGCCGGTGCCCTCTCGGGCCTGCTCGGCCAGGCGCCGACGGATGAGCACGTGGGTGCATTCGCGGTCAGTGACGACCTCGCAGTTGCCGTCCCACATCCCGCCGCACGGGCCGTTGAGCAGGCCCTTGGGGCACGTCGTGACCGGGCAGATGCCGGCCGTGAGGTCGAGTACGCACTCGCCACACATCTGGCAGCGCTCCTCGAACACGCCGTGGCGCACCACATTACCGAGGAACACGCTCTCAAGGCCGGGAAAGACAGGTTTGGAGGTCGCGTCGGCGACGGTCTGGACGCCCGCGCCGCAGGAGAGGACGAGCACGGCATCGGCCTCTTCGATGCTGCCGGAATGGCGGCGGGTCTCCAAGCGCGTGCCCCCGGAATGGCAGGCGACCTCGCCCACCGCCCAGCCGGTGACCTCGATGTCTGCCGCGGCCAGACGCCGCCGCGCCTCGGCGATCTCGTCCTCGCCGCCGGTCCGCGCCACGGTGGCACACTGTCCGCAACCCATGATGAATACCCGCCGGGCGTCCACCTCGGCCATGTTGGCGAGGATGCGGTCCCAATCGCGCGGCTTGGTGATGATCATCGGGGGCCTCCGGAGATCAGGGAGTGGCGTGGGGCGCTCATCGGGGGCCTCCCTGCTCGACGGCGGCTGCCACCGCGCGGACGCACCCGGGGGCGTCGTCGGAGTAACCGGCGCCGATGCTCACGGCCCACTCGCCCGTCACCACCGCGCCGCCCACGAGCACGGGCAGGCCGGGGCGCTCTTCGGCGAGTGCACGGACGGTCGCCTCCATCGCTCGCAATGTCGTGGTCATGAGCGCCGACAGGCACACAGCATCCGCCTCGGCGGCGGCTTCGATGACGCGCTCGGCGGGGACGTCGACGCCGAGGTCGTCGACGGCGAAGCCTTGGCTCTCGAGGAGCGAGACGCAGATGTCCTTGCCGATCGAGTGGATGTCGCCCTTGACGGTCGCGAAGACGACCCGGGCGGCGGTGTCGTCTTCGCCCTCGGGCAGGTACGTCTTCACACGCGCGACGGCGGACTTCATCGCCTCGGCGCCCACCATGAGTTGGGGCAGGAACGCCTCGCCGCGGCCGAACGCGTCGCCGAGGGCCTGGATCGCTGGGGTGAGGACGTCGGCGATCACCCGATCGGGGGCGAGCCCGGCTGCGATGACCTCGTCGACGAGTGCGGGGGCGCCATCGGCGTCGCCGCGGGAAACGGCGGAGGCGAGGCGCTGGGTGGCGGGGGTGGCGGGCGGCGTGGAGGCTGCGGCGGTGGCGCCGGGAACCGCTCCGGGCGCGGTAGGGGTGGCCGGTGTGGCGGTGGCGTCGCGGGAGGTGGCTGCGGGGGAGGTGTCGAGTGCGCCGGCCTTCGCGAGTGCGCCGGCGAGCGCGCTCTCCCACGCGTCCCACGCGTCGCCGTGCGCGTCGAGGCTCGTGCCGGCGGCGCGCGCGGTGTCGGCGAGACGCATCGCGTCGCGGAGCACGGTGTCTTCCGGGTTGACGATCGCCGCGTCGAGCCCGGCGGCGGTGGCAAGCGCCGCGAAGGCGGCGTTGAGCGCGGGGCGATCGGGCAGACCGTGGCTCACGTTGCTCACGCCCAGCAGCGTCGCGATGCCGAGCTCGCGCACACCCGCGAGCGCGGCGAGCGTGATGCGCGGGGCGTCGGAGTCCGTGGCGGCGGTCATCACGAGCGTGTCGGCGACCAGATCGCGGTCGCGCAGGCCGGCGGCGTGGGCGCGCGCGCGGATGCGCTCGACGATGCCCACGCGGCCCGCGACCGTCTCCGGTATCCCGTCATCGTCGAGTGCGAGCGCCACCACGGCCGCGCCGTAGCGGGCCGCGAGCGGCAAGACGGTCTCCATCGAGTCCCCGGTCCCGTTCACGGAGTTGATGAGGGCGCGGCCGGGGTAGACGCGCAGCGCCGCCTCGAGAGCATCTGCGTCCGTCGTGTCGAGTACGAGCGGCAGATCGGTGGTCCCCACGAGAGCGAGCACGGCGGCGCGCAGCGCGTCGCGCGCGTCCACGCCCGCCGCCCCGACGTTGACGTCGAGCGCGTCGGCGCCGGCCGCCTGCTGCTCGGCTGCGTACGCGCGCACGACCGACATCGAGCCTGCCGTCAGCGACGCCGCGAGCTCCGGTTTGCCGGTCGGGTTGATGCGCTCGCCTATGAGGGCGACCGGCCCGCCCGCGCCGATCGTGAGTACGCCCCGCGGCCCCGCGAGCACGGTGCCGGGCAAGGCCTCGCGTCCCTCGCGCACCGGCACCTCCTTAGCGAAGTCCACGATCGCGCCGGTGAACGACGGTGTGGAGCCGCAGCACGATCCCACGAGCGTCGCACCCGCCTCGACGAAGCGCGCCGCGTACATGCCCATCTCGTCGGCGGTGCCGGGAAAGACGGTCGCGCCGTCGACCAGGCGCGGCATGCCCGCATTGGGCTGCACGATGACCGGCAGCGCGGTCGCCGCCGCCATCTCCTCGACCAGCAGCAGCATCTGCTCGGGCCCGAGCCCGCAGTTCATCCCTATCGCGCTAGCGCCCGCGGCCTCGAGCACGATCGCCGCGGTCACCGGGTCGGTGCCGGAGAGGTCCATCACACCGCCCGCGCCGAACGTCACCGTCGCGAACACCGGCAGCTCGCACGCGCTGCGGGCGGCGAGCACCGCGCAGCGGGCCTCAGCGATATCCGTCATCGTCTCGACCAGTATCGCGTCGGGTTCCTCGGCAGCCAACGCCGCGACCTGTTCGGCGAAGATCTCGAAGAGCTCGTCGAACGTCGCTCCGCCAAGCGGTTCGAGTACGAGTCCGCTCGGTCCCACGTCGGCAAGGACGTGCTGGGCGCCCGCCTCCTTCGCCACGGCCACGGCCGCGCGGTTCAACCCCTCGACCTGGTCTTCGAGCCCGTACTCGGCGAGCTTCGTGCGCGAAGCGCCGAACGAGTTCGTCGTCACGCACTCGGCCCCTACCATGACGTATGCACGGTGGATGTCGAGCACGACCTCGGGCGCGGTGACGTTGAGCTGCGCGGGGCACTGCTCGGGCGGGATGTCGGCGCGCTGCAGCATCGTCCCGAACCCGCCGTCGATCACGAGCACGTCGCGACCGAGCCTTTGTGCGATATCCGGCATCCTCGGCTTCCTCCTAGAACCTGAGCGTCACAGCGCGGCGCGGGCACGCGACCACGCACGCTTCACAATACACGCACGCGTCCTTGTCGAACACGAGCGCGGCGCTCTCGGCATCGAGCGCCAGCGCGCCCGGCCGACAGACCGCGGTACAGAGGCCACACACCACGCAGCGCTCCTCGTCGAGCTCGATGTCGCTCGCGGCGGGCGAGACGGTGAGCCCCTCGTCCTCGAGGAACGCTATACCCTCATCGATCGCCTCGCGCGGGCCGGAGACCTCGAGCAGCATCCGTCCCTGCTGGCCCGGCTGTATCTGGGCGCGCAGGATATTGGGAGTGAGGTCGAAGTCCTTGACGAGGTGGTACGTCACGGGCTTGGTGGCCTGCCGAGGAGGGAACGTCAGGTCGAGTCTCACGCGTGCCATCGCTAGATCGCCTCCTCGGTCCGGATCTCGAGCGGTTTGGGCGCAGGCGCGCCGGTGTCGGGCTGCGGCAGCGGCTCGAGCGGCGGGACGAGCGTGAAGCGGCGCTCGACGACCCATCGCTTGAGCTCGTCTGCGATGCGGCGTGCGGTCGTGAGCGAGGAGATGGGTCCGGTAGGCACCTGCTTGCCCTCGATCTCGATGGCACCGCTACGCAGCTGCGCATACGTGACGCGCCCGAGCGCTGGGCGTGAGCGGCGCGCCACGCCGTAGTCGAAGACGGTGGCGGTCAGGTCGGCGTCGGTGAGCGCGAGGGTGGCGGCGAGATCCTCGTCGAGCACGGGGATCGGGATGCCGATGCCCACGAACGCCGAGACACCGTAACCGGTGAAGGTCGCTGCGCTGAAGAACTCGTGGCTTGCGGATTTCAGGTCGGCGATCACGGCGATCGTGCCGGCGGGCGCGACGGGGACGCCGTTGTCATCGCGCGCCTGGTCGGGGTTGTGCTGCGTGCCCTGCCACGCGACGTAGCCGGGCGCACCGGCCACGAAGCACCGCGTCCCCACCCCGATCGTACGGTAGAGCGGGTCGTTGAGCAGAGGCGAGAGCGCTCCTGCCGAGCAGTACGTCGCGTTGCCGAGCCGCGGCAGCAGTGGGCCGAGATAGGTGTTGATGAGCCGGTCGCCTGAGTTAACCGCCACCGCGTAGTTCTGGTAGGCGTTGCGTGGGTTGAAGAGGTAGGCCTGGTTGAGATCGTCGAGCGTCACGTGCGTGTCGATCTCGATGCGCGGGTAGCAGTCGGTGCCCGGCCCGCTCGCGCGCAGACGCACCGCACGCCCGCGGATGAGGTCCTCGATGACGTGCGCGCCGCCGTATTCGATGCCGCGCGTGCGGCTCGGCTCGGTAGCGCCGAGGTACGTGTCGACCGCGGCGAGCCCTCCTGAGGCCGGCACGTCGTTCATCGTGATCTCGCCCATCTTGATGGGCGGGTCCGAGTGGCCGAAGTTGAAGAACGCCCCGCTCGAGCACATCGGACCGAACGTCCCAGTGGTCACGACGTCGACGCGCTTCGCGGCGTGCGCGACACCTTCATCAGCGGCGAGCGCGGCGAACTCCTCGGCGGTCATCACCACCGCCTCGCCGGTCGCGATCTTGGCGTTGATCTCCTCGAAGCTCTTGGCCACAGCCCTTGCACCTCCATTAACGTACGGACGCCCTCCACCACTGACTCCTCGTGTCAGGGCGAAAGGCGTCTCGGTAGAGCCTTGCGCGGTACCACCCGACTTCACCCGCGTCGCGCGCGCCGCCGTTCCTCCGGAAGCCTCCGGGGCCATGTTCCGCAGCTTGTCAGGCGCCGGTTCGCAGCCGCCCCGGCTCTCTGAGGGCCCTACCGGGCCGCGTACTCATCCCCATCACAGGCGTTTGTTCTGTTGCCGAGGAGAATACGTCGCCGAGGTGGCGGGGGTCAAACGCCGAGGAGATCGTGTATCACGCAAGCCACTCGTACGTACGCGCCGAAGGCGATGCCACCCCCTCGCGAAGCTGACACCGCTTGCGGACATAGGCGCCAGACGGCCCTACGGGACCCCGCCATCCACCCCATCAAGCAGCTGGAACGCCCGCGCCCACGCGCTCGGCGAGAGCGCCCCGTGACGGCCCGCGCCGCCCACGACTACCATCCGTCCCTCGAAGACCGTCCCGTCGGCACCGTGCACCGCGAGCGGGGGCGGCGGCACCGGCTCCCACCGCAGCTCCTCGGCGCGCGTGTCGAGCATCCAATGGCGGTCTATGACGCCGCCACCGAGCGTACTGGCGTCCTCACCGCCGATGACGTAGATGCGCCCGCCTAAGACACCCTCGGCAGCGCCGCTCGTCGGCTCCGGCAGAGGCGGGCCGGGTCCCCAGCGGTCCGTATCGGGGTCGTAGATATCGACGCGCGCCGTGTTCTGCGGCCCCCTCCCGCCGATGGCCCAGATGCGCTCTCCGGCCACGACCACCGAGAGGTGGTCCCGCATCTCGGGGATCGGCGCTGCGGCCGCCCACGTATCGAGTGCGGGATCGAACACGTATGAGTCGGCGGTCTCGCCGTGCCCGCCCACGACGTACAGTCGCCCGCCGAACTCGACCATGCGATGCCCGTAGCGCTCCTCGGGCAGCGGCGGCATAGCGTACCACTCGGTGTCGCCGGGCTCCCATCGCCAGACGTCGCGACTGCCCGCCCACGGGGGCGCGAGCCCCTCGGCACCGCCGGAGAGCACGACCGCGCCGTCGAGCGCCGCGGCGGACGCGTGGTGGCGCGGCGCCGGCAACGAAGGTCCGCGGCTCCACGCTCCGCTCGCCGAGTCGTACGCGAACACGTCGTCGGCCACCCGAGCGAGGCCCGACAGGCCGGAGAGCACGACGAGCACCTCGGTGCCGTCGTCGCGGGTCACCGACACCGTCGCCAACTCGCCGAAGGCCATCGGAAGTTCGGGGCCGAGCGTCCATTCGTCGCGCTCCTGCGGGGCAGGCGCGGTAGCTAGCAACGCCACCACGACGAGCGCCGCCCCCACGACGAGCGCCCCCACGACGACCGCTATCACGCGGAGCCAGTGCGGCATAAGTCCTCCCTCGACCCGATGTGCCGACACCTAGTCTCTACCGCATCCCCACACGTTCGACGCACGGCGAGGGCGTCAGTCCTCGCCCCTCCTGCGTCGTGGCCAGAGGAGAACCGCCACCCCGGCGAGCACGAGGAGAGCCGCGCCAACGAGGAGTGCCGTGAACTGGACGGCGGCTCCCAGCCCCGAGAACGGTATTCCCCGGTCACCACCGCTGCCAACGCCTTCCTGCAACGACACGACCTCGTCGACCTCCCCATCGGAGTCACGGTCGACGGCGAGCGTCACGCCTGCCGTCGGAAGGTCGTCCCAGTCATCGGCGACGATCGTGTGCGTCTCGCCGCTGCCGATCGTCTGCTCGCCAGCGACGAAGAGCGCCCCGTCGTCGACCGCGAAAACCGGCACGTAGGTGCGCTCGCCAGCGCTGGCGTTGACGACGACCATTCCCTCGTCACCCTCGGATGCCGCAATGGAGAAGACGTCTCCAGCGACCAGTGCCGTGTCCTCGGTCCCCATCGTGCGAACGCTCTCGCCGACCGGGCGATAGAGAGTGAGGTCCACGTCGTCCCTGTCCGCCCCGGCGGCGTACTCGAGGACACCGCTATCGGCATCGACGCCCAGCGTGTCGCTCCCCGCCTCGCCGAAGACCTGCGCCACCACTATCCCCGCCTCGTCGGACACTGCGTAGGAGTATCCACCCTCCTCTGCCAATGCCGCAGTGCGCCTATAGTCGGCTCCCTCGGGGTGGAAGAACACCCGCGCCACCGGTTCGGCCCAGATGTCGGGGTAGAAGAACTCGACATCGTCGATCTCCTCGTAGACTTCGCCATCGGCGAACCCGAACCGCTCGCCGGACTCGTTCTCGAGCAGTGGTTCGGCGGTGATGGACACCGAGGTGAACGGAGCCAACAGGCGCTGCACAAGACTCGGACGCTCCTCGGGGACGATGCTCGCCCCTCCGGGGGTGTCGTTCATGAGATCGACGATATCCGATGTAGGGACGTACCGTAGCGGTCCACCTTCTGCGGACGACCACGTCCGCGCCGCCACGCCCTCGAACTCGCCGTCACGCACAAGGTCGTACCGCCACGACCAAGCCGTGGTATCGATATAGACTGGGCGCGCCTGACCGGGATGGTTGTTGTCCCACACCCAGATGACCGCCTCTCCGTCGGCAGGCCCTGCGATTGCAAACGGCGTGATGGCGTGACCGGCGCCACCGGGAGCACTGCGGATCACCAGGACCGGGATGTCGCGATCGCCGCTCTCGAACACGCCTTTCAGATGCCGGAATGTAGCCTCGGTCCCAACGCGACGGTGGTAACCGTTCAACCGCTGCGTGAGCTGGTAGCGCTGTATGAACTCGCGCACGACCTGGGGCTGCATGAGCCCGGATTCGCGGCCGTCGTGGCTGACGCGGACACCGAACACGGTCGCGGGTGAGCCGGGGAATCCCGCCGCGTCGTTCGCGCCGTACCAGACGGTGCTGGCTGAGGAAGCGAAGCCCGAGCACATCCCGCCCTCGAACAAACCGCTGCCGGACGCGACGATGGAGTAGTCGAGACGCGATAACAGGCTGCCACCGAAGACGTATTTCCACACCCGCCAGTCATCGCTCTGGTCGGTGTCGCTGCCATTGCGAAACGCGTACCCATCCAGCGAGGGGCGGAACCCTGAGTCAGCCGCGTAGTCGTGATCGGGAACTCCCGTCCCCGGGACCTCGCCGGGGGTGCGGCCCGTGCGTGCAGTGACCGTGATGCGTGCAAGCCCGCTCGAGCCCACACCATCGATCTCGGTCCTCGCCGCTATACTGCTCACGCCACGGTAGAGTACGCTGGCAGGAAGCGCCAACTCCCACTCCCCCGTCTCCTCGTCGACGAGCGCAGTGCCTTCCGAGTACGGACGTGCGGTCGCGGCCGAAGCCGTGCGGTATCCGTCCGGCATCACGTACACGCGGACACGTGCGATCGCGTCCGGGTCTTCCGACTTGTCGGAAGCCTTCACCGACCACCCTTTGACGACGAGGTCGTCGGAATCGAACGCGCTTCCGTCTTCGGGCTCGATAATCAACGGTATCCCGACCGTGTGAGCCGGCAGAGAGCCGATGGTGCGCAGCCAGTTCTCGTAATCTGTCTTCGTCTTGTTGACGGACTCCTGCACCTGCTGAGTGCCGCCACCGACGCATGCGAGCGCGAACAGAAGAAGTAGGACAAGGGACGCCACGGCCCATGCGGTCCTGTTCGAGCGCGACCTCATCGCTTCGACCTGTTCGTACGCCACGGATATGCGACCAGGCCGAAGGCGAACACGCCGAGCGCCACGCCGAGCGCCCAGTCGATGCCCGTTCTCCACCCTTCGATGAGTTCGGGTGCGAGCGCTTCGGTCCGCGTACTCGCGCGGACGACCGACTCCGCGAAGAGCCGGTCCGCGTCACCTAGACCCACTCGCCACTCGGTGGTGCCGTCACGCGCTCCAAGCAGTGCCCCGGGCAACACGACCGACGACGAGAACACCACGTCCCGGCTGCGCGACTCCATCTCTTCGTAGACCCGTCCGTCCTCGTCGTAGACACCTTGCTCGGTCTCGAGTGAAGCGGTGTCGAGTAAACCGGCGAACACGAAGTGAGTGCCGTCACCCATAGGAATGGCCTGAAGGTACGACCAGCTCTCACCGGCGCGGTGCGGCACGTTGTTGAACTCGGCGCACGAGTCGAAAGCCCTTGTTATCCGCATCGTGCCTTCTCCGCGGGCCACCGTCACGCCCTGCTCTTCGAGTTCGGCTGTCCACGAGTCGATAGATGCCTGGGCATTCGGCAGACCGAGGATCTCCTGCATCTGCTCTTCGCCCAACTCGATCTCGGTGACGACACTCCCCGATCCGTCCTGGCTCACAATCGTCATGGTCTTGACATCGCACCCTGTCAACACGAGCCCGAGCACGAGGGCGCCGGCCACCCCTGCTGCGGGGAGCAACCTCCTGCGCCGCATGCGATCGATGCCGCCTCGGACACGCACGAAGACCGAGGCCAGGAAGAACCCACCCGAGACGAGGAGCGTCTGCCATGCGAGTCTGAGAAGATCGTCCTCCCGCTCCTGGGCGTGCTGGGAGAGCGCGAGGACGATCATGTCGGTCCCGGTCGGCGAGACGAAGCCGATCGCCGTGACCGCCTGGCCTACGCTCAGGTCGTTGCGGAGCGCAGGGTAGACGGCACCGATCACCTCGGTGCCTTCACCGATGCCCAGCGCGAGCTCGCGGCCATCCTCGCGCAGTCCGGCGAGGCGACCATCGACCCGCACGAGCCGGTCCTGGTACCGGTCCGGATGAGCTCCGAGTTGTACGACAGTGGCCGTCACGACCCGCTCGTTGAGCGGAGGGGGTTGTACGAGGCGTTCCGTGTGCCACTCGGAGACGGTCGGCACGAACTCGACCGGCCCACCCTCCTCCGGTGCGATGAGCGCTCTGAGCGCGGGCAACCCCGATCCGATGCCCACCACGATCGCCACACCCGCAGCGAACGCGAGCAGCCACCTCACGATCCGCCTTCGCCTTGACGCTTGGGGGCGCGGCAGGTCGACTGTGCCCGCTTCACCGGTGGCGCCTCCGCCGCCGACCGCGACTTCAACGGCTGTGCCGCTCGCAGCCTCCGGCGCAACCATGGTCTTCCCGCAGGACCCGCAGAACTGGTTCAGCTCCGGGTTCCGCGCATGACAGTGCGGACAGAGCGCCACGTCCCCCCCTACCAGTCGATACGTCCCGGGCTCGTCACCGGCGCGTCCCACACTCGGTGCAAAACGCGGCCGCCTCCCCCATCGCGTTTCCGCACTCCCGGCATGCATCCCGCGGGGCCTCCGTGCCACTCACTTGGCTGGCGGGAGCGTTCACTCCATCACCTTCTAGCGCCACCGCGAACTCCTCGGCCGGAGGCAAGAGCGGTTCGACGACCAGTGCCGGGACCTTGCTGCGAACGCGCCGCCGGATGCGGCGCACCGAGAGCGTCACGCCGAGGAGCAGCAAGCCGAGCAGACCACCTCCCGAGCCGAGCGCGAGTGGCCAGTTGGGTACCCGCGACGATGTCCGGACCTCATCGGGCAGGCGAGTCTCGGTGCCCCCGAAGTGCCACGACGTCTCGGCGTCCGTGTCCACGAGCCCGGGCATGCGGATGGCGAGGATGATGTTCGCATCGGCGAGGGCCGACTCGTACGACGCCATATCGGCCGAGGTCGGCGAGCCCACGCCACCGCACGGTAAGCACGCGTTGGAGCCTTGACCGTCGCAGGCGTGGCACGAGATCGAGGCGAACCCGGAACACTCGGAACACTCGACCTCTCCTTCGCCGTCACACCTGCGGCACTCGATCTCCCCGGTGTCATCGCACGACCAGCAGCCCAGGCGTCCGTCACCGCTGCAGCTGTAGCAGTCCCTGCGCCCGGACCCTCCGCACGACCAACACGAGTCTCCCCAGCTGTCGGTACCGCTGCCGCTGCAACTGAAGCACTCGCGCCAGCCACGGGAGTCGCACGAGTCACACTCGCGATACCCCGCACCCTCGCAGCTCTGGCACGTGTGGGAGCCCTGAGCTTCGCACTCGTCGCACTCGCGGACGCCTTCACCTGCGCATGCCGGACACGTGAGCGAGCCGGAGCGGTCGCACTCCTCACAGTCGTGACGGCCGTCCCCCTCGCACTCGAGACAGTGCGGCGGCCGGAAGTCGATCTCCGGCAAACGGTACGCGACCTCGACGGACTTGAAGAACAGGTAGTCCTGCACGACGATGTCGAGCTTCGACCGGTCGAGGACGACCGGCGCGAACCCGATCTCGTCTGACACCGAATCCAGGATCACGGTGAGCAGTTCGGCTTCAGCCTCTGGAAGCGCGGAGGGATCGTCGAACGTGCGAGAGTACTCGGCGGTCGCGCTCGAGTCCTGTGTCCATCCCGGCGCACTGGCGTCGACCTTCGCACCGCGAACGGAAACCCGCTCCTCGACCGACCCGTCAGACGCGAGATCGAGCTGGATGTCCACCCCCACACCAGAGCCCGAACATCCCGCCATCATGACAGCGACGGCGGTGACGAACGTGATCGCCGATGCACGCCCCACCCTCCTGGACAGCCGTTCCGCACGCATCAGGCCTCCACTCGTCGTTCGCGGGGGAGGTAGCTCCCGCCGTCGTGTCGCACGCTAGTAGCTGCCGTAGAAGCCTCGGCCTATGTCCCCGGGGATGTAGATGTCATCGGCGGCCCGGTAGAGATTCTCGTACGCCCGCTCCGCACCCCTATCGCGCTGCTCGAAGTAGCGGACGATACGAGTATCGAGACGCTCTCCCGTCATCCCCGGCTCGACATCGTTGACGAGTCTATCTGCGCCAGGAACGATATCGTCGAGGACGTAGGATGCGAACGCCTTCAGTCGGCGGTCGGCCGTCTTGTGCTCACCCGGCGCTCGCAGCGAGCGCAACCCCTTTGCGCCTCGCGAGGCCATCTTGATGCCGTCTTCGATGTCCTCGCGGTAGGTCGCGTACTCATCGGCTGTCATCTTCTCGTCGTACCCGTAGCTGTAGAGCCCGCTCACCCCTTGACCGATCAGGTTCAGGCCGTCAGATATCTCGAGGAGATGGTCTTCGGCCCTGGCCTCGTACGCCGAGGCACTCGCCGGCCTGAAGAACGCGATCCACGCGACGAGGAGCAGTGCGAGTGCGCCGACGCCAATCACGATCACCTTGTTGGAAGGCCGACGCACCCTCGCGATCGCCTCGGAGGTCTTCTTGACCGCAGCGGACATCTCGGTCGCAGCCTGCTGTGCAACCGGCTGTTGCGCGGGAGTCTCGGACTCCGCGAACCCGTGGCCGCACGACTCGCAGAACTTGACGTTGTCCGCGTTCTCGTGCCCACACTCCGTACAGTACTTCATGACGTCACCTTTCATCCGCTCGCATCAAGAGACCATCGCCGAGCCGCACGAGCCACAGAAGCGCTCGCCAAGCTCGCCAAGGTGACCACAGGACGTGCAGGTCAGACCCTGCTCCGGGCCAGCCGATGCAGCCGTATCCGGCACCAACGACGGATCGGAGTCGGTCTCCGCGAGCACGCTGCCCGGCTCGGGCTCCAGGCCATCATCGGGCGTCGGAGGGACACTCCGGTCTTCGACGGACTCGGGTGCCATTGCAGCATCCGGAAGCCCCACCTCGGTGCCGCATCGGCCACAGAACACGACATCGAGTCCGATCGCTGCGCCGCACGCCGGACAGGGTCGTGTCTCGATGTGCTCGACCGCCCTCCCACAACCGATGCAGAACTTAGCGTCGCTCGCGCTGAGCGTGCCACACGAGGCACACGTGTGCCGGTGCGCCTGGGTCCGCAATGCTTCGACCTGTCCTTCGAGCTTACCGAGGGCGATCTCCATCTCGCGTATCTGCTCGATGGCCGCACCGAACTCGGAACCGGAGAAGCGGTTCTCCCGGTGAGCCCTGTACACCGCTCTGCCGAGACCCGTGATGGCCTCGTCGCGCTGGCGCCCGACATGGTCCATCTGGGACTTCAGTCGCGAGAGCTCCAGCGCTCGCTCCGTCTGACTCAGACCCTTGACCACGCCCTCCTGCAACCTGTCGAACAACCCCACGGCTCAGTCTCCGTTCCGCCAAAGGCAACTAGTCGAGCCAGTCGAGAACCGTGTATTCGCCCGTAGCGGCATCGACCTCGAACACATGCCATTCGTCTGCCGAGCTATCGAAGCTGACCCATCGCTCGCGCTCGACCACCGCTCCAGTGGGCAGGGTCATAGCGACCGTCACATACACCTGGTCCCACGAGGTACCTGAGCGACTCGCGTAGTACGCGCTTATCCGATAGCGCCCGTGGCTCAAGTCCTGGCTCCCATGGTTCTCGAACACGATCGTCTCGCTCTGATCTCCCGGCCCGCCTGTGGCGTCGCGATCCTTGAGATTGCTGTAGGAGCTGCCGTTCACGTCTTTCACGAAAAGGTCGACGTCGACCGGCTGTTCCCAGGAAACGGTGACTGACACTGGCGACAGCGCAAGACCGGTCATCGGATCGCCGAGAAAGCCGAGGTGGAGCTCGTCCCGTATCGCGGAAAGACTCCTCTGCGCCGGTTCGGCCCTTTGCGCCGAACGTTCCGCGGCGCGCACGAGTCTGCGGCTGACCGCTTCGGCGTCATCGCCAGCGGACATCTCATTCATGGCAGCAGAGAACGAACTGAGTACGTCGTCGAGCATGAAACCCGCGAACCGCTCGACATCTCGGTGCACGCGCGCGTACTCCTCCGGGGCCCTCAAGGCGGCCAATACGACACTTGCCTCACGGGCCTGCCTCTCACCTTCGGCGAAGTCGCTTTGGTAGCGAGAGACGTCCGGTGTGGAAAGCCCGCCGCGCGCGTCGTTCACCAAGTCCCGGACAGCCTCGCCCATGATCCGGGTGCCATCGGCCATCTGGTCGAAGCCGTCCTCGACAGCCATCTCGTACTCGGCGACGGAGAGGGGCTTGAAGAAGAGGGTCCAGGCGGCGAACGCGGCGATTCCCACAATCACCAACGGGATCGCGATCAGGAGAGCTGCGAGAGTCACGTTCTTCTTTGTGGGAGGACTCGTCTCTGGAGACTCGTCATGCCCAGCGGAGACAGGCAATTCCGATCCACACGTACCACAGAACCGCTGATCACCAGTGCACGTCGTGCCACACGAAGGGCAGTTCAAGTCATCCTCCCCCACTTCGATTGACAACTACCTACCATAAGGGTGTGCGAGTGGCCTCATGAACCCAGGAGTGGCCGATGTACACACAGGAGCGCATCCTTGATGAAGATTATCCGTGTATCGGCCTCCTCTCTGCAAGACTTTAGATGGATGTCCGTCTGCGTCCTTCTGGTAGAGGGGTGCAACGACCTGCGATCTCGTGATTCTCGTTCGACAGCTCCCTCAGGGTACCATCTTCCCATGGACCCCACGCCCCGCATCCCCCTCCCCGAGCCGGTCCTCGAGGTCGCACGTCGGCTCGCCGAGCACGGCCACGACGCGCTCCTCGTCGGCGGTGCGGTGCGCGACGCGCTCCTCGACCGCCCCGCCACCCTCGACTTCGACCTCGTCACCGACGCGCCCACACCCACCATCCGCGACATCGCTCGCGCCACCCCCGGCGTCCGCTCCACCTACGACGTGGGCGAGCGCTTCGGCACCCTCGGCATCGCGCTCGAGCCCGAAGGCCGCCTCGAAGTCAGTCGCTACCGCGCCACAGCGCTCGACTCCGCCGCGCCCTCGGCCACCCGCTTCGCCGCCGATGCCCGCCTCCGCGACCTCACCGTCAACGCGATCGCCGTCGACCTCGCCAGCCACACCCTCCTCGACCCCGCGCACGGCCGCGCCGACCTCACCGCGAACATCCTCCGCGCGCCCGGCAACCCGCGCGAGCGCTTCGCCGAGGACCCCCTGCGCGTCCTCCGCGCGGCCCGCTTCGCCGCCGAGCTCGGCTTCGACCTCGATCCCGCCACTGCAGCCGCGTTGCCGGCCGCCGCCCCTGACCTCGCGCGCACCGCCGCCGAGCGCATCCGCGAGGAGCTCACGAAGTTGCTGCTAGCGCCCCACGCCCCCACCGGCCTCGAACTCCTCCACGAGTGCGGCGCTCTTGCGACCGTTCTCCCCGAGGTCGCCGCCCTCGACGGACTCACGCAGCCCACCTTCCATGACCTCGACGTGCTCGCTCACACGATCCAGGCGGTCGGCCTCGCGCCGCCCACGCCCACCCTCAGGTGGGCCACCCTCCTACACGATGTCGGCAAGGCCCCTACCCGCTCTGTCGATCCCAGCGGCCGCATCCGATTCCTCGGCCACGCGCAGGCCGGTGCCGACATCGCCGCCGCAGTCCTCGCCCGCCTCCGTTTCCCCGTCGCGGATGCGCGCGCCATCACCCATCTGGTGGCCACCCACATGCGCCTCGGCGAGATCGACCTCGACAACCCGCGCTCGGTCGACCGCGCCGTCCGCAAGCTCGACCTACGCGCCGGTGGCCCCGAGCCGCATCTTCTCGCCACCACCGAGGACGCCGTCGAGCTCACCCTCGCCGACTTCGCCGCCACCGCCCACCGCGCAGAAGCCCCAGCCTTGCGCGAGCGACTCGAGACCGCGATCGCGGCGTCTCGGGAGCGCGGGACTCACCGCGCGGTCGTCTCTCCCATCTCGGGCGGCGACATCATGCGCGCCTTCGACCTTACCGAGGGCCCCTCCGTGGGAGTCGCGAAGCGCGCCGTCGAGCGCGCCGTCGAGCGCGGCGACCTCTCCGCCGGCGACATCGAGGGAGCTTACGCGGTCGCGGAAGCGGCACTCGCTGCTCGCAACCCCGGCGACCCTGGCCGCGACGCCTGAGTGCCACGCCCCTCTACGCCGCCTCGTGCCCCTCGACCTTGACCTCGACGGGCAGCCGCATGAGGTAGACGCTGAACCCGACCCCCACCGCAAGCAACAGCATCCAAGCCATCGCCACCAGCCTCACGCTCGAGACCTGGAACCACACCGCAGCCCCCGGGATGACCACACCGATCCACAACAGCGCGAGCGCGATCCGCTTCACCCTCGCCGGCATCGGCGTTCCGTAGAGGAATCCACTGATGTACGGGCCGAGGAACCCGTGCGACAGCAGCCACGTATGCAGCTTCTCCGAGGAGCGCGCGAACAAGAACGTGGCAGCCAACAGGAACGGCGTCGCCGGCAGGATCGGGAAGAACAATCCCGTGACCCCGATTGCGAGGCTGAGAAGGCCGACAGCCATCGATACCATTTTCGAGACTACGCTCACGCGAGGGGTCCTCACAGGTCACGCCCGAGTAGTCCGACAAGTCTACCAGCAGGACGGTCCGTTCGGGCTCTGCTCTTGCTCACCCCCCGCAACTGCCTCGCCAACGTTTCCGCTGTGCGCGTCACCAGCGGCGATGAGGTCCGCCGAGGAAACCAGCGACCCGAGGTGCCCTGACAGACCGTAGGGGTTGCTGGGAGCGATCGTTCCCAGTAACCCCTACGGTGACGCTGAGAGCACCTCGCCGTCCGCCTACCCGTTCATCGACGATGAACGAACAGCCGCAAGGATGTCGGCGTGATCGAAGGCCAGCGGGACCGGCACCGTACCGTCGTTGCCGAGCCGGTGCCACATCGCCTCGGCCGCGTCGTCCCCGCCGCACACCTCGACCAACTCGGTACCGACGTCGCCCCGGAACACCACGCTCACCGTCCACCCCCGAGGGTCGCGTCCCGGGTCGCCCCACGCCCCCACCTGCTCGAGTTCGCCCGCGAACGCCACGCAGGTCTCCTCGGCCAGTTCGCGCCGCGCCGCATCGACCAGCCGCTCTCCCTCGTCGACGAACCCGCCCGGCAGCGCCCACCACCCCGCGAACGGCTCGAACGCACGTCGCACGAGCAGCACCGAGCGCTCCTCTCTCGGACCGCCGAGGAGCACGATATCGACCGAGACCGCAGGTCTGGGGAACTCGTACGTGTACATGCCGCAAGTGTACCCGATACCGACCGGCAGTCCACGCCCCACAACAAATCTATAGTGCTTCTACCAGGGGTTTAGCTCGCCCGAGTGGTGGCAATATTACTCACGGGTCAGAGATATCTGACAATGTCATACTAAAATCTGCCAGGGAACAAGCGCCAGATAGGTCCAGGGAGGTGAACACCATGGCAATCATGCGCTGGGACCCGTTCGGGGAGCTGCTGAGCATGCAGCGAGATACGGATCGGCTGCTCCGTAGGTTCGGTCTCGGGTCGGGCGGCAACGACGAGAGTGCACTATCGTGGCTGCCGCGCATCGACGTGAAGGCCGAGGGCGACGACATGGTCGTCTATGCGGAGCTGCCTGGCCTCGAAAGGGATGACATCGACGTCGAAGTGACCGAGGGCGTGCTCACCATAAAGGGCGAGCGCACGTCCGATTCCGAGAAGGAGGATGAGGGCTACATCATCCGGGAGCGCAGCTACGGCTCGTTCCACCGGTCGGTGGCGCTACCCGAGGGCATCGATCCCGGCTCCATCCACGCCGACTACACCGACGGCGTGCTCGAGGTCCGCATCCCTAAGGCGGCCGAGGCGCTCACGCCAAAGACGCACCGCGTCGCACTGGGCGTCGGCTCGAAGGAGTGACACCCGGATCGCCGGTCGGCCCCGGAGGAAGAACGAAGCCTCGCCACCAACGGCGAGGCTTTATCTATTCGCGCACACACTTCCCGTGTCGCGCGCACTCCCGCGAGGCACCTATCGCTGGGCGCGCAAGCGGTCGAGTAACTCTTCTTCGGACTCGAGCGTCAGCGTCTCCTCGATCTGGACGCGTGCGTAGAACGAGCACTTGCGGCATACGTGGATCTTCTCCTCGTAAGGGCCGGAGGATCTCCCGTCGCACAGCGTGCCTTCGACCACCCAGCACGCTCGCCCACCCTTCGCTCCCCCGTTAGCGCCGTCGAGATACTCCTCGTCCGACGCGGGACACCGACCGCCGTTAGCCGACCGCGGACCGTCCGGCCCTCGGCCACATCCCTGGTAGTCCCAGCAGTTCATTTTACCGTTCTGCATGCGTGCCGGCGGTCCTCTCAGGGGCGCGCTGTAGCGTCGCCGCGTCAGCAAGTTACCAGTACGCAAGCATGCGACGTGCCAGGAAATCTCCCACAAACCTCCACGAGTAATCCACAAACCGATGACGAAACCGCTTCGCATGGTGCATCTCGGCCCGCACGGGAATATCCTGTGCTGATTCGCGCAGGAAAGAGGAGTCTCCCTGTGATCCACCGCAACCCGGCACTCAAGATCGTCGCGGCGTTCGCTGCGATGTACGTGATCTGCCTCGAGCACGCGATGCCGCCCACGCTTTTCACGGCCGTACGTCTCGTACTCGCCGGCACGGTCCTCCTCACCTTCGCACGACTACGCGGCTGGCGCATCCGGCTCTCGAGCCATGACCTCAAGACCGTGGCCATCGTCGGCATCTTCCTACTCTGCGGCGGCATGTACTTCACCGTGCTGGCCCAGCAGTACATCCCCTCGTCCCTCTCGGCGCTCATCGTCGCGCTCATCCCGCTGTGGGTCGCCGCCGCCGAGGGCATCCTGCCCAGCATGGAGCGCCCGACCGCGCGCGGCATCGTGGGGCTCGTGCTCGGCTTCGCGGGTCTTGGCCTGCTCCTATGGCCGAGGATCATCGGTGTCCACGGCTCGGGCGCCGAGTGGATCGGCGTGGGACTCCAGGTCCTCGCCACGCTGCTGTGGACCACCGGCTCACTCATCTCCAAGCGTCGGCCTGTGAAGGCCAATGCCATCGTGGCCACCGGCTACGAGCTCGCCATCGCGGGCGGTGTGCTGTTCGTGCTCGGCGTGCTCCTCAACGAGGCGCCCCGGCTCGCGCAGATCACGCCCGGCGGGGTGTGGGCGCTTGGCTACCTGACCATCTTCGGCTCGTGTATCGCGTTCACCGCGTTCGTGTGGCTCCTGCGCAACGTCACCACCTCGAAGGTCATGACATACACGTACGTGAACCCGGTCGTGGCGGTCTTCCTCGGCTGGGCAGCTGGCGTGGTGGGCCTCATCGCCGCACCCGAGCCGGTCGACGCGTGGGTGATCGCGGGCATGGTCGTCATCGTCACCGGTGTGGCGCTCGCCACGAGCGCGCCCGAACGACCGGCGGCGCCGACGTGCGAGCCGACTGCTTCGCCCACCCCCGAGCCCGCGGCGGTGCCCGCGCCTGCATCGCCACCTGTCCCCGTCCCAGGGCCCGCTCCCGCCCCCGTGCGGTGACCTTGAGCAGGATACATCCGTTCTCCACATCCGATTCACGTCCCCTGCGCGCCGGACGGACATACTTACATCGAGAGTTGGACCCATGCAGCTGGTTGACCTCCTTCCTCTTCTCTGACGAGAACGGGCTCCCACCCCTCGGGGAGCCCGTTCTCGTCGTCTCACGGCAACGCGGGTACAATCACCTCGACCCACTCCCGACCGTGCCGCCGCGATCATGGCCACACCTGGACCTGCCGAGGAGCCCTGTTGTCGAGAGCCCTCCTGCGCGCACTGCGCTTCATGCACTCCTACCGGCTCACCGCCGCCCTCGCGGTGCTCGCCGTGCTCGCCTCGGCCGCCGCGGGTCTCGTCTCACCCCAGATCCTGCGCCTCATCATCGACCGCGGTATCGCCGAGGCCGACATGGGCCTCATCGGCCTGGGCGCAATAGGACTTGTAGCTGCCGCGGCGGTGGGAGGCCTCGCGAGCTTCCTGCAAGGCTTCCTCTCGGCCAAGGCGAGCCACGGTGTGGCGTTCGACATGCGCAACGCCATCTTCGACAAGCTCCAGCGACTTTCGTTCTCCTACCACGACCGCGCGAGCACCGGGCAGCTCATCACGCGCGTGACGAGCGACGTGGACCTCGTTCGTGAGTTCGTCGGTGGCGGGCTCGTGCAGGCGATCTCGGCGGTACTGTTACTCGTGGGCGCCATCGTGCTGCTGCTCGCGATGGACGTCATGCTGGCCCTCGTGGCGTTCGTGGTCGTGCCGGCCACGCTCGCCGTGCTGCTGTTGTTCGTCCGCAGACTCGGTCCGATGTTCCGCGAGTTCCAGGCGCGGCTCGCCACCCTCAACACCGTGCTGCAGGAGAACGTCGCAGGCGTGCGCGTCGTGCGTGCGTTCGCCCGCGAGGACTTCGAGACCGAGCGCTACCGCGCCGCCGACGAGGCGCTCCTCGAACAGGGCATGTCGGTGCGCCGCACCGTCGCCAACGCGTTCCCGCTGCTCTTTGGCGTAGGCACGTTCGGTGTGGGGGTCGTGACCGTTGTAGGCGCGACCCGCATCATCGACGGGTCGCTCACGGTAGGTCAGCTCGTCGCGTTCACCTCCTACCTCTTCTTGCTGCTACAGCCGCTCTTCATCATCGGCTTCGGCGCGCAACAGATCGCCCGGGCGAGTGCGAGCGCCGAGCGTCTGTTCGAGGTTCTCGACGCCCCGATCGAGGTGGCCGAGGACCCCGAGGCGATCCCGCTCCCCGAACCGACCGGCCGCGTGGAATTCCGCGATGTCCACCTACGCTACCCCGGCGATACCCGCGAGACGCTCGCCGGCGTGAGCTTCTCAGCCGAGCCCGACACGGTGGTCGCGGTCGTGGGCGCGACCGGCTCGGGCAAGTCGAGTCTCGTCAACCTCGTGCCCCGCTTCTACGACGCGACCGAGGGCGCCGTGCTCATCGACGGCCACGACGTCCGCGACGTCACGCTGTCGAGCCTGCGCAGCCGCATCGGCGTGGTCATGCAGGACTCTGTGCTCTTCTCGAGCTCCGTACGCGGCAACATCGCCTACGGCCGACCGGATGCCACCCACGGCGAGATCGAAGCCGCCGCACGTGCCGCACAGGCCCACGACTTCATCATCGCGCTCCCGGACGGTTACGACACGCGCGTAGGCGAGCGCGGCATCAGGTTGTCCGGTGGCCAGCGCCAACGCATCGCCATCGCCCGCGCGCTCCTCATCGACCCGCGCATCCTCATCATGGACGACTCTACCTCGAGTGTGGACGCCGAGACCGAGGTCGCCTTGCGTGCGAACCTCGATGAGCTCATGGTCGGCCGCACCGTCTTCGTGGTCGCCCAACGTCTCTCGACGGTGCGCCGTGCCGACCTCATCGTGGTTCTCGACGATGGCCGGGTCGTCGACACCGGCACGCACGACGAGCTCCTCGCCGCAAGCTGTACGTACGCCGAGATCGCCGCGAGTCAGCTCGCAGGCGGCGAGCGGATCGACGTCGCGGGCACGTGTGATGCCGAGGGAGGTGACGCCTGATGCCCAAGGGCACTTCCCTCACCTCGCTCGCCAAGACCGAGAAGCCACGCTCCACCGTCGACGCGATCCGCCGTCTGCTCGGCTATCTGTGGCCCTACCGGCGCGACGCTGCATTCGCCATCGGGTGGCTCGTCGTCGCCTCCGCCGCTACCGCCGCACAACCGGCGCTCACCGGCCTCGTCATCGACACCGCTCTCGAAGCGGTCGAGACCGGCCAAGGCCCGGGCGTGCTCGCATGGCCCGGTGCGCTCCTGCTCACCGCGGCGGTCGTGGGCTGGTGGTCGCAGCGCGCGCAGATCCTCCTCCTCGGCACCGCGGGGCAGCGGGCGCTCTTCGACCTGCGCGAGGAGGTCTTCGCGACCGTCCAGCGCCTCTCGATCTCCTTTTTCGAGACGGTGGAGTCGGGCGACCTCATGAGCCGCCTCATCAACGACATCGAGACGGTGAACTCGTTCCTGTCGCAAAGCTTCCGCCGCGTGCTCGGCGCCGGCCTCGGCCTGCTGGCCACGCTGGCGGGCATGCTCATCGTCGACTGGCGCCTCGCACTCGCCACGCTCGTGATCGTGCCCATCATGCTCGGCGCGACGCGGCTGTTCGGAGCGGTCGCGCGCCGTGCGTTCCGGCGCCGCCAGGAGGCTATCGGCGACGTCTCGGCGACGCTTGCCGAGGAACTCGCCGGCATCCGCGTCGCCCAGGCGTTCAACCGCACCGAGTCCGACCGTGGTACGTTCGCCGAGCGTAACGCCGCGAACCGCGACGCCAACATCACGGCATCCGCGGTATCCTCGGCGTTTCCGCCCACGCTCGAGGTCATCTCCGCGACCGCGACCGCGATAGTGGCGGCATTCGGCGGGTGGCTCGCGATGGGCGACCTCGTGACGGTGGGCGTGGTCGTCGCGTTCTTCGGCTACTCGCGCTCGTTCTTCAACGCGGTGAGCCAGCTCTCGAGCCTCTACGCCGAGACGCAGTCGGCCCTTGCAGGCTCCGAACGCGTCTTCGGCCTCATCGACATGCCCACACGTGTCGCCGACGCGCCCGACGCGATCGAACTCGGCCGCGTGGGCGGCCGCATCGAGTTGCGGGGCGTATGCTTCGCCTACGACACCGGGCCGCAGGTGCTCCACGACATCGACCTCGAGGTCGAGCAGGGCACCACCCTCGCGATCGTGGGCGCCACCGGCGCGGGCAAGACGACGCTCGTCAACCTCGTGCCCCGCTTCTACGATCCGACCTGCGGCTCCGTGCACGTCGATGGCCACGACCTTCGCTCCGTGACGATGCGCTCGCTACGCCGCAACTTGGGTATCGTGCTCCAGGACCCGTTCCTGTTCGCGGGCACCATCGCCGACAACATACGCTACGGCCGCGCGGGCGCCAGCGACACCGACGTCCGCGCAGCCGCCGAGACAGCGCGCCTCACCGAGCTCGTCGAGCGGCTGCCCGACGGTCTCGATACGGTGATCGCCGAGCGCGGCACGACCCTTTCTACCGGGCAGCGCCAACTCATCGCTTTCGCGCGCGCCATCCTCGCCGACCCGGCGATCCTTATCCTCGATGAGGCGACCTCCTCGGTCGACACGCGCACCGAAGCGCTCATCCAGTCCGCGCTCCGCGAACTTCTCGCCGGCCGCACGGCGCTCATCATCGCGCACCGGCTATCCACCGTGCGCGACGCCGACCGGATCGTCGTCATCGACGGCGGCACCATCGCGGAAGACGGGACCTACGGCGAACTCCTCGCCGCCGGAGGCGCGTTCGCACGCCTTCATCGAAGCCAGTTCATCGACTGACGAGGCACCTGAAGGCGCAACGACGCGTTTTTCGCCCACAGCCGCTCATGCTCGGGACTCGCTTAGCGCTGCCTTGAGCCGTCACGCTCCCTCAAGTAACAGTCTAGATGCCGTATGGACTATCTATCAGGCATTTTCTCGCTGAACCTCAATCACAGCCTCAGACTTGTTCGGGTTGACTCCGTCCCTTGCGGTAATATATGTTCTGTCCTATACTTGTTTCGTCCTATATGCCTGGTGGGCTGGAAAGCGATGTCGCTCGAGCACGCGATCCTCGGATTCCTCCGTGAGGGGCCGATGACGGGCTACGACCTCAAGAACGTCTGCTTCGACGAGTCCGCGTCCCACTACTGGACGGCGGATCAGTCACAGGTCTACCGCACCCTCGACCGCCTCGAATCACGCAAGCTCATCCGGGCCAAGCGCGAGCGTCAGACGACCCGCCCTGACCGCAAGGTCTACTCGATGACCGACGCCGGCACCGTCGAGCTCGACGCGTGGATCGCGCGCACCGACCCTCCCCCGCCCCTGCGCGACCCCTTTCTCATCCGTCTGCGCTTCGCCTCGGACCTCCCTGCAGACGACCTCCTCGGCCTGCTCCGCGATCGGCGCGGTGCCCTCCAGGAACGCCTCGAGTCGCTCCGCGTCCGCTCCGCCGAGGAACCCGCGGAGCCTCCCGACCGTGCCGCACTCCTGCACCGCCTCACCCTCGACGCCGCAGTGGCCGACGTGCGCGCCGGGATCGACTGGATCGACGACTCTCTCGAACTGCTCGAGGCCCGTATCGAGCAGGAGGACCCGACACCTCCTGGAGGCCAGAGTCGTCTGTTCTCCCCGACGCGCGGCGCACGTGGTACTGTCACGGATGAAGGGAGCGCGACATGAGGGTCATCGCCATCGACGCGAGCAGAAGACGCGGGGTGGTGAGCCGCTCGGTCGAGGAGGCCGCGGCCGCCGCTGAGACCGCTGGCGCGACCGTCGAGCGCATCCGCCTCTACGACCTCGACATCCGGTCGTGCACCGGATGTGGCATGTGCAAGGTGACCGGCGCATGCAAGATCGACGATGATCTCCCATGGCTTGCCGAGCGCATCGCCGCAGCCCAGGGCGTTATCCTCGGCACTCCTTCGTACTTCCGCAAGCCTGATGGCGCGACCGCGGCACTCCTCGAGCGCATCGGCGGCTTCTTCCCCGACTCCCGCCAGCTGCGCCTGCCGGACATGGGCCCGCGCCAGGTCCCCCACACCCCTGTGGCGCGCGAAGCCAGGCGTGCCGTACTCATCACCGCGTGCGGAGCGCCCGAACCGCTCGCTACGTTCTTCGGCTACACGACCGGGCCGATGCGTCACCTGCGCCAGGCACTCGGTTCCGGCGGGATCCGCACCATCGGGTCGCTCGCCGTGACCGACACGTGGCGTCACCCCGAGGTCCACCAGTGGGAGCGCGACAAGGCGCGCTCGCTCGGCCGGATCCTCGCGGGGAAGATATAGGGGATGACGCCCCGGGAACCGCAGACATCACCCACCGATCGGCGGAGGCGCGGATGGCGCATCGCCAGATGGGTGACGACCGGCGTGCTCGTCGCGCTCGTCGTCGTGCCCCTGCTGTGGCCGATCCCCCCGCTCGAGGACACCGTCGAACCCGCCGCGCTCGCCGGTCCCGATTCGCGCTTCGTGGAAGTCGAGGGAATCGACTACCACTACGTGCGCTCGGGCGAGGCCACGTGCGCGGTCGTCTTCATCCACGGCGCCGGCGCGTGGACGTTCTCGTGGGAACCGGTGCTCGACGACATCGCCCTGCGTTGCACCACCGTCGCGTTCGACCGCCCCGGATTCGGCCTCACACAGCGCCCGCTGCGGGGCGATTGGGAAGGTCCGAACCCCTACAGTCCCGCCACGCAGGCGGACCACACCATCGCGCTCTTAGACGCCCTCGGCATCGAGCAGGCAGTGCTCGTGGGCCACTCGGCGGGCGGGGGCATCGCGACGCTGGCCGCTGCGCGTCACCCCGAGCGGGTCATCGGGCTCGTGCTCGAAGCGCCCGCCATCTACGTCGAAGGCGGCCCGCCGCGGTGGCTCGCGCCGCTCCTGCGCACGCCGCAGG
>SKMN01000018.1 GCA_007121015.1 Coriobacteriia bacterium
CCAGGTGGTCTCGCTCGCCGATGAAAGGGCCTACGTGATGCTCAACAAGCCTGCCGGGACCATCACCACGATGGACGACCCGCAGGGCCGCCCGTGCGTCGCTGACCTCGTCCCGCGGGAGCCAGCGGGGCTCTTCCCGGTAGGACGCCTCGACCGCGACACGACGGGGCTGCTGCTCTTCACGACCGACGGCGAGATGGCTCACCGGCTGCTGCACCCGCGCCACCACGTCGAGAAGGTGTACGTCGCCACCGTCGAGAGCGTCCCGGACGAGGGGACGTTGGAGCGCCTGCGTGAGGGCATCGACCTCGACGACGGACGGACGGCGCCCGCGCGGGTCTCGGTCCGTGCGACGTGCGAAGGACTCGCGGACGTGGAGATCGCGATACGCGAAGGACGCAAGCGGCAGGTCCGGCGCATGTTCGAGGCGGTTGGCCACCCGGTCGTCGCGCTCCATCGCGTCGCGTTCGGGCCGCTCGAACTCGGCGCACTCGCGGTCGGGTCGCACCGTCGGCTCACCGCCGAGGAGATCGCCGCGCTCACAGATGCCACAAGAGGCGGTGCGTGATGGCGCTCGTGGTGGTCACCGGAGGCGCGAGGAGCGGCAAGTCGGCCACGGCGGCACGGCTCGCCGGGCGGCGGGCAGACGCGGGGGCGGAGGTCGTAGTGGTCGCCTTTGGCGAGTCCGGCGGCGATCCCGAGATGGAGGCGCGCATCGAGCGCCACCGTCAAGAGCGCGACGTGCGGTTCGCGGTCTGCGAGGCCGCGTGCGGGTGTTCGTGGATGGCCGAGGTCTCAGAAGGTTCGCTGGTCTTGATCGACTGCCTGGGAACGCTCGTCGCCCGGCTCATGTCCGAGTGCGACGACGACCCGGCGCTCGACCCGCTCGCCGTCGAAGCGGCCCTCGATGCCCGCGTCACCGAGGTGATCGCATGGCTCGTGCGCCGTGCCGGTGACACGATCGTCGTGACGAACGAGGTCGGCTCGGGTGTGGTTCCTGCATACCCGAGCGGACGCCTCTTTCGCGACGTGCTCGGCCGGGCGAACGCGCAGCTTACGTCGGTGGCCGATGCGTCGTACCTCGCGGTGGCCGGCCGGCTCGTCGATCTGGGCGCGCTTCCTCGCGACGTCCCGTGGCCGGGGGAGTGACGTGATGCCGTCTATCGCGACACGCTCCCGTCCGCTGCGTGACGCCGCGCTGGCGTTCACCCTCGTGACTGCGCTCCCGTTGCGCGTGGAGTGGCCTGAAGCGGAGGGGCGCCCCGATGTCGCGGGGTGGTTCCCGCTGGTAGGCGCGCTGCTCGGCCTTCTCGGTGCCGCCATCGTGTTGGCGGCGGGTCTCCTCATCGGCGCGCTCGGCCCTGCGGGCGTCGCGTCGTACACGTTCGGGCCGGTTGCGCTGCCGCTCGCGGTCGTGGTGGCGGTTTCCTGGGCGCTCGCCACGCGCATGCTGCACTGGGACGGACTCGCCGACACGGCCGACGGCCTGGGTGGCGCGAGCGAGCCGGCGGCCCGCCGCGCGATCATGTCGGACAGCGCGACGGGAGCGTTCGGGGCGACCGCCGTGGTGTTCGTCGCGCTCGCCCAGGTGAGCGCCCTCGCCGCGATACTCGGTTCCGAGGCCAAGCCGCTCACCTTGAGGGTGGCCATCATCGTCGCGGTCCCGGTGCTCGGCAGGCTCGCCGCGACGATGGCGTGCTGGCTCGGCACTCCGGCCGGCCCTGGCGGGCTCGGCGCCTCGGTCATGGGTCGCCCGAGCGCAGCGGGGGCGCTCGCGGCTGTCACGGTGCTCGTTGCATGTGCTGTGATGCTCTCCGCAGACGCCGGGGTACACGGTGTCGCGTGGTTCGCAGCGGGTATCGTCATCGCGGGAGCCGTCCCTCACGTGCTCGCTGGCAGGGTCGGGGGCGTCACGGGGGATATCATGGGTGCGAGTGTGCTCCTGACCGAGGCGGCCACATTGCTCCTTGCGACTCTGGTGGTGATCGTATGACCGAGGAACGCCGGATACTGCTCGTCCGCCACCCCGAGACCGAGGCGAACGTCGACGGACGGTTCATCGGGCGGGGGGATGCTTCGTTCACGGAGCGAGGCGAAGCGCAAGCACGGCTCCTCGTCGATGCGATCGTCGCGTTCGGACCGGACGCGGTGTGGACGAGTCCGTTGCGCAGGACGCGCGTAGTGGCCGATGCGGCCGCCGAGCAGCTTGGGTCGACCCCGGTCGTCGACGCGCGCTTCTCCGAGCTCGATTTCGGTACGGCCGAGGGGCTCACGTACGAGCAGACCGTCGAGAGCGGTGTCACATTCGACTTCACCTCCGAAGATGTGCCGGTCGCGCCCGGCGGGGAGTCACGACGCGATATCTACGAACGCGTGGCCGAGGCCCTCGCCGATATCGTCCGCCCCGGCGAGCGGGTGGCGATCGTCACGCACGGCGGCGTCTTCCGCTCAGCGATCACGCACCTGCTCGGTTTGCCGCTCTCGGCGATATGGGCGTTCCACATCCACAACGGGTCGATCGCCGACATCCGCGTCGTCGACGGGCACGGCATGCTCGAGGAGTTCCGCACGCTCGGGTAACACCACTTGCCGCGCACCTCACGACCTGCGACAATCCTCGGCACACCTTGATGGTGTGTAGCGACGGGAGACGCATGGATTGGCAGGCCGCCATACGTCCTGAGCTCGAGCCGATGGTGCCGTACGCACCCGGCTTGCGCGTGAGCGAGGTCAGGGAGCGTTCCGGCAAGGAGCGCATCCTCAAGCTGTCGAGCAACGAGCACCCCTGCGGCCCCTTCCCGAGCGCGATCCGCGCGATGGAGGCCGTGCTCCCGCGGATGAACCGCTACCCCGACGGCTCTGCCCGCGCGCTCCGCGGGGCGCTGTGCGAGAGGTTCGGCCTGGCCGACGAGCACCTTGTCGTAGGCAACGGTTCCAACGAGATCATCCGCCTGATCGCGCAGGCGCTTCTGCGTCCCGGAGACGAGGTCGTGTTCGCGTGGCCGAGCTTCGTCGTCTACCCGATGGTGACCCAGATGTTCGGCGCGGTCGCCGTCAAGGTCCCGCTCGCGCCCGGTGAGGTCCACGACCTCGACGCGATGGCCGACGCCATCACCGAGCGGACCCGCATCGTGTTCCTCTGCAACCCGAACAACCCTACCGGCACCATCTACCGGCGCGAAGCCTTCGAGCGCTTCCTCACCCGCGTGCCCGACGACGTCCTCGTCGTGCTCGACGAGGCGTACTTCGAGTTCGCCACCGATGCCGAGTACCCCGACGGGCTCGCGTACTTCGACGGGGAGCGCCCCATCGTGGTGTTGCGCACGTTCTCGAAGATCTACTCGCTCGCTGGCCTTCGGATCGGATACGGCGCGCTCCCGGCGCCGCTCGCGAGCGCCACTCACAAGCTCCGGGAGCCGTTCAACGTCAACTCCGTCGCCCAGATCGCGGCGTACCACTCGCTCGCCGACGAGGCGGAGGTCATCCGTCGCAAGAAGGAGAACCAGGAGCAGAAGACCTACCTCTATTCGAGCTTCGATCGGATCGGCATCTCGTACGTGCCCTCGGAAGCCAACTTCGTGTACGTACACTCAGCCAGACCGGTCGAAGTCTTCGAGGCGCTCCTCGGCGAAGGGGTGATCGTACGCGACTTCGGTACCGCTCCCGCTCTCAGGGTCGGTGTCGGTACTCCGGACGACACGCTCGCCACCGTCTCAGCCTTCGAGGCTGTGGCGGAGCGATTGGGAGGCGTGTAGCCGCGTACTCCCGCCGATGCCGAGGGACGAGGTCGGGGTAGCATCGGAGAGAGGGAGTGAGTGTCGATGCTTGTCATCATGAGGGACCACGCGTCCCGCGAAGAGATAGACCACGTCGTCGAGTTGCTCGAGGAGGCAGGCGCGCAGGCGCACCTGTCTGGCGGTGAGGTCAAGACGATCATCGGGGTCATCGGCGACCGTGAGGTCGTCTACGCCCTCGAACTCGAGGGGCTGCCCGGGGTCGAAGAGGTCATCCGGGTACTGAAACCCTACAAACTCGTAAGCCGCGATTTCCGGCCGGAAGACACCGTCGTGCGGCTCGGCTCGACCGGGGCGATCGGTGGAGGGGCCTTCGCCGTCATGGCGGGACCGTGCTCGGTGGAGTCCCCCGAACAGATGCGTGCAGTCGCCCGTGCGGCTGCCGACGCCGGTGCGGCGATGCTGCGCGGCGGTGCCTATAAGCCCCGGAGCAGCCCGTACGCTTTCCAGGGGCTCGGGCTCGAGGGTCTCAAGATGATGCGCGAGGCCGCCGACGAGGCGGGACTGCCCGTGGTGACCGAGGTGCTCGACGTGCGCGACGCCGAGACGGTCGCAGAGTGGGCCGACGTCATGCAGGTCGGTGCGCGCAACATGCAGAACTTCATGATGCTCGACGAACTCGGCAAGATAGGGCGGCCGGTGCTCCTCAAGCGGGGGCTCTCGGCCACGCTCGAAGAGCTTCTCTCGGCTGCCGAGTACGTGCTCAAGAACGGCAACCGCGACGTGATTCTGTGCGAGCGCGGGATCCGCACGTTCGAGACCTACACGCGCAACACGCTCGACCTCGCGGGGGTAGCAGCGCTCAAGACGCTCACGCACCTGCCCGTGGTCGTCGACCCGTCTCATGCCACCGGGAGACGCGACCTCGTCGCGCCCATGGCGCGTGCGTCGGTGATGGCAGGAGCGGACGGGCTCATGGTCGAGGTGCACCCCGATCCCGAACGGGCGAAGTGTGACGGGCCGCAATCCCTCGATATCCTCGCGTTCAGCGCGATGATGGAGTCGCTGATGCCGCTCGTGGAGTTCGCGGGCAAGCGTCCGGGGGTGGCGTAGTGCGGTTCGAGTCGATCGTGATCGTGGGGGTGGGACTCATCGGCGGGTCCTTCGCCGCTGCGGCCAAGCAGTTGCCCCGGCCGCCGAGGGTGCTCGGGATCGACGTCGATCCCGTCGCGCTCTCCTGGGCGTGCGAGCATGGCCTCCTCGACTCCGCATCGCTGCCGGACGGACTCGGGGCACAGGCGTGGCTCGGCAAGGACGGCGCCGACCTCGTCGTGCTCGCGACGCCCGCCGCTCACGTCGAGGAGTGGCTCATGCGTCTCGGGTCGATGGGGTACCACGGTGTGGTCACCGACGTCGCGTCGACCAAGAAAGGGGTCGTCGCTGCAGCCGGCCTGTACCTGCGGCCCGGTGTCGCGTTCGTCGGTGGCCATCCGATGGCGGGCTCGGAGCGGAGCGGCGTCCAGGCGTCCGATCCGGACCTGTTCCGCGGTGCGTACTACGTGCTCACTCCCACCGAGAAGACCGACATGGACGCGTTTCGCGGGGTGCACGCCCTCGCTTCGGAGTTCGGGAGCCGTGTCGTCTCCGTCGACGCGGATGCTCATGACGACGTCGTGGCGATCGTGAGCCACGTGCCGCACGTTGCCGCGTCGGCCCTCGTGAACCTCGCTGCCGCGCACGCAGGGGAGCGCGGGGAGGCGCTGCGACTCGCCGCGGGCGGTTTCAAGGACACGACGCGTGTCGCCGCAGGCAGTCCCGAACTGTGGACTGGCATCTGTATGGACAACGCCGACGCGGTCATCGCGGGCATCGAGGAGTTCCGCGACGTCCTCGGCCGGTTTGCAGGCGCGTTGAGGAGCGGTGATGTCGAAGAGGCTCGCCGATGGCTGGCCGATGCCGCCGACATCCGCCGCTCGCTACCCGCGCAGTGGGTGCCCGCGACCGAGCAACTCATCGAGGTCGTCGTGCCGGTGCTCGACCGGCCCGGTGTCGTTGCCGAGGTCACCACGGCAGCGGGCCGACACGGCTGCAACATCGAGGGTATCGAGATCGACCACCTCTCGGAGTCGAGCGCGGACCTGCTCCTCGTGCTGACCGACGAAGGCGATATCGACGGGTTCGCCGAGGAACTCCGTGGTGCAGGCTACTCCCCGAGGGTCGGTTCCCTCGACATCCGGAAGGAGCCGTGATGACCGCATGGACCACGTGAGCACTCCACTGGCAACACCGCTCCTCGGCGTGACGACGGTGCCGGGCGACAAGTCGATCTCTCACCGTGCGGTGCTCTTCGCCGCGATGGCGGGTGGCACCTCGGTGCTGACCGGCGTCCTCGACAGCGAAGACGTGCGCAGCACCATCGAGGCGGTGCGCGCGCTCGGTGCGACGGTCGAGGCCGTGGAGGCGACGGACGGCTCGCTCGCAGCGAGCGTCACCGGGTGGGGCGGGTTCGGTCCCTCCGAGCCCACCGCGCCGATCGATTGCGGCAACAGCGGGACCACCGCGCGGCTCCTGCTCGGCGTGCTCTCAGGGTGGCCGGTCGAGGTGACGCTCACCGGTGACGACTCGTTGTTGCGCCGGCCGATGAGGCGCGTCACCGGACCCCTCTCCCGCATGGGGGCGGTGTGCGTCACGACCGAGGGACACCTCCCGGTCACGGTGACCGGCGGGGGGCTCGTGCCCGTCATCTACGAGTCCCCGGTGGCGAGCGCGCAGGTCAAGAGTGCCGTGCTGCTCGCCGGTCTGCAGGCCAACGGCCGCACCGTGGTACGCGAGCCCGCGCGCTCGCGGGACCACACGGAGCGGATGTTGCCCGCGTTCGGTGTCGAGGTCGGGGTCGCTGCCGAGACGGGCTCGTGCTGGCTCGACGGTCCTGCGATCCTCTCTGCCGTGGACCTGATGGTCCCCGGCGACCCGTCCTCCGCTGCGTTCCTCGCGGTGGCGGCCGCGCTCGTTCCCGGAAGCGACGTGCGGATCGAAGGTGTCGCCCTCAACCCCACGCGCACTGCGTTCGTCTCGGTCATGGAGCGCATGGGTGCCCTCATCGATGTGGTGCCGGAAGAAGGTCCGGGCACGGAGCCGGTCGGCACCCTGCGCGTACGTCATGGCGCGACGTTGCGCGCGACCACGATCGCCGCCGAAGAGGTGCCGTCGCTCGTCGACGAGATCCCCGTGCTGGCGCTCCTCGCGTCACAGGCCGAGGGGGAGACGAGGTTCGAGGAGGTCGGCGAACTCAGGGTCAAGGAGTCCGACCGCCTCGCCGCCATCATCGACGGGCTTGTCAAGCTCGGCGTCCACGCGGCAGCCCACGGTGACACGCTCGCAGTCGCGGGCGCGGCTCCGCCTACAGGCGGCGTTACGCTCGACAGCCTCGGCGACCACCGGCTCGCGATGACGTGGGCGCTCGCAGGCCTCATCGCCGACACCCCCGTGACGGTCGAGCGGTTCGAGGCGGTCGACGTCTCCTACCCGCGCTTCCTCGACGACCTCGGTGCGCTGGCCTCGGCGGGTGGGGGGTCCTGAGGGTACCTCGGCATGCTATGATTCCCCGGTCCGAGACCGCCCCGATAGACAGGAAGCCGATGATCGTCGCCATCGACGGGCCCGCTGCGTCCGGGAAATCCACCGTTGCTCGAGCGCTTGCCGAGCGCCTCGGTGCGCACTACCTCGACACCGGCGCGATGTACCGCGCCATCGCGCATGCTGCTCTGGAGCGCGGCATCGACCTCGACGACGGCGGGGCCCTCACGGACCTGGCGACGGCCTCGGAGATCACCTTCGAGCATGCGGGCGGCTCCGCGCTGCCCACCGCTGTGATGCTCGATGGCGTCGATGTCACCTCGGCGATCAGGACGCCCGCTGTCGACGGCGCGGTCAGTGCGGTCGCAAGCGATCCGGGAGTGCGGCACGCGCTTGTCGAACACCAGCGTGCGCATGCGTCCGATGCCGACATCATCGTCGTGGAAGGCCGCGACATCGGATCGGTCGTTTTCCCCGACGCCGCCGTCAAGGTGTTCCTCACCGCATCTGCCGAGGAGCGCGCCCGCAGGCGCCACATGGAGATGGCGGGGCGCGGCCGCACCGTCGAATCGCAGATCGTACTCGAAGAACTCGAGCGGCGCGATACCGCCGACTCGTCGCGTGAGGCCTCTCCGCTGACCGCGGCGCCCGACGCCATCCCCCTCGACACGACGGGGCTCGATATCCCCGAGGTCGTCGAGCGCATCGCCGTTCTCGTCGAGGAGCGTTCGGCATGAGCGGACGAGGTGCACGTTTCCTGCGGGCCACGCTCGCGAAGGGTGCTCTAGCGCTGTATCGCACACGCTTCGAGGGCGAAGAGCGCATACCTGCCGGGGGCACGATACTCGCTGGCAACCACGTGTCCTACCTCGACCCGGTACTGCTGTGGTGCGGGACTCCTCGGCCCACCCACTTCATGGCGAAGGCGGAGCTGTGGGACGTGCCGGTCGTGGGCTGGGCGCTGCCGCGGTTGTGGGCGTTCCCGGTGCGCCGTGGCGAGGCCGACCGCGCGGCCATCTCGACCGCAACGGAACACCTGCAGGGAGGGGCGCTCGTGGGGATCTTCCCCGAGGGGACCCGCCAGCGGGACGGGAGCGACGAGCTCGGCGAGGCGAACGAGGGCGTGGCGTTCATCGCGACCCGTGCCGGGGTGCCGGTGGTCCCGGTGGGCATCGCCGGCACCGAGAAGGCGATGCCTCCGGGTGCACGGGTGCCGCGATTCCCGCGCGTGCGCGTGTGGTACGGTCATCCGGTGGACCCCGCGCGGTTCACCGATGGCAGCCGCAAGGAGCGGGTCGCCGCGATGACCGCTGCGATCATGGACGGGATACGCGAGGCCCGCGCGCGGGCAAGGGAGATGTGAGAGATGCAGGTGAGAGTGGCTCGCCACGCGGGCGTGTGCTACGGCGTCGAGCGCGCACTCGAGCTCGCTACCGAGGCCGCCACGAGTGGCCGGGTCGTGCGCACGCTCGGCCCGCTGATCCACAACCCGCAGGCGGTCTCCGCGCTCAAGGAGCGCGGCGTCGAGGTCGCCGCATGTCTCGACGAGGCCGACGACGGCACGCTCATCATCCGCTCGCACGGGGTCGATCCCGCGATCATCGACGAGGCGCGCGACAAGGGGCTCGACGTGGTCGATGCCACGTGCCCGTTCGTGAGTAAGGCACACGACGCGGCACGCACGCTCGACGCCGAGGGATACACCGTGGTCATCGTGGGCGAGGCGGACCACCCCGAGGTCGAGGGCATCTGCGCGCACGCCGGTGGCCATGCGATCATCGTCCAGGAGCCGACCGAGCTGCCCGAGCGGTGGAGGCGGCGCAAGGTCGGGATCGTCGTGCAGACCACCCAGTCGCTCTCACGGCTCGAGGCGGTCGTGGCGGCGATCCTGCCGCGCGTCGCCGAGCTCCGCGTCTTCAACACGATCTGTTCGGCGACCACGCAGCGCCAGGTGTCCGCCGAGGAGCTTGCGGCCGAGGTCGACGTCATGGTCGTCGTCGGCGGTCACAACTCGGGCAACACCACGCGGCTCGCCGAGATCTGCAGCGAGGTGAATCCGCGCACGCATCACGTCGAGACGGCCGAGGAGCTCGATCCCGGGCGGTTCGAGGGGGCCGTGCTGGTGGGCGTCACCGCCGGGGCCTCGACGCCCGACCGGCAGATGCGGGGCGTGATAGACGCCGTCGAAGCCCTCGGGTGACCGACGTGTGCGCCAGGTCCGCATACGGCACCCGGATGCCGGGTGCAGACGGCGGTGTGGTCTCGAGCGTCGAGCCCGGGTCGTCCGCCGGGCGTGCAGGGATGGTGGCCGGCGACGTCATCGTGGCGGTCGATGGTGAGCCCCTTCACGACATCATCGATTGGCGCTGGCTCGCAGACGGGCCGCGCGCTGTCGTGACCGTGGCATCTCGTCGCGCATCCGATACGATCCCCGCTTCCCACGCCGCCCCCGTCTCCTCCGTCCGCGAGGTGACGCTCGAGCGTGAGGGGGGCGAGTCGTGGGGCATCGAGTTCGCCGACATCCTCTTCGACGGTGTGCGCACGTGCGCGAACCGGTGCCTGTTCTGCTTCATGGCCCAGCTCCCGTCAGGTTTGCGTCCCGCTCTCTACCTGCGCGACGACGACTTCCGCCTCTCGTTCCTCCAGGGTAACTTCGTCACCCTCACCAACGTCACTCCCGACGACGTCGACCGTATCGTCACCCAGGGCCTCTCGCCGCTCTACGTCTCGCTGCACGCAGTCACCCCCGCGGTACGGGAGCGCCTCATCTGCCCGCGCGGAGAGGACCGTGCCCTCGAGGTGCTCGACGAGCTTCTCGTTTCCGGTATCGACGTGCACGTCCAGATCGTCGCGGTCCCGGGTGTCAACGACGGCGATGAACTCGACGCGACGCTCACGTGGCTCGCCGAGCGCGAAGGTGTGCTCTCCGTCGGCGTCGTACCGCTCGGCTACACGCGTCACCAGAGCGTGTTCGCGCGCTCCTACGAGGCTCCGGCCGACGCGCGGGCACTGCTCGAACGTCTCGACCCGTGGCGCGAGGCGTTCGCCGCGAGGGACGGCATCCGCTGGGTCCACGCTGCCGACGAACTCTATCTCAACGCCGGTCTGCCCCTCCCGCCCGCCGAGGAGTACGACGGGTTCCCGCAGTTCGAGAACGGCATCGGCCTCGTGCGGGTTTTCTTCGACGAGTGGGACGCTCTCTCCGGCGACGATGCCGTGTCGCGCCGTCGCGCGGGAAGCGGTGCCCTGGGTGGGCCGCTTGCGGCCGTCACGGGCACGCTCTTCGCGCCGGTGCTCGAGTCGCTCCTGGAAGCTGCGGCCCTCGCCGGCAGGATCGAGGTGCTCGCTGTGGAGAACCGCTTCTTCGGAGGCGACGTGTCGGTCACCGGACTCCTTACCGCCAACGATATCGCCGCAGCCGTCGCACGCCATGGGTCAGCCGGGCGCTACCTGCTCCCCGACGTGGTGCTCAACGCCGACGGCCTCACCCTCGACGGATCGACCCTCGAAGACCTGCGCCACCGCACCGGTGCCGATGTCCGTCTGGTATCCTCAAGTGCTGTTGGACTGGCCTCCGCACTCGCGGGGGCCCACTGAGGCTGGAGAGATCGTGGCCCTTCCTATCGTAGCGGTGGTCGGCCGCCCGAACGTCGGCAAGTCGACCCTCGTGAACCGCATCGCACAGACCGCGGACGCCATCGTGCATGAGGCGCGCGGTGTCACACGCGACCGTTCGTACCACCGTGCCGAGTGGAACGGTCGAGAGTTCATGGTCATCGACACCGGTGGCATAGAGAGCGCGAAAGACGACCCGTTCGCCGAGTCGATCGCCGAACAAGCGCTCGTCGCGATGAGGGAGGCCGACGTCATCATCGCGCTCGTCGATGCGACGACAGGTGCGACCGCGGGCGATGAGGAGGTCGCGCGGCTTCTCAAGCGGGCGAAGCGCCCGGTATTCCTCGTCGTCAACAAGATGGACACCCCCAACCGCGACGATGAGTCACACGAGTTCTGGTCGCTCGGCCTCGGCCAGCCGTGGCCGGTGTCGGCGACCCACGGGCACGGCACGGGCGACCTGCTCGACGTGATCGTCGACGCCCTGCCGGAAGCGGAGCCCCACGCCGACATCGACGCGGTCGACGTCGCGATCATCGGCAAACCCAACGCCGGCAAGTCATCGCTCCTCAACCGCTTGACCGGGATGGAGCGGGCCATCGTGAGCGAGGTCGCCGGCACGACACGGGACACGCTCGACGTGGTAGTGGAACGCGACGGAACGAACTACCGGTTCGTCGACACGGCGGGTATCCGCCGCAAGGCGCGGATAGAGGCGGACGTCGAGTACTACGGGTTCGTCCGCGCGATGCGGGCGATCGACCGGGCCGACGTCGCTTTGCTCGTCATCGACGGCACCGAGGGTATCACCGACCAGGACCAGCGGGTGGCACGCTTCGCCGCCGAGCGCGGGTGCGGACTCATCCTCGTGCTCAACAAGTGGGACCTCGTCGACGACCCCGAGTGGCGCGAGGAGATCGACTACCAGCTCAAAGAACAGCTCGGCTTCGTGTCCTACGCTCCGGTGGTTCGCGCAAGCGCGCTCACGGGCTCGCGTACGCACCGGCTGTTCACCGCGATCGACACCGTATGGCACAACTACACGCGCGAGATCACGACGAGCGCGCTCAACAGGGTGCTCACCGAGATGCGCGAGTTCGGGCACACGGTCACCAAGGGGCCCAAGACCCTGCGCCTCAACTACATGACGCAGACGCGTACCAAGCCTCCCGGGTTCGCGATCTTTGCGAACCACCCCACGCTCGTAGACGACTCGTTTCGCCGCTACGTCGAAAACCGCCTGAGAGACGCGTTCGACTTCACGGGCACCCCGATCATCCTCAAGTTCAAGTCGAAGGGCACGTGATGGTCGAGAGTATCGTCCGCATCACCGTGGCACTCGTGGCTGCGTACCTCATCGGGGCGATCCCGTTCGCGCTCATCATCGCGAAGCGTTTCTACGGTGTCGACGTTCGCGAGCACGGTTCCGGCAACCTCGGCGCGACCAACGTGCTACGGGTCCTCGGCGCCAAGGCCGCGCTCGCTACGTTCGCACTCGACATCGCGAAAGGAGCGGCCGCGGTGGGCGTCGCGGTCCTGGCGCACCCTCCCGGCATCTCTCCGGCCGCTCACGACTGGGTGCTCATCTCCACGATGATCGCCGCGGTCCTCGGCCATTCGTACTCGCCGTACGTGCGCTTCACCGGCGG
>SKMN01000063.1 GCA_007121015.1 Coriobacteriia bacterium
GATCTCATCGACCTTTGCGAGCGTCCCGGAGAGCCGGGCCGCACGAACGGCTTCATGGAAGAGGCGCGAGTTGCCCAGCGCAAGTGAGAGGGAGGCGGCGACCTCTTGCGCGAAATCGATGTCGTCCTCATCGAACTCCCCCGGTCCCGAAAGGTACCCGTAGGCGATCGCACTCTGTTGCCCGTGGACTGAGAGCGGTGCGACGAGGACCGACTGGACTCCGAGCCGACCGGCGAGCCCCTCGGCCAGCATGGGGGCATCTTCTCGCATCAACACGACCGGGCGGCTCAGCTGTGTCGCCTCCGCCGCACCTGGTAGCTGCTCGTCGGTGAACGACTGGCCTTTCAGATCTCCGGGCAGGCCGAACGTCTCTTCGATCCGCCAGGCCCCGTCAGTCGTACACAGTGCGATCGTGACGAACTCACATCCGGTCGCGGAAGCCAGCTCGGGAACGATCTGCGCGAGGATCCAGGCGAAGTCGAGGTTCGAGTGGATGATGCTGTTGAGGTGGCTGATCGCGGCATTGAAGCGCTCCTGACGCACGGTCCGGGTCACGTCGAGGAGCGAGAACGCGAACCCTTTCAGTCCGCCTTCGCGATCCTTTACCGGGGCCAGACGCCAGTCCCAGTACGTGACGCCGCGCCACGGTTGGTCGGGGAACTCGAAGGGCTTCGCACGATACTCGACACGCTCACCCGTCTGCCTCGCCTGTTCGAAGATCGCCTCGTTCCCGGCATGAGGGAAGAGGTCGAAGTGGTTCCTGCCGATGAGATCGGTCCGAGAGTGCCCCGAGCCGAGCGCGTAGGCGGCATTCACGGCCACGAAGTTGAACTCCGGGTCGAGGTAGGCGAGGCACGTGTCGGTGTTCTCCATGACTGCCTGGAGCACACCCCGCTCGGTCGTCAACTCCTCGGCCAGGACGGTCTGTGACCGCAGTGCCGCCTGGAGCTCGGCCCCGGTGCGTTCTCGTTCCATGTTGCTGAGACTCAGCTGCGAGATCATGCACGACAGCTTCTTCAGGAATTCGAGGCCCGTCTCGACCGCCGAGCGACTGAGTCGCGGTACCATCTCTATCGCGGCGAGGTACTCCCGTTCGCCGAATCCGTGGCGGCGCGCCTGGTCTCGGAAGAACTCCAGGTCCACGTTCTCCTCATCGAAGAAGAACTGACAGGTGAAGAGGTTGCCGACCCGACGTTCGCCGACCACGATAGGAGTCGCCGCGTTCCACATTCCGTTCTTGCACTTGTAGAGCTTCGTCTCTCCGGGCCGGATGTCGGCGGTGAGCAAGGTGTCGTTCTCCAGGCAATTCGCGCACGTATCGGGGTTCGTTCGATGGAACAGCGTGCACGCGTCCTGCTAGCCGGCTCCGAGAACCACGCCCCCGTCGATGTCCACCAGTGACATGGGGATGTGCGTGAGCACGTAGAAGTCGTCCATCATCGATTGCAGCATGGGCACGTCGACGAGGTCGGCAAGGCTGGGACCGCCCTCGTCTGCGCCCCCGCTCAAGGCATGATCGGCCTGCTCGTCTGAGTCCATTCGGACCTCGCTCGCGCCCATTCACTCACATCCTTCGCCAGCGATGGCATGTGCGACCGACCCGGTCAAGAGCGGCGACGGGAGGGTGCACATCCGCCGGTGGCCGTGCCAGTTGATTGTTCCCCAAGAGCCGGGGTTGCGTGCGTGACGCCCCGGGCATCGGGCTATAATGGTCTGGTTCGGTCACGTCTGGAGGGGGGAGCAGCTATGAGTGTTCGTCGTGTCGTGCTGATCGCGCTGGCCGTATCGCTCGCCATGTTCGGGGCGACCGGTTGCGGCGCAAGCGAGGATACCGGTGTGGAGCCCGCCGAGGTGCCCGTGGTCGAGGAGGACAGCGCGGTCGAGCCTGCCGAGGAGACCCCTGAAGCCGAGAGGCCCGCACTGCCCGCCGACTACGAAGAGTTCCTGGCCGAAGCCGCAGCGCAGGCGAACTTCCCCTTCTACGTGCCTTCGGATATCCCGCCGGACTTCAGTTTCCTGGCAGAGGAGTCGAGCATCGGTCCGGATGGCGTTAGCATCGCGTTTGCGTCGGACGACGACGCCCGGCTTTGGGTGCAGCAAGGCTCGTTCGATGTCGGTGAGGGACCCACAGAAGTCTCTGGCGTGAGCGCCACCTTCGGCCCTCTGGATGCCACGCTCTACGGCAATATCGGGTACATGTCGGATTCTGAGCTCGAGCTGTATGGTGCCCCAGGAGAAGCTGTCCTCGCAGCCGACGGACCTACGACCTACATGGTCTTTGGCACCGGGGTCTCGCGTGTCTACGTGCTGTCGACCGCCAAGGAGATGCGACTCTACGAATAGCGTCGCGTAGATCGCCGCACGTGGCATCGCATAGAGCCTGTCACCCCGATGGGTTACTCTCCGTGAGGCGAGCAACACGCCCGTTGCCCAGACCCAGGAGAGTCGCGGATGTCCCTGCGCACCACATCGATCGAGACCACGCTGGCCGAGGTGTTCGGCTACGCGGAGTTCCGTCCGCATCAGGCCGAGATCATCGAGCACGCGGTAGCCGGCGGAGACTCGTTCGTGCTCATGCCCACCGGCGGCGGCAAGTCGCTCTGCTACCAGATCCCGGCGCTGCACCGGCCCGGGGTCGCGGTCGTGGTCTCGCCACTAATTGCGCTCATGAAAGACCAGGTCGACGCGTTGCGCGCCAACGGCGTTGCCGCCGCTGTGCTCAACTCCTCGCTTTCTGCCGAGGAGTCCCGGGCGGTCCTTCGCGACCTGCGCGCCGGGGCGCTCGACTTGCTCTACGTCGCGCCAGAGCGGCTCGTGCTCGACGGGTTTCTCGGCGAGCTTTCGCGCGTGGAGATCGCGCTCTTCGCCATCGACGAGGCGCACTGCGTGAGTCAGTGGGGGCACGACTTCCGCCCGGAGTACGTGCGCCTCTCGGTGCTGCGCGAGCGGTTCGCGCACGTGCCCGTCATCGCGCTCACCGCGACCGCCGACGAGCAGACGCGCGCAGACGTACTCCGCCAGCTCGGACTCGGCGACGCGCGGGTCTTCGCGACCGGGTTCGACCGGCCCAACATCCACTACTCGGCCGCGTACAAGAGCAAGCCGGCCGAGCAGCTCGTCGAGTTCCTGCGCGAGTACCGGGGCGCCTCTGGGATCGTCTATGCGCTCTCGCGCAGGCGGGTCGAACAGGTCGCGGAGCGGCTGCGCGCGGCGGGTTTCTCGGCGGGCGCGTATCACGCGGGCATGGACGCGGCTGCGCGGACGCGGGTGCAGGAGGCGTTCCTCGGCGACAGGCTCGACATCGTAGTGGCGACGGTGGCGTTCGGGATGGGGATCGACAAGCCCGACGTGCGCTTCGTGGTCCACTACGACATGCCCAAGTCGATCGAGGGGTACTACCAGGAGAC
>SKMN01000069.1 GCA_007121015.1 Coriobacteriia bacterium
CAGGGGCTCAGTGCCGTCCGGCCCTTGCACTTACTTTGTCAATCAACCGCTGCCGCGTGCACCGCACGCGCCCGCCCGTGGTCCACGACGTGCAACGTGAACGTCGACCCGCGACCGGGCTCGCTCTCGACCTCGAGGTGCCCGTCGAGCAGGGCAGCAAGGCGCTGCGAGATCGCCAGGCCGAGGCCGGTGCCCACGTTCTTGGCCGCGTGTATCGCATCGAGCTGGGCGAAATCGTCGAAGATCCGCCCGAGGTCGTCGTGAGCGATCCCTATCCCCGTGTCGGTCACGGCGATCGCCACGCCGTTCGGTTCTGTAGTGACCCCTATCGTGATCCCACCGACCTCGGTGAACTTGATCGCGTTGCCGACGATGTTCCAGAGTATCTGCTCGACGAACCGGCGGTCCGTCACGAGTTCGTGCGAGCCCCCGCCGCATACCGCCGTCTCCAGCGACAGGCCCTTCTCTCGGCAGAGCGGCTCGACCTGTCGGGCGAACGACTCGACGAGCTCGCAGACGTCGACGACCGCGAACGAAGGCCGGGTGCGCCCGGAATCGATCGCCGAGACGTCGAGCAGGTCGTTCACGAGCGCGAGCAGATGCCGGCCGGACGCGTGGATCATCTCGGCCTGGTGCATCTGTTCCGGAGTGAGTTCTCCCGCCTTGCCCTTCGCGAGGAGACCGGAGAACCCGATCACCGAGTTCAGCGGCGTGCGCAGCTCGTGGCTCATGTTCGCGAGGAACACATCCTTGGCACGTTGCGCGGCCTCGAGTCGTTCGTTGGTCTCGGTGAGCTCGCGCGTCCGTTCCTCGACGAGCTCCTCGAGGCTGTCCTTGTACTCGGCAAGCTCGCGCTCCGCAGCCCGACGATCGCTGATGTCGTGGATGATCGAGTAGAGGAGCGTACGGTCCCCGATGTCCGCGGGTCCCGAGTAGACCTCGACGTCGCAGACGCTTCCGTCCGCTCGGCGGTGCGGGAAGATGAAGTGCGAGCGCTTCTCCTCGGCAGCCTTGGCCATCTCGGACTCGACCTCTTCGGGCGAAAGCATGTTGATGTCGGTGATCCGCATCGACGTCAACTCCGCGCGGGTCCAGCCGTAGAACCGCTCCGCGGCTTCGTTCGCATCCACGATGGAGCCGCCGGCGGGATCGACCAGCAGCATCACGGACTTGCTCTTGTCGAACAGGTCGCGATACCTGCGCTCGCTCTCTCTCAGGCTCGCACGCACCCGCTCGAAGTGTGCTATGAGGACGCTGAACGCAACGATGTAGGCGAACCCGGCACCGAGCGCGTAACCGACCGGAGCGAACCATTCGACTTCGCCCAGGAACGGGAAGTTCAACCGGTGGACGCCCCAGGCGATGAACGCCCAGCCGACGACGGTGGACCAACCGCGGGTCCCGGACGTCAGCCAGGCACGTCCGGTGAGGATGCTCGCGATGCCGAGGAATGCGAACCCCGGAACGGTCACCGTCAGGTAGGAGGCCCCTGCTGCTAGTGTCGCCACCGACCAGCCAATGGCAAGGATCGCAGCGCCGTACCAGACCGGAGAGACTCCGCGACCGACGAAATACATCGTCCCTACGAGCAATAACAGTCCGCTTGCGATGTTGAGCACCTGTGCACCACCGATCACCAGCGGTGCAGCTACCGACTCGGAGACGTTAGTCGTCAGAACCAGCTCAAGGGTGATGCGCGCAGCGTACGCTACCCATGCCCATGTCCAGACGCGCAGATGGGACTGCCCTGTGGTGACGGCGAGATACGCGAAGACCGCAACGAGGACCACTGCCCCCGCCAGGACCGCTCCCTGCGCATGCAGGAGCCACGTCACCAGGTCCTCCTCAGGTAGACCGCAGGCGGCTTCTCGACGCCCGACGCCACATCCCGTCCGCTACTCGAGCCGCTCGCAGAACTCGGCGACCGGCATCGCACCGATGTCGCCCCCGGTGCGCTCGCGCACCGAGACGGCACCCGCCTCCACTTCTTTGTCCCCCACTACGAGCATGTACGGGACCTTCTGCTGCTGCGCCTTGGCGATCTTGACGCGCATGGGCTCGTTCTCGGCGTAGACCTCGGCCCGCCCGCCGGCTGCCTCGATCGTGGCGACGACCTCCTCGGCGTAGTCGAGGTGCCGGTCGGCGATCGGGATGACGACCGCCTGTACCGGCGCGAGCCACACGGGAAACGCGCCCGCGTAGTGCTCGATAAGGATGCCGAGGAATCGCTCCATGCTGCCGAGGATCGTGCGGTGGAGCATGAACGGACGCGCCTCGGTGTTCTCGGGCGTGCGGTACGTCATGTCGAAGCGCTCGGGGTTGTTGAAGTCGACCTGGATGGTCGCGGTCTGCCACGTGCGGCCGATGGCGTCACGGAGCTTGATGTCGATCTTGGGCCCGTAGAAGGCGCCGTCGCCCTCGTTGATCTCGTAATCCATGCCGCGCGAGTCGAGCGCGCCCTTCAGGCCGTTCGTGGCGACCTCCCACATCTCGTCGGAGCCGATGGCCTTCTCCGGCTTGGTGGAGACCTCGGCGGCGTATTCGAACCCGAACTGATCGTTCACGTAGTCGACGAGATCGAGCATCTTGATGACCTCGTCGTGGACCTGTTCGGGTGTGCAGAAGATGTGCGCGTCGTCCTGCGTGAAGCCGCGGGCGCGCATGAGGCCGTGAACCACGCCGGAGAGCTCGTGGCGGTACACCGTGCCGAACTCGAACATCCGCCACGGCAGGTCACGATAGGAGCGGATGTCGTTGTTGTAGACCATGATGTGGCCGGGGCAGTTCATCGGCTTGATGCCGTAGTCGGCGACCTTGCCCTCGCCCTCGTCCACCTCGAAGAAGTACATGTTCTCGCGGTAGTTGTCCCAGTGGCCCGAGGTCTTCCAGACGTCGGCTTTGTACATGTGAGGGGTGATGACCTCGTCGTAGCCGCGGCGGTAGAGCTCCTGGCGCAGCCACTCCTGGATGATGCGCAGGACGCGGGCGCCCTTGGGGTGGTAGATGGGCAGCCCCGCGCCGGCCTCCTCGTGTAGCGAGAAGAGGTCGAGCTCACGGCCGAGCTTGCGGTGGTCGCGTTTCTCGGCCTCCTCGAGGCGCTCGAGGTAGGCGTCGAGGTCCTTCTGCGTGAACCACGCGGTGCCGTAGATGCGCTGGAGCATCGGGCGGGTGGAGTCACCGCGCCAGTACGCGCCGGCGAGCTTCATGAGCTTGAACGCGCCGATCTTGCCGGTATGCGGGATGTGGGGGCCTCGGCAAAGGTCGGTGAACACGCCCTCTCGGTA
>SKMN01000048.1 GCA_007121015.1 Coriobacteriia bacterium
CCTCGGCCGCGGTCTTCGGCATCGGGTTCACCGGCGGCTTTGCGTTGATCGTGCTGTGGAGCCAACGCGTGTTCGCCGAGCGCCCGGCCACCGGTTTCACCGCGACCATCCTATGCGCGGCTGCCGGGTTCTCTGTGGGGCCTGCGCTCTTCGGCATCTTGGTCACACACGGTGATCAGGCACTCGCATTGTCTGCGACCACCCTGCCGGCCGCAATCGCGGCCCTCATGCGCCCGACAGATCATGACCGGGACACCTCTTCACGGGTATCGAGTTAGATGTGCGGTCGATCCACCCCGATACCCTTGCCCGTAGGACTAGTACAGCGAGCACCGGCGCCACATGCATCGCTGGCGCCGAGGTGTGGGAGCCTGGCACTGAGTGAAGCAGTAAGCGGACGTCTCCTCCTGTCCGGCGTGGTATGCTGAGGCCACCCTCGACCTCGAGATCGCGCGCGTCCTACCTCGGCTGGGACGCCTCGCGCCACCGGCATCAGCGCCCGCGGATCGATTGCGATGAATCTGCTGGAGCCCCATCGTCTCGGCAGCCGCAATCCGGAAACCCGCGCGACACGGCGGCTGCTCAAGTGCCAGGTCGATCGGTCTTCCGTCATCCCAGGGAGACCGATGTCACCTGTCCAACGGCTGAGGCCGGCTCGTGCCGGTAGGCATGTCCCGACGGCTGTTATCTACTGCGAGGCGCACTTCGGCGGAATCGACGGCAAGACGGCCAACGGCCTTGTCCGCCAGTCCGATACGTACAGGATCGTCTCGGTGATCGACAGCGAGAAGGCGGGACTCGACGCTGGCGAGGTGCTCGGAGACGCGCACAACGGCGTCACCATCTGTCGAGACCTCGCCGAGGCTGTCGCTTAGGCGGAGCGCCTGCCCGACGTGTTCATCTTCGGGATCGCACCTGCAAGCGGCTTGCTCTCCGTCCACGAGCGCGGCGTCGTGCTCGAGGCGATGGGCCATGGCATGGATATCGTCAGCGGGTTGCACGAGTTCCTCGGCGACGACCCGGTGTTCATCGCGGCCCAGGCCGAGCACGACGTATCGATCCGGGATGTTCGCCGACCTCCCGACAAGAAGGACCTTCGGCTCTTCGACGGCAGCATTGCGGCGGTCACGTGCCCGCGTATCGCCGTCCTGGGAACGGACTGTGCGATCGGCAAGAGGACGACGGCGACACTACTGACACGCGCGCTCAACGAGCGCGGGATCAACGCGGTGATGATCGCGACTGGTCAGACCGGGCTCATCCAGGGCGCGCGCTACGGTGTCGCTCTCGACGCGATGCCGAGCCAATTCTGCGCTGGCGAGGTGGAGGGGGCGGTCGTCAGGGCGTTTGCGGCCGAGCGTCCCGACGTAATCATCATCGAAGGGCAGAGTGCGCTCGGTCATCCCGCGTACCTGTCGTCGGGATTCATCCTTCGCGGCAGCCAACCGCAGGCCGTCATCCTTCAGCACGCGCCAGCGCGCAAGATCCGCTGCGACTTCGAGAGCCTGCCCGTCCCGTCGCCGGCAGTCGAGATCGATCTGATCGAGACCTTCGCCAAGACGCGGGTGATCGGCCTCACGATCAACCACGAGGGCATGACCGATGCCGATGTCACCGCGGCCATCATCATGTACGAACTCGAGCTCGGTATCCCGGCGACGGACGCCCTGACGCGCCCGACCGATGAGCTGGTGGAGATGGTGACGCGGGCGTTTCCGGGCCTCAGCGGGGCGGCGCAAGGGGAGGGGCCCGGGTATCCGGCACCACTCATGTCCCTCGAGGACCACTAGGCGCGCCCCGCCCACTTGCGTCGAGCGCACCGGCGCGCTACGGTTTCGTCCTCGAAGGGGAGTAGCCAGGCGGAGCGCGGCCGAACTGTCAGTACCTGTCAAAAATTGAGCGCTCAAGCGGACAGCCCTCCGAATGCCGACGGTTTGCGACAACTCTACCCGTACGTTAGAGTGCGGTTCGCACTTGTCGGAACTCCGGGTCTTCCTACCGTTCGCCTGTAAGTCGGCGGCCGCGCATCTCTCGGCCAGACCCGAGCGGGTCGTCTCGGACTCGCCATCGAAAGAGGCTCTACCATGAGTGACCGTGTTTCAGCCGGTCTGATGCAGATCGGAGATGTCGCTGCCCGCACCGGACTGTCGCTTCGCACAGTCCGTTACTACGAGGAGGCGGGTCTCGTCGAGCCTTGCGAACGCAGCGCCGGCGGCTTCCGGCTCTACTCCGAAGCGGAGTGCGCGAGGCTCGAGTTCGTCAAGCGGCTCAAGCCGCTGGGATTCACGCTCAAGGAGATGCGTGAGCTTATGGATGTGCTCGACGTGGTGCAGGACGCCACGCCGGACGACCCGGCCCGGCGTCGATTGGCGCCGTTCGCTGATGCCGCCGAGGAGCACTGCCGTAGGCTGCGCTCACAACTGAGCGACGCACAGCGGTTGACCAACCAGCTGCGGGCGGAATCCTCACGCGAAGAAGTGGTGGCTCACGTCCGTGTCGACTGAATCTTCGACGATACTCAAAGAGACGCGGCGTCGCAGGACGTTCGCTGTCATCAGTCATCCTGACGCGGGCAAGTCGACGCTCACCGAGGCACTTGCGCTGCACGCGCGGGTGATCACCGAGGCCGGCGCCGTGCATGGGAAGGCGGGCCGACAGGGCGTTACGAGCGACTGGATGGCCATGGAGCGTCAGCGAGGCATCTCAGTCACCTCGGCTGCCCTTCAGTTCGAGTACCGCGATGTCGTGCTGAACCTGCTCGACACCCCCGGCCACGCCGACTTCTCCGAGGACACCTACCGGGTTCTTTCGGCTGTCGACTGTGCTGTCATGCTGCTCGACGCCGCGAAGGGACTCGAGCCTCAGACGCTCAAACTCTTCGACGTATGCCGCCACCGCGGACTTCCTGTCATCACCTTCATCAATAAGTGGGACCGGCCCGGGCGTGAGGCGCTCGACCTGCTCGACGAGATCGAGCAGCGACTCGGCATCACGCCCACACCGGTGACGTGGCCCATCGGCATCGCCGGGCACTTCGAGGGTCTCATCGACCGTCGTGATGCGGGCCGAGTCATCCGTTTCTCGCGTACGGCAGGTGGGGCGACGGCGGCAGGCGAGGAGTACGTTCCGATCACAGAGCCCTTGGCGCAGGAGCTGTCCGGACTCGGCCCCGCAGTCGAAGAACTCGACCTGCTCGATCACGTCGGTGCCGATCACGACGAGGAGACATTCCTCGCCGGCGCGTCGACACCCGTCTTCTTCGGCGCGGCGGTATCCAATATCGGAGTGCGCCTCCTGCTCGATGCGGTCGTCGATATCGCGCCTGCTCCTGCCAGCCGACGCACGAGTGAAGGGGAAGCGGTACCGCTTGACGGTAGGTTCTCGGGACTCGTGTTCAAGATCCAGGCGAACATGGATCCCGCGCATCGCGACCGGATCGCCTTCGTCCGCGTGTGCTCGGGAGTCTTCGAGCGCGGCATGATGCTCACGCACGTCACCACTGGACGCCCGTTCGCCACCAAGTACGCTCACTCGATGTTTGGACGCGAGCGCACGTCGGTGGAGCGGGCTTATCCGGGTGATGTCGTAGGGCTCGTCAACGCCGGGGCGCTGCATCCCGGCGACACGCTGACCGATGGCGAGCACTTCACCTTCCCGCCGATGCCGGTCTTCGCTCCGGAGTACTTCGCTACCGTGCGCACCACCGATGCAAGCCGCTCGAAGCAGTTCCGGCGGGGCGTCGCACAGCTCGAGGCCGAGGGAGTCGTGCAGGTGCTCACATCTGATCGCCGGGGAGGGCAGGCGCCCGTGTTCGGTGCGGTGGGGCCGATGCAATTCGAGGTCGCCCTCCACAGGCTGCAGAACGAGTTCAACGTTTCGACCGCACTGGACATGCTGCCGTACAAGATCGCACGGCGGACCGACAAGGACGGGCAGCGGTGGCTCGATCAGATGCGAGGAGTGGAGGTGCTCACCCGCATGCGCGACGGTGAGCTCCTGGCCCTGTTCGTCGATGAGTACCGGCTCGGTTCGATCGCTCGCGAGAAGCCCGAGGTGACGTTGGAGCCGCTCGTCGCACAGGTCGCGTAGGCGCGTCCGAGCGGCTGAACGGGCGACGAGGAAGTGGCGCTGGCGGCGTGAGGGCGAGCGTGTCTCGAGCGCGTCGCAGGGGAGAGGGCCACGTCGGACTGACGTAGCGAGACCCGGAGCGGGTACACACACCTATGCACGGCCCGAACGCCCGCGCGCGCCGGCTGTCCGGTGTCTGGCGGGGTATGCGAGGAGATGATGGTCATGCAGAGTCTCGATGTGCGCTCGCCGGAGATGGTCCACGGGGGGCCGATGAACGCCCGGTACGCTCACCAGAAGTCCGGTGGGCTCAACCAGTCGCCTCCGATATACATAGAGGGACTTCCTTCCGGGGTCCGCTCTATCTCGGTCATGCTCGTCGACCGCGACGCCGACGACTTCGTCCACTGGCTCATCGTCGACCTTCCGCCGCAGACCACCCGCCTTGCCGAAGGTGCCTCGGGCGGCGAGTTGCCGGGTGCAGCCCGCGAAGTCTATAACAGCGCCGGCTCACTGGGCTACTTCGGCCCGAACCCGCCTCCAAGAAGCGGCGAGCACCGCTACGAGATCGTCGCTTACGGCCTCGACATCGATTCGCTCGAGGTGGCCGACCATGTCGACGCAGCCGCGTTCGACGCGGCTGCGCGGGAGCACGCTGTCGCGAGGGGAAGCGAATACTGGGTGTTCGAGAACCGCTAGACAGCCATCGCGCACGAGACGATCGAGACGCAGTCCGATGGGCCATGGACACGATAGGAGCAGTGTGGGAGCGATGAAGGGTGCAGGCGTGTTGTCTGCGGCGGGAGTGGCCGCGATCGCGTACGGGCTCGCCCGGCGCACCTCGTGGGGAAGTGTGCTCGGAGTCGGAGCGGGCGTCTTCCTCGGCGCACAGGCGTTCGCCGCGCTGACGGGCAAGAAGGGCACCGGGTCGGTCGAGCGGAGCATCCGGATAAAGCGTACGCCAAAGGACGTCTACGACTTCGTGCGGAACGTAGAGAGCCTGCCGGGACTGCTGCCCTACACGCACGACGTGAGAGAGGATCCCGACGGGCGTATCCACTGGGTCATCCGACTGTCTAACGGCCTGAAGCTGGCCTACGACGGAGAGATGATCGACGATGTCCCGGGGAGCCTGTTCACCTACCGCTCCGCTGCCGAGGAGCCTATCGACGAGACGGGGACGCTCCTGTTCGAAGCCGTGGGCGATGGAGAGACCGAGTTCACCGTGCGCGTCGCATGGTCGTTCCCGGCCGGGGCGGCAGGCGACGCGCTCGCGAAGGTATTCGAGCCGATCACCTCGGACGCCCTCGATGAGGCGCTGCGGAGGTTCAAGCGGCACCTCGAGAGGGAGGGTGCCGGGGACCGGTAGGCGAATGAGCGGACACCCACATCCCACTGCTCCCGTGGCGATCGTGGGTGCGGGGCCGGTCGGACTCGCGCTCGCTCTCGGCCTCGCCAGACAGGCGGTCTCCTCTGTCGTGTTGGAGAAGAGCGACTCGACGAGCGAGTTCTCCAAAGCGCCTGGAATCCATGTGCGGACGCGCGAGGTCTTCCGGCTGTGGGGGATAGAGCAGCGGTTCCTCGAAGCGGGCACGCTCGTACGGGAACTCGCCATGCACTCGGCCACGACCGGTCGACCGCCGTTCGTCAGGTTCGACTTCGGCGAGCTCGAGGCCGAGGCGGACGAGCCCGGCCTCCTGATCCTCGAACAGGGCCGGACCGAGAAGTTGCTCTTGGATGCGGTCCAGGAGACGGGAAGGTGCGACGTCCGTTTCGGTGCGGAGGCGACGGACCTGGCCCAGGACGGAGATGGTGTCACCGTCAGCTACGTCGAGGACGGCGAGGAGCGATCGATGCGCGCGGCGTTCGTGGTGGGCTGCGACGGGGCCGACTCGTTCGTGCGCAAGACGCTCGGCTTGCCGTTCGAAGGGGGGACCTACGAGCTCCGACCCGTACTTGCTGACGTGAGGATCGATGACGAGCGCGACGAACTCCCCTGGCCGCGCGCGTGCAATGCGGGCCACTCGTATTCGTTCGCGATCCGGCTCGAGGCCGGGCTATGGCGCGTGATCAACCTCGATCGCGATACCGGCATGCGCTCCGATGACGTGCCCGACGACGAGGCGCGCGAGATCGCATCCACGTTGTTGGGGCCCGGACCGATGGAGGTGGTCTGGAAGAGCCGATTCCAGATCCACATACGTTCGAGTCCGCGCTTCAGGGTACGAAGAATCCTCTTAGCCGGGGACGCCGCCCACGTCCACAGTCCTGCGGGCGGGTTCGGCATGAACGGCGGGATCCACGACGCGCACAACCTCTCGTGGAAGCTAGCCGCAGTGCTCGCGGGTGGCGATATCGAACGGTTGCTCGACTCCTACGAAGTCGAGCGAAGAGAGGTGATTGCAGAGAGCGTCTCTCCGTTCACGGATGTGGTCACGCGGGTCTTCGTCAGCACGCCGGCCTCGATACGACAGGCAGCGTTCGCCCTCGTGCGGACCGCCATGCGCATCGGGCGCGTGAGACGGAGACTGTTGCGGCGTACCGCCATGATCGATCTGGACTACCCGACGTCCCCGCTGCTCAAGAGCGAATGGCCCTCGGCCGGTGTCCGGCTGCCGAACCCGCTCCTCCGTGCTCCCGACGGAAGCGAATCGCGGCTCTACGATCTCCTTTCCGAGGGACCGACGCTGATCGACATGTCCCGTGACCCCCTTGGCGCCGCCGCGCCCGTCGAGAACGTGGTCCGGATCGGTCCGGATGGCTATCGTGACCCGAGCGGGCTGCTCGAGCGTCTGCTCGAGGGAGACGAAGGCTGGATCCTCGTGCGCCCCGACGCGCACGTCGCCTGGGCTCTCGACAGTCGATCCGCTCTCGAAGAGGCCGCGTCGTCTGCGCTCGGTGCAGGTTCAGGCGCGTAGCTTGTCGAGCTCCTCTCCCAGGTGCCAGTAGACCTCGGCGAACGTGGGGAACTGGAACATGAGGTCACGCAGGTCAGTGTAGGGCAGCCGCGCCCGGATCGCGAGCGACGCGACGTGGATGAACTCGCTGGCGAGGGGGCCGCACACCGATGCGCCGAGTACCTCGCCGGTCGCGCGCTCGACCACCAGGACACCGATGCCCGACCAATCGGTCTGATACGTGTAGGGCCTGTCGAGTTCTTCGAACGGAAGGCTTGCGGACAGTGCGTCGATGCCCTGTTCGTGGGCGTGCGATTCCGTCATCCCTACGGCGGCAAGCTCCGGGTCGGTGAATGTCACGCGTGGCGTGGCGCGCTCGTCGAGCTGACGGGAGGGTCGAACGATGTTCGCGGCGATGCACCGTGCGTGGTACATGGCGCGGTGCGTGAAGAACGGCGGACCCACGACGTCCCCGACGGCCCACAGGCCATCGCCGGCGCGACCGTACTCGTCCACACCGATACCACCATCGCCTTTCGGCTCGATGCCGACGGTGTCCAGACCGATGCCATCCGTGCGTGGTCGCCGTCCGACCGCGACCACGACGTGCTGCACGCTCACCTCGGTGCCGTCCGAAAGGGCCACGGTGCGCGAGTCGCCCTCGCGTGTGACGCGCTGTACGGTGGTGCCGAGGCGCACGTCGATCCCATCGTCCCTCAGCGCGGAGAGGCACATCTCGCCGAGGGCGGGCTCTTCCCGCGGGAACAGCGAGTCTGCCTGCTCGACGATCGTCACGTCGGAACCGTAGCGACACAGCATCTGGCCGAGTTCGACGGCCACGGGGCCGCCGCCGATGAACAGCAGACTGCGCGGGACCTGCGTGACGGAGACCGCCTCCCGGTTCGTCCAGTATCCGGACTCTTCGAGGCCTTCGATGGGGGGGACGATGGGCTCGGACCCTGTGGCGATCACGACGTCCGGAGCGGTGAGCACGCGCTCTCCCGCGACGACCCGTCCGGGCCCGTCCAGGCCGCCGTCCCCCCGTACCAGCGTTATCCCGGCCTCATCGAGTCGGCCGGCGAAGATCGCGTCATCGTAGTGTCTGACCATCTCATCGCGGTAGTCCGAAATCTTCGGCCAGTCCACCTTCACCGGTTCGGTCCCGAAACACTTGACGCTCTCACCCCACAGGGACACCGGTCTGAGCAGCGTCTTACTCGGATTGCATGCCCAATATGCGCACTCGCCCTCGATTCTCTCGCGCTCCACCACGGCGACGTTCTTCCCCCTGGCCGCGAGTCGGTACGCGGTGAACTCGCCAGCGGGTCCGGTTCCCAGGACCACGACATCGAAGCTCTCTGTTCCTCCCATGGCAATCATCCCCTGCTCAGTGTCTACCCAATGCTTCCTCGGACGCGATCTCGTCGAGTGAGCGCCCGGAGGCGACCGAGTCCTGCTCGGTCGACACGGGGTTGCGACGCGCGTCGGCGGCCTCGTCCTTCTCCTTGACGAGCAGCCAGTCCTTTTCTGACCGAAAGCCCGTGTGAACCAGTGCGTAACCGCCGGAAAGCTTGTCGCCGTCGAGTCGGACGGTGAGACGACCGGCCTCCAGCCCCTCGGCGATCGACACCGGCTCGTCTTCGTCGTCGGTCGTGGTGTTCTCGTAGGTGCCGGTGTCCCACACCATCACCGTGCCGGCGCCGTACTGACCCTCAGGTATCACGCCTTCGAACCCTGCGTAGTCGAACGGATGGTCCTCGGTCATGACGGCGAGCCGCTTCTCGGACGGATCGGTCGACGGACCTTTGGGGACGGCCCATGACTTGAGTGCTCCGTCGGCCTCGAGGCGAAAGTCGTAGTGCAGCTGTGATGCGTCGTGCTTATGGATGACGAAGCGGCCGGTCGCTCCGGGCTTGCCCGCATCCGGGTTCTCGTCGGCCGAACTGCCCTTGGGTTCCGGGGTAGACCGGAAGTCACGCTTCTCCTCGTACTCGTCGAGCGGCGTCATGTCACTGCCTCCATCGTGGTGGTGCCATGGGGAGTGGGTACCCGCTTTCCGGCCAACGAACGCGACGAATCGCGACGACCGCTCGTCTTCCCAGACTTGACCGCCCGTCCGGCGTTGTCGATGACGGCAGTATGCACGCATGCTGGGTGGCGACATCACGGTCACCAGCGTGGCAGCAGAAGGTTCGACCTTCGTGTTGGCCGTGCCGAACAAGCCGGTCGTGGAAGACGTCTGCCTGCCACACCTGCGGGACGCCTGTCTGGACAGTGCCTCCTCCTTGGACTAGTGTAATACGACACTGAAAATCGTGTTACGCCAGGTGCGTCACCGTGTGACGACGCCGACCAGAGGAGGGACTTGAGTGATAGGAATCCGAACCACGAGGATGGTCGTACTCCTGGTCACGCTGCTTGCTGGGATCTTGACCTTCGCGGGGTGCGCCGCCGAAGGGGCGCCCGAGCCTGAGACTCCGGCGCCCGCTGCCGAGACCTCGGACACCGGACTTCTCGTGTTCGCCGCCGACGGTGAGGAGCACGCACGCGAGGGCACGGTCTCGAAGGAAGGATGGAATATCACGTTCGAGCACGCCTACGTGACGCTCGCCGACATCGCCGCTTACCAGACCGACCCGCCCTACGACGTGGATGCCGACGGCTGGGACCTCGCCTACGACCACATGGTCTCCCTCCCGGGTGAGTTCACGATCGACCTGGCCGACCCGGCATCCGATCCCGCGATCCTCGGGGAGGTCGCCGACGCGCCGGCCGGCTTCTACAACGCCTTCTCCTGGCACATGGTTCGGGCCGCGTCCGGGCCCGCCGAGGGCAACTCCATCGTGTTCATCGGTACGGCCGAGAAGGACGGCGAGACCGTCGACTTCACGCTCCGCTTCGACCAGGAGCTCGCCTACCAGGGTGGCGAGTACATCGGCGACGTCCGCAAAGGCATCCTCGACGCCGGCGGTGAGGCCGAGGCCGAGATGACCTTCCACTTCGACCACTTCTTCGGCAGGGCCGACAAGGACGCCGACGATCCGCTGAACACCGACGCTCTCGGCTTCGATCCTCTGGCTGCGCTGGCCACCGACGGCGTGGTCGACGTCAGCCTCGGCGACCTGAAGGAATCGCTCAGCGCAGAGGACTATGCCAGGCTGGAAGACATCCTCGTCCACTTCGGGCACATCGGCGAGAACCACTGTATCGCCGAACCTCTGGAGTAGAACGGCTGGCCGATGGACAGCGTGCGAGCCCTCACCCTTATCGTGACGATGGCGTTCCTGGTGCTGGCGATGCCGGCCGAGGTCGCCCTGGGTCATGGCGTCGAACTGAGCGTCGCGCCGCACGAGAGCATCGAGGTGAACGCCGCCTACGAAGCGGGCGAGCCGATGGCCGGCGCCCAGGTCGCGGTGTTCGCTCCCGGCGAACCGGCCGAACCGTGGCTCCGCGGGAGTGTCGACGAGGAGGGGCGCTTCTTCTTCGTGCCCGACTCCGACCGTCCGGGCACGTGGGAGGTGCAGGTCCGCCAGGCAGGTCATGGCGGCATCGTCCGGATCGAGGTCGAGCCGGCCGGAGTCGTAGAGGTCACGGGCGGGGGTCTCACCCCGCTACAGAAGGCTTTGATGGCGGCTTGCGTCCTCTGGGGCTCGATCGGCACGGCACTCTACTTCAAGAGAAGGGCTGTCTGATGCATGTCCCCGACGGTATCGTCCCGGTCTCGGTAGCCGCAGGCGGGTTCGCGGCCGCCGGGGGCGTCACGTGGCTCTCGCTGCGGAAGATCGAGCGTGCCCACACCGTTCCCCGGAACGGCGTCCCCAAAGCGTCGCTGCTCACCGCCGTCTTCTTCATGGCGTCGCTCATACACTTCCCGGTCCCGCCGACGAGCGTCCACCTCGTGCTCTCGGGGCTGATGGGGGTGGTGCTCGGGTGGTACGCCTTCCCGGCGATCCTCGTCGGACTCTTCTTGCAGGCGGTCATGTTCCAGCACGGGGGTCTCACGACGTTGGGCGTGAATGCATGCATCATCGGTATCCCCGCGCTGCTCGCGCACCGCGTCTTCACTCTGCGGACGAGGTTCGGCGCTCGCCGGCGCGCTGCAGGCACCGCTGCACTGGGCTTCGTCGCCGCGTTCGTCGCGGTGGCGCTGGGGGCGGCAGCCGCCTCTCTCCTCATAGTCACGACGGTGCCTGCCCACCTCGATGCCGTTGTCGAGCGGACCGCTGTGACGGCACTCCTCTTCGCGCACGTACCCCTCGGCGTGATCGAGGGAATGTTCACGGCGATAGTGGTGCTGTTCTTGCTCCGGGTGCAACCAGGACTGCTGGAGGAGAGGTTCTGATGCTTGCTCGAGCCACGCTGGCCGCACCCACCGCCACCTCGCTCGCACGGTGGGAAGTCCGCCTGAAACTCATCGGGCTCCTCTGTCTCGTGTTCGCTTTCGCGGGGGTCAACGATGTCCGCCTCTTGCCGGTGATGCTCGCGACCGCCTTCGTCGTCTACCGACTCTCGTCGCTCCCCTTCAGGTATCTCATATCGCGTCTGAAGGTGCCCGGGATCTTCCTCGTCGCGCTCGCCGTGGTGCTGCCCCTCTTCTCCGGCGAGACCGTGATCGCGCAGTTCGGGCCGGTGGCCCTGCGGCTCGAAGGCACCGTGTCGTTCGTGTCGATCGCCGCACGTTTCGTCAGTATCATCACCGTTGCGACCGTGTTGTTCGCGACGACGCCGATGCCCACGCTCGTCAGGGCGATGAACTCCCTCGGACTGCCCCCACTCCTCGGCGACATGCTGCTCTTCACGTATCGCTACATCTTCCAACTTGCCGAGGACCTCAGCCGGGCGCGGACCGCAGCCCGGCTGCGCGGCGCGGACCTCGGCTCGGTGCGTTCGGTCAAGACCACGGCCTACATCATCGGGTCGCTCCTGATACGCAGCAACTGGCAGGCCGAGCGGGTCCTTGCGGCGATGACGCTTCGCGGGTACGGTGCTTCTCGGGCTCGATCGCCGCGCCACGCGCCGCAGGCCTGGGACGTCGCCGGGCTTGTCGCGTGCGTGGCCCTGGCCGCCGTCCTGGCGCTCTTCCCGGTACTTGTCCTGTAAGGCGACCGGACGTGCGAGCCGCCCCCTGACGAGGAGAGAGTCTCTAGTGAGAGCAGTGCACGCCAGCAACCTCACCTTCGGGTACCCCGGTGGCACGCCGGTGCTCGACGGCGTGACGGTGGGACTCGACCCAGGAGAGAGGGTCGGCATCATCGGCCCGAACGGAGCGGGGAAGACGACCCTGTTCATGCTGGTGTGCGGGGTCGCCGAGCCGATGTCCGGAGGGCTCGAGGTCTTTGGACAGCGGGTCGAGACGGGAGCGTTCAGGCCCGAGATCGGGATGGTGTTCCACCACACGAACGACCAGTTGATCTGCCCCACGGTGCGCGAAGACATCGCCTTCGGGCCACAGAATATCGCCCTTTCCCGACAGGAGGTCGAAGAACGGGTCGATGCTACGGTTTCGGCAACGGGGATCGTGCACCTGCTCGACCGGGCGCCCCACGAGCTCTCGAGCGGCGAGCAGCGTCTCGTCGCGCTCACCGGCGTTCTTGCGATGATGCCACGGCTCCTTATCCTCGACGAGCCGACCTCAGACCTGGACCTTCGCTACCGGAGGCGGCTCATACAGATGCTCGCCGAGATGAAGGAGCATACCCTCATGATCGCCTCGCACGATCTCGAGTTCGTCCTCGAGACGTGCGACCGGGTCCTGTTGCTCGATCGGGGCAGGGTCCAAGCCGACGGCGTCCCAGCAGACGTGATGTCGGACTCGGGACTGATGGAGGCGCACGGCCTCGAAGTGCCTCACTCGTTGATGGCGCAGTGGCATAGGCACAGCGCGCCCGCGCACGCAGACTCCGACGGGTGACCGGGTCCTATCAGGTGATGCCCTCACCGGTCGTCGTCGCGACGAAGCGTCCGTGCTTTACCCCCTTGGTGCCGATGAGCTGCGACGCGAGTCGGTCGATCGCACGGATCTCTCCGCGAAGGACCACCACCTCGAGACAGTGGTGGGAGTCGAGATGGATGTGGAGCGTCGAAACGATCTCGTTATGGTGTGAGTGCTGGTGGTCTGTCAGCTTGTTCGACAGGTCTCGCGAGTGATGATCGTAGACGAGCGTCACGGTGCCGACGGCCTCACCCTCCGCGGCTTCCCACTGTCGCTCGATGAGCGCGTTGCGCATGAGGTCGCGAACGGCTTCCGAGCGATTGACGTAGCCTTGGTCATGGATGAGTTCGTCGAACCGTTCAACGAGCTGGTCATCGGCTGAAACACTGAACCTGATGAGCTCCGACATCTGTCTCCCCTCCGCGAGCTTCAACGCGCGAGTCCCACGCGACCTACATCGCGTCATGTTGCGCGCGAGGGACTCGAGTCCCGATCCGGTCTCACACTATCGCGACATGACCTCGGCTACCAGTGAGGTGTCGTGAGAGACTGACGGCCCTTCAGGGAACTTACTATAGGACCGGCAGGTGATGTCGCCCCGCAGGTTTGGGTCCGGTTGAAGGGGTGCCGGTCGTCTGCCCTGGCCGATGAGGCTGCTTGCGAAGGCGGTTCGCTCTCATGACGAGACACGCACACCTCGGTCCGAGCCTTTCGGCCGTAGCGATCGTTCTGCTCCTGGTGTCGCTGGCGAGTGTTGCGGGTTGCGCTCCCGAGGCTCCGGTCGAGTCCGAGGTCGAAGACACCAGTCCCGTGCAGGCTGCCGTGCGTCCGCAGGATGCCCTCTCTGCGTTCGAGGTCTCCGTGCTCGCCTCGCGGGAGTCGTATCCGGACGGGGCGGAGACCATCGTTGTCGCGACGGGTCACGACTGGCCCGATGCGCTCGGCGGATCAGCTCTTGCGGGCGTGATCGGAGGCCCCATCCTGTTCACGGCCACCCATGAGGTACCGGATATCGTAGCCGAGGAGATAGTGCGCCTCGGTGCATCCGCTGCGATCGTGCTAGGCGGCGAGGTCGCTCTCGGACCTGATGTCGATGCCGACCTCAAGCGCTTGGGGCTATCTGTCGAGCGTATCGCAGGGGCAGGTCGCTACGACACTGCCGAGCGCATCGCACGACGGGTCATCGAGGACCTCGGCGATGCCTACGACGGTACTGCGTTCGTGGCGACGGGGGGCTCGTATGCGGATGCCGTCGCGGCGGCTCCGATCGCTGCGGCACGCGGTTGGCCGATATACCTGGCACATCCCACCGGGGGCATCGTCACCTACTCGGAAGACGCATACGAGGGAGTGGGTTCGACCATCGTGCTCGGAGGGACGAACGCGGTTCACCCAGGGGCCGAGGCGTATCTGCGAAACGAGTTCACGGTCGTGCGGATCGCCGGTCAGAACCGCTACGACACCTCCGTCAGAATCGCCGAGTACGGGGTCGAGGAGGCCGGGCTCGCATGGGAGCGACTCGGCGTCGCCACCGGAGAGGGCTTCAGCGACGCGCTCGCGGGAGGCGTACTCCAAGGTAAGGTGGGCGGCGTCTTGCTCCTGACGCCCCCCGAGTCGCTGAGTGCATACACGTCCGCATCGCTCGAGGCCAACAAGGCCGACATCGCGACCGTGACGTTCTTTGGCGGTTCGGACGCGATCTCTCGAACGGTGCGCGATGCGGTGGCCGAGATCCTTCAGTAGGGTCGGGTCGTCGAGATCGTCACGAGATGGGGACGCGTGACCCGCCCGCTGAAGAGCACAGGCCCGGTACGATGTTGGGGATATAAGGTAGGAGGCACGTGCTATTGGACGACGATGCGGTGGACGGGGGTGTGAGCCATGATATGGACCATCATCGCGATCCTGATCGCTCTGTGGCTGGCGGGTTTCCTGCTTGAGATCGCCGGCAACTTCATACACCTACTGCTCGTCATCGCGCTGGCCGTGTTCATCTTCAATATGATCACCGGCCGTAGGGTTGCGTGACACAAGCCTCCGGGCCGCTACCTCAGCCGCTCTCGCCCGACCGCGAGCGGAGTTTCTCGATGCCGGTCTTCAGCTCCTTCATCATGGCCTGCACTCTTTCTTTGGCACCCTCCCAGTTCGACCGGTCCCGCTCCAGGTCGTCCAGTTCGCGGTCCACCGCCGAGCATCCCCGCTGCAGGTCCGCCAACTGCTCTTCATAGGAGAGCCGCGCTTTGGCCGACATCGCGATGGCCCTCTCTTGCAGACGCCTGACCTCCTCGGAACACTTGTTCCTCTCTGACCTGATCCTATCGATGAATTCGGCTCGCTCGTCCATCGCTCTGCCCTCCATTCGACTCAGGGGGCCTGCCTCACCTCGTACTTCGCGAAATCAAGGGACGAGGGCACCCGCTCCTCGGACAAGAAGCAGATGCCCTCGTGCGCCTGTGCCTGGAGAGGATTCTCCAGCGAACCACGGCTTACGGTTCCATGGCGTTCTCGTCGTTGGGTGCGGGTATGGCGTTCTCGTTCGGGTCATCGATGTCGTCGATGTCGTCCACCTCGCACCCGGTCGCGCCGAGCGCGAGCGCCGGGAACAGGAGTCCTACAGCCATCAGCCTCAGTACCGAACGGTTCTTGATCGTCATGATGCGTTCAGACCACCTTTCATCATCGGTTTCAGGGCCCTGAGCCCTACTTCATCGCTTTGCCCTTATGGGCGGGTCCTGCGCTACGGATAGAGCACCGCTTCGATCTGGGCACGTGCGTTCTCGCTCACCGCAAGGTGGCCACCGAACACCCACGCGTCATCGGGATCGGTGTGGAGGGCTGCGAAATCGAGCGTCGCCTGTGGGGCGAACGCCTGCCAGGAGAGCAACATGACGCCGCCAGCCTGACCGGTGACGATCCCGCCGGTCAACGCATCAGGGAAATCCTCGCCGCTCGCGATGCCGATGTAGTCGCTCGAAGCGGGGATCCCGCCCGCTCCGAGTGCGTATTCGGCGAGCTCGACGGCGGTCTCGTAGCGGTCGTCTCCCGCGATGCGTGGTCCGTCGATGCCCATCGCGTCACGCTGGGCGACGACGTTCGCAGAGATCGCGGCAGGTCCACCGACGATTCCGGCCCAGCTCACGTTCTCTTCCATGAACGTCGCTATCCCGGATGGGATGGCGTCGCCAGGCGTCAGCAGGACGGGACGTGCGATCTGGTAGGCGTACGGCGAGACCGAGATTCCGTCCGGGAACAGGTCGCCGCGGGCGAGCCAGACCTCACCGCTCCACCTGTCGTCCTGAGCCTCAAGGAGTTGTTCGGCGATGGCGAGCGACGTCTCGTACCGGTTGTCTCCCGCGATGCGCGAGACCTCGAATCCAGCGGCTTCGAGTTGGTCCACCACCGGTTGCCCGATCACGGCAGTGCCGCCTATCAGGACCACCCTTCCGACGGCGGCATCGAACGGCGTGACGCGGGCTATCTCGTCCATCACGTTGGCGGGCACCGAGCCCCACGATGTCAGGAGTAGAGGCGCGCGCAGTTCTCCGCAGAACGCCGAGGCCGACAGAGCGTCGGGATAGGAGAACGCACTTGCTAGCACGACTGTGTTGGTGCTGTTGTCGGCCCACTCCGATTGCGATCCGAGCAACGCCGTGTCGAACCGGTCAGCACCGCCGAACCGGCCTACCCCTTCTTGAGCGAGTGCCGGCACGGCCATCATCAGCAGCGCCGCAAGAGTCACCCCAACGAGCAACCGCGCTCCCACGCCTCCACGTCTTCTTCTGCCCCTAGGCATAGTGTTCCCTCCTCGGTTCGTCGTTTACGAGCCATGTAGGGCGTTACTTACCCACATTTCCGGCGACGCCACACGCCCACATGTGCCTCGCCTCGGTTGGCCCGGGTTCGTGTTTCGACGGGTGGCGATAGGGGGTAAGTGTTGACATGTGACTGGGTAGGGGGACGGGGAGTCGACGACGTCGGCGGCCTCGTGTGGACTCGAAGCTGCCGCGCCGTCGCCCTCGGTCGCGTACCGACAACTGAGGGGTGGTGGATCGTGGACAATGGTGGCGTACCCGTCGACCTGGGCCTGTGGCTCCTCGCCCTCGTCCCTATCGTCGTGCTGCTGGTGCTCCTGGTCGCTTTTCGCTGGAAGGCCCCGGAGGCCGGGCCGATCGGGATGTTCGCGGCGGGGCTCATCGCGTACCTCGCGTACCAGGCACCCTGGGAGACTCTCGCGGTGGCTGGAGCAAAGGGCGTGTGGGACGCGCTGTTCATCCTGTACGTCGTGTGGCCCGCACTACTGTTGTACCGTGTCACGGATCGCGCCGGGGCGTTCCAGGCGCTCAGGCAGGGCATCGAGCGGTTCAGCAGTAACCAGCTGTTCTTGGTGATGGCCTTCGGCTGGGTCTTTGCCTCGTTCCTGCAGGGGATCGCGGGATTCGGGACGCCGATCGCTGTCGTCGCACCGCTCCTCATCGCGATCGGCGTCCGACCGCTCTACGCGGTAGCGATACCGCTCATCGGACACGCGTGGGCCAACATGTTCGGCACCCTTGCCGTGGGGTGGCTGGCGACGATATCGGTGGTCGAACTCGCTGACCTGACAGAGACTGCTTTCCAGACAGCCATCCTGCTCTGGGTCCCCAACATCCTTGCCGGCCTGACGATAGCCTGGCTCTTTGGCCGGATGACGGCTGTCAAGATCGCACTGCCGATGATCGCTGTCATCACGCTCATCCACGGAGGCGGCCAGCTCGTGCTCACGCTGTGGAACCCCGTCCTCTCGAACTTCCTTGCCGCCACGGCGGCGATGGTCGTGCTCTACCCGCTGTCGCGATGGTCCCGGTATTCGGAACGGGCCGAGGAGATCGAGGAGCGGCCGCTCATGCGCGAGCAGGGCGAGGGCGACGATATCGAGGGTGAAGGGGAGGGTGCCGAGGAAGCCGAACCGGCCATGGGGCTCGGTATGGCGTTCCTTCCTTACGGAATACTGACGGCAGCCACGGTGATCGGGTTGGTCATAGGACCCGTCGAGAGGTTCTTGGAGCAGTTCGAGGTCGGGCTGTCGTTCCCGGCGGTGGACACGGCGCTCGGTGTGGCCCAGGAGGCGGCCGAGCCGTACTCTCCGTTCGCCCCTCTGACCCACCCGGGAACGTTCTTGCTCATCGCGGCACTGGTCGCGTGGCTCGTCTATCGCAGTCAGGGTTACTACAAGGCGTGGGGAGAGTCGCACGAGGGCGAGAAGAGCATATGGCAAGGTCTCGTCGGGGACGCCATCCCGGCCTCCGTCGCAGTCGTCGCGTTCCTGGTCATGAGTACGGTGATGGACCACTCGGGGCAGACGGAGGCTCTCGCCCTAGGGATCGCCGAAGTCGCTCCGCCGCCGATGTTCGCATTCGCCTCCAACTGGATCGGCGTGCTCGGCGCGTTCATGACGTCGAGCAACACCGCGTCCAACATCTTGTTCGCACCGCTCCAGCAACAGACGGTCGCTGCGCTCGAGGGCCTCTCCGAAGCGACGATCATCGGTGCACAGAGTACGGGTGGAGCCATCGGTAACGCGATCGCGCCGGCGAACGTGGTGCTCGGGACGGGCACTGCCGGGATCATCGGTCGTGAGGGAGAAGTGCTGCGTAAGACCTTGCCGTGGGCTGCGGGGGTTGCCGTCCTGACGGGCGCTCTCACGATCGTCCTCAACCAGATGACCTTTACGAGCTGAGGAGTGGCCATGAGCAAGATGTGGATACACGGGATCGCCCTGGTGCTGCTCATCGCGGCTTTACCGCTCATAAGCATAGGGACCATGCAGGACTCTCCCGTCCTCTGGTGGACCGGCCTGGTCCTGCTCGTGGCGGCCGGCGCCGTCACGCCGGTAACCCGCTACGTGCTCAAGGACGAGAACGGCAAGGGTGCTGGGGACGATGACGGCGAGGATAGCGATGACGAAGGTGCCGGGGATGGCGACAACGACGACGAGGCTACCGGGGAAAGCGAGACTTCATAGGAGGGGTCGATCATGAGGCATCCGAACGGACCGCGGACCGGACGTCCGCCGACACGCTCGGCAGAGGGAATGGTCGCCACCTCGCACTTCCTTGCGAGCGCGGCCGGGCTCGACGCGCTGCGTCGCGGAGGCAGCGCAGTCGACGCGGCGATAGCCGCGAATGCGGTACTGTGCGTCGTCTACCCGCACATGGCTGGCTTGGGGGGTGACGGCTTCTGGCTCGTGCACGACCCTGCAGAGGGAGGGGTGCGCGCGCTGAACGCGAGCGGGCCGGCGGCTCGACTCGCGACGCGCGACTACTACCGGGACCGGGGCCATGAGGACTCCATCCCGCAACGAGGCCCCCTGGCCGCCCTCACCGTCCCCGGCGCCGTGGACGGCTGGGGCGTGATGCACGAGCGTCACGGGCGCCTCGACTGGGACGCTCTCTTCTCGGACGCGATCCGCTACGCGCGAGACGGGGTCCCCGTGGGCCGCTCGCTCGTCGACTGGATCGCAGAGGACATGCCGGTCTTCGAGGAGAACGAGAGCTCCGCACAGGTCTACGTGCCTGAAGGAAAGCAGCGACGCGAGGGCGAACGGCTGGTTCAAGGACACCTCGCCGATACGCTACAGGCGATAGCCCGCGACGGAGCCCGGCGCGGCTTCTACGAAGGCGATATCGCCCAGCGCATCTGCGAGTCCCTCGAACGCGCAGACTCGCCACTGCGCACGGAGGATCTCGCGGAGTTCCACGCCGAGTGGGTCGAGCCGCTCTCCACCACCTACCGGGGCTACACCGCGTACGAGTTTCCCCCGAACACGCAAGGGTTCGCGGCATTGCAGGTACTCAACATCATCGAGGGTTTCGATGTGGCCGCCTGGGGCGATGGCACGGTGGACTACTACCACCACATGGCAGAGGCGGTGAAGCTCGCTTTTGCCGATCGCGACGAATGGCTGACTGACCCCGCGTTCGTCGACATCCCGCTCGACCGCCTCCTGTCCAAGGAGTATGCAGAAGAGCGTCGGCGACTCATCGATCGCGAGCGCGCGATGGACATGAGCAGTGTCGAGCCGGGTATCCGTTTCGAGTCGAGCGCCCGGAGGGCCGACGCCGGGGGCGATACGTGCTACTTCTGCGCAGTCGACGACAGCGGTCTCGCCGTGAGTGTCATCCAATCGATCTACCACGATTTCGGCAGCGCGTTCGTCGCAGGCGACACCGGTGTGCTACTGCAGAACCGGGGTTCGTTCTTCTCGCTCGATGAGAGCCATCCGAATCGGCTCGAACCGGGCAAGCGGACATTCCATACACTCATCCCCGCCATGTTGTTCGAGGACGAGGAGCCGTATCTCGTCTACGGGACCATGGGTGGCGAGGGCCAGCCGCAGACCCATGCCGCGATGGTCACCCGTCTGCTCGACTTCGGCTACGACGTTCAGCAGGCGATCGAGGCGCCACGGTGGCTTATGGGCAGGACGTGGGGCACCCAGTCCCAGGACCTGTCGCTCGAAGGGCGCATCGCCGATGAGGTCATCCGCGAACTCGAGCTGCGCGGACAGCCGGTGAAGGTCCTGGCAGGCTGGGACGACAACATGGGCCACGCTCAGGCGATACGCTTCGACCGCGAGAACGGCTTCCTCGAAGGCGGCGCCGACCCGCGAGGCGACGGCGTCGCGCTCGGCTACTGAGGGGCCGGACGATGCCTGACAACACCCAACTCCCGGTGGATCTGGGACACTGGCTACTCGCCCTCGCGCCGCTCGTGGTGCTGCTGTTCCTGCTCGTGGCACGGAAGTGGAAGGCGCCGGAAGCCGGTCCGATCGGACTGTTCGTCGCCGGCGGTATCGCCATACTGGCATTCCAGATGCCGATGGAGGCTCTGGCGGTGGCCGGCGGCAAGGGCGTGTGGGACGCGATCTTCATCCTCTACGTCATCTGGCCGGCGCTGCTCCTCTACCGGGTCGCCGACCGCGCGGGGGCGTTCGTGGCCTTGCGGGAGGGTATCGAGCGCTTCAGCAACAACGAGCTGTTCTTGGTGCTCGCGTTCTCATGGGTGTTCGCTTCGTTCCTGCAGGGGATTACCGGTTTTGGCGCACCCATCGCGATCGTCGCACCCCTACTGGTCGCGATCGGTGTCAGGCCGGTGTACGCTGTGGTCCTGCCGCTAATCGGCCATGCGTGGGCGAACCTGTTCGGGACGCTCGCAGTGGCATGGCTTGCCACGCTGACAGTCGTCGATCTGCAGGACCAGGCCGCGGCGGCTTTCCAGACCGCGATCCTGCTCTGGATACCCAACCTCATGGCCGGTCTCGGGATCGCATGGCTGTTCGGGCGGCGTGCGGCGGTCATCCACGCCTTGCCCATGGTGGCGATCATCAGCGGCATACACGGAGGTGGGCAGCTGTTGCTCACCCTTTGGAACCCCGTCCTCGGCACGTTCCTCACCTCTACGGTCGCTCTGGTGGCCCTGTACCCGCTCTCTCGCTGGGAGCGGTACTCGGAACGGGCCGAGAGGATAGAGGAACGTCCCGCGATGGCCGAGTCCGCCGAAGAGGCGGAGCACGAGCGCGAGGAGCATGAAGCAGAAGAGCCGGAACCGGTCATGAACCTCACCATGGCACTGATGCCCTATGTGGTGCTCACCGTCCTGACGGTGGGAGTCCTCGTGACCCCTCCGATAGAAGAGGCACTCGGACGCCTCGAGGTGGGTCCGGCGTTCCCCGCGGTCGAGACCGGATTCGGCCTGTTCGAGGAGGCGGAGGATTCGTACTCACCCTTCGCCCCGCTCACGCACCCTGGCACGTTCCTGCTCGTGTCCGCGATCGTCGCTTGGCTGATGTATCGCTCGCGGGGATACTACCGCCGGTGGAAGAAGCGGACCGATGACGTCGAGGAGATCCTCCCCGGGGTCGTAAGTGATGCGATCCCGGCGTCGCTCGCGGTCGTAGTGTTCCTGGCGATGAGTACTATCATGGGCCACTCGGGACAGACCGCCGTACTGGCCGAGGGCATCGCTCTGGTCGCCCCTCCTCTCGTGTTCGCGGGGACCGCTAACGCCATCGGATTGCTGGGCTCGTTCATGACATCGAGCAACACGGCGTCGAACATCTTGTTCGCGCCACTCCAGCAGAGCGTCGCCGAGGCAGAGGGGCTCGCGGAGTCAGCGATAATCGCAGCCCAGCATGCTGGCGGCGCCATCGGGAACTCGATCTCACCCGCGAACGTCGTCTTGGGTACGGGGACTGCCGGCATCGTGGGGCAGGAGGGAGCGGTGCTGCGCAAGACGCTCCCGTGGGCGCTACTTGCGGCCGTCGCCACCGGTCTGGCGACGCTCTTCTTACTGTGAGTCCCGCATAGCACTCGTGTCGTCCCGCGACAGATTGTGGGTCGCGTCTACCGAGCGGTCCACTCGAGGTACGGTCGTGTCGACGCAGGGTACTCCTGGACCTCGCGCAGGTACCTGATGAGCGGGTCGTGACGCGTGACCGGGAGGGACGCGATCAAGTCTTCGAGCATGAGCGTGACTCGCTGGCACACCTGGACCGAGTCACGGCCGTAGTCGACGATCTCGCGCAGCGCGAGGGAGACCCAGCCTTCCCACGTCAGCTGTGGCGCGATGAACCTGGGCGTCCCGTCGTCATCGGTGCAGACCGATCCCGACGTGCTGGACCGCCCTCTCATCTCGAGGATCTCGTGGATATGATCGAGCACCACGACGGCCATTCCCGGCTCGTTCACTCCGGCAGAGAGGGCTCTTACAGCGATGTCCACGAGTTCCTGAACACCGTACGCCGGGTCGAGCGCGATGACGCGCTCCCTGGCGAGCGACACGGCTTCTGATAGGGGGAACTTCGTGTCGGCATCGTCACCATGTATGAGAACGAGCGGTGCTCCCTCGACCACGAACGTGCCGACCGGACGCAAGAGTTCGATGAGGACGTCGTTCTCACGGGCCCACCTCATGCATACCTCGACGGAGACGCCAGCGACGATCCCGCTCTCGGGAGCGCACACTGCACGTGACGGACGTCCTTCCAACGTCGACCGTACGCGTGCCGGTTCGGTTGCGGAACCCGCGCCCCCGGAGTCACTCTCGAGGACCGGAGTCGAGGCGAGCGCCGCGCGTGTCTGGCGCGCGATCGCAGTCGATATCGTTTCCAACCGGATCGATTGGGCGACTCGGTGGATGTAGTTGAGGAACGTGACGAGGCTGAGGGCGACAGCAGCGAACGCCAGGCTCACCGTGAGCACCGGGACGAGTCCCCCATCGCCGTTCGAAGGTATGCGTACGACCCAGAGGCCGACCAGTGCGTACGCGAACGTGCCCAGGAAGACGCCCATCGCGATCTTGCTCCAACGGTTCTGGAGGAACAGCGGAAGAACCCGCGGTGTCAGCTGGGTGCTTGCCAGCTGGAGCACTATGAGCGTTATCGAGAAGACGAGGACCGCGAGCGACAACATCGCTGTCGCTATGGTGGCGAAGATCGTGTGCGCCCCCTCGGCCGAACCTCCGTAGAGTGAGAGATCCTCCCTCGCAGCGAGAACGTTCTGGTCCACGTATGCCGCTGCCACAGCGAGGGCGACGAAGCCCAGAAGCAGAAGGGATGGCACGAACCAGAGACTCTGCTTCAGGTGTTCTCTCAGGCGCTCGATCCGCAGCATGCTTCCTCCTGATCCGGCCGAGCGAGCGATATCGTGTTCGGCGGTATCTCCCCAGTTCGGGAATACCCGAAGAGGGGGCCTTTCAACGCAGAAGCCGCAGCGGTCGGCTTCAGTCACATCGGAAGGAGTGTCGAACATGGGCCTTGCCATCGTCACAGGCGGCTCGCGTGGTCTGGGGGGCGCACTCTGCGACCTCTATCGCGAACAGGGCTGGAGGGTCGTGGAGTTCTCCCGATCCGCGCCGCACCCTTTCAGCGTCGAGCTGGATCTTTCGGATGTCCGCAAGGTGACCGAGGTGTTCACCCGAGAGTTCGAGTCGTTGGCCGGGCTCGATGTCTCGGAGGTCGTGGCCGTGAGTAATGCCTCGCTGCTCGGTCCTGTCGGCCCGGTGGAGCGCTCGACGCCCGAGGATATCATCGGCCATCTTCACGCCAACGTCGTTTCCGCGATCCTGTTCGCCCGGGCGTTCGCCGGGGCGTTCCAGGACCACACCTGCCCCAAGACGTTCGTGAACATCTCGAGCGGAGCGGCGAGCCGGGGGCTTGCCGGCTGGTCCCTGTACTGCGCTAGCAAAGCGGCGCTCGAGAACTACGTCCGTGCCGTCGCCCTGGAACAGGAGGACCGTCCACATCCTATCCGGGCCATCAGCGTCAACCCCGGCGTGATGGACACGGTCATGCAAGAGGAGGTCCGCACCTCACGTCCGGAGGACTTTCCCGAGGTAGAGCGGTACGACCGTTTGCATCGAGAAGGCCAGCTCGCCGCTCCGTCGACGACAGCGTCACGCGTCGTCGAGCTCGTCGAATCGCGTCCGCGTCCGGGAGAGGTCTACTCGGCGCAGTGATCCCGCGTGCCTGAGGTCCGCCTCGGCGGGTAGGTTCAGTTGTGTCGCAAGGTTGCGTCGCGTCCGGGAAGTGAGGAGGGTCCGCATGTTCGTCCACCGTATCGAGAGCCCGGGTCTCGCTCACTGGTCGTACTACGTGGAGGACGCCGGAGAGGCGGTCGTCATCGACCCGCGGATCGACGTCGCCGTCTACGTCGATCTCGCCCGAGAGAGGGGCGCACGGATCATCGCGGTCGTAGAGACGCACCGCAACGAGGACTACGTGGTCGGCAGCGTCGAACTCGAAACGCGCACCGGCGCGGACGTGCGACATGCGGACGGCGGGCTCGACTACGGTTACGGTGCCCCGATCGAGGACAGGGAGACGATCCCCTTTGGCTCGTTCGCGCTCGAAGCGCTCCATACGCCCGGGCACACGCCAGGGCACATGTGCTATCTGATCCGCGATGGAAAGACGCCGTGGATGCTCTTCTCGGGAGACCTCCTGTTCGCGGGGGAGACGGGCCGTGTCGACCTCGGCCCGGAAGGTTCGGCCGAGGAGTTCGCGACCGCACTGCACCGTTCGCTTCACGAGCGCGTGCTCCCCCTCGGCGATCATGTGCTACTGTGGCCTGCGCACGGAGCCGGATCGGCGTGTGGTAGCAGCATCGCCGGTCGATCCTACACGACCATCGGGATGGAGCGCGCCCTCAATCCCCAGTTGGGACTCGACGAACGGTCGTTCGTGCGCTCCGCCGTCGAGCACTCCGAGGCTATCGGCCGACCTGCGTACTTCGACCGCATGGAGGATCTGAATCTCGGCGGACACTGTTTCGACGAGCGCCGGGCTCTCCCGCTGCTGCAGCCCGAGGAGGTCGAAACGTGCTCGGACGACGGGGGTCTCGTAGTCGACACGCGGGACGTGGAGTGTTTTCTGGCGGCGCATGTGCCGGGGTCGCTCGCGCTGCCGCACGCGATGCTCGGCGTATGGGCCGGGTGGTTCATCGACCCCGGCACGCCGATCGTCCTCGTCTCCGCCGACCTGGCGCATGACGCGACAGCACTCGCGCGGATGGGATTCGACGACGTGCGCGGCTGTCTCGCTGGCGGTATGCAGCGCTGGGAGACGTCGGGTCGACCGGTCGCGAGCACACACGTAATCGACACGCCTGGCGTCTGTAGACGCCTCGACGAGGACGCGATCCTGAGGGTCCTCGACGTCCGCAGCACCGCCGAGGTCGAGGCGCTCGGCATCACCGGAGCACTCGAGGTCCCGTTGCCGCAACTACCGGACCGTCTCGACGAGTTGTCCGAGCAGGATCCGATCGTGATCTTCTGCGGCAGCGGGCGACGTTCGACGATCGCTGCGAGCCTGCTCGAGCGCAACGGGCGGCGCACCGAGGTCGTCCTCGGCGGGACGCACGGGTGGTTATCTACCCGATGTCCGCTCCGGGAAGTCGCGCCTGCGTGATGGCTCGCTACCGCTCATCAGAGGGATGATCGTGGAGCAGAGATACACGTCAGGTCCGTTCTACGCAAGCGGAGCCCGCTTACAGCGGATACCTGCTCTACGTCACTTTCAGGCGAGCTGCGAAGCGCGGATCGTCCCAGAGCCGGTCGCGCAGCACGGTCTCGAGTTCCTCGGCAGCCCGGAGTACGTCGTCGAGGCTCAGGTAGAGCGGTGCGAAGCCGAAGCGCATCAGGTCGGGCGTGCGGAAGTCGCCGATCACGCCGCGCTCGATGAGCGCTTGCATCGCTGCGTACCCGTGTTCGAAACGGAAGGACACCTGAGAACCCCTCGCGAGTGGGTCGCGGGGGGATGCGAGAACGAGTTCGGGGCAGCGCGCCTCGACCTCGGCGACGAACGTCTCGCTGAGTTCGATCGAGCGCGCACGCACGTCGGCGAGGTCGAGGCCCTCCCAGACCTCGAGGGCCGCATCGAGAGCTGTCATGGCGAGGACCGGGGGCGTGCCGACGAGCATCCTGCCCACTCCGGGTGCCGCCCGGTATCCGGGATCGAACGCGAAGGGCGTCTCGTGACCCATCCAGCCTGCGAGGAACGGATGCGCGTGCTCGGCGTGCTCCGGACGCACGTAGACGAAAGCGGGTGCGCCGGGGCCGCCATTGAGGTACTTGTAGCTGCAGCCCACCGCGAAGTCGGCCTCAGCCTCCTCGAGGTGCACCGGTAGGGCGCCCGCCGAGTGCGCGAGGTCCCACACGGTGGCGGCGCCCACTGCGCGAGCGCGGCGCGTGAGGTCGGCCATGTCGTGCAGGCGACCCGTGCGGTAGTCGACCTGTGTGAGCATGAGGACTGCGACGTTCTCGTCGAGCGCCTCGGCGACCTCCTCGGGCTCGACGACCTTCAGCTCGTGCCCGCGCTCGACTCCGCCGAGCAGCCCCTGCGCGACGTAGAGGTCGCTCGGGAAGTTCCCGCGGTCCGAGAGGACCACGCGGCGCTCCGGTCGCATCTGGAGTGCTGCGGACAACACCTTGAACAGGTTCACGGAGGTAGAGTCGCACGCGACGACCGAACCAGGTGCTGCGCCCACGAGCGCGGCGATACGGTTCCCGACGATGTGGGGCAAGTCGATCCAGCCCGACTCGTTCCACCCTTTGATCAGCCGTGCGCCCCACTGGTTGTCGAGCTCGTCGGCGACCCGCATGCGTGCATCGTGCGTGAGAGGGCCGAGCGAATTGCCGTCGAGGTAGATGACGCCTTCAGGGAGATCGAAACGGCTGCGGGTAGCGGCGAAAACAGCGTCGAGGCGCTCCGCGGCCGAGTGAGAGCTGCTGGTGTCCATGCGCATAACGGTATCACGACGATGCGTCTTCATCGGCATCTACGAGCGTTTTGCGACCACGTCTCTCGGGCAGAACCGACATGGTAGTGTGGAATGTAGTCCGGCTGCTTCAGAGGAGAGGGGAGTGTTGTATGAATGCGTTAGAGAACTTGTGGCACTCGGTCCTGGGTGCCGTGCCAGGAGTACTGGCGGCGCTGCTGCTGTTGGTTCTCGCCTACGTCGTTGCGAAGATAGCCAAGAAGGTCGTGATGAAGGCACTCGGTCTTCTCGGGGTCGAAAGGCACCTGGACAAGATAGGTATCGAAGATGAGACCTCGGGCAACTCCCTTGAGTACGTGGGCAAGTTCGTCTTCCTGATCGTCTTCCTCTTGTTCCTGCCCGGCGTGTTGGACCAACTCGGGATTCCCAGCGTATCCCAGCCGATAGCCGGGATGGTCAGTGAGGTCCTGCACTACGTGCCCAACCTGCTGGCGGCTGCCTTGATCCTGGTCGTGGGCTTTTTCATTGCCGGCCTGGTACGCCAGTTGACGGGACCGCTGTTGAAGCGGCTTGGCGTGGACAAGATCCAGGAGAAGCTCGGGGCGGTAGAGTCCGAAACGCCTGTGTCGTCCATGCTTGCCTACGTCGTGTACGTCGTCATCTTAGTCCCGGTGCTCATTGCCGCGTTGCAGGTCCTTGGCATCACCGCGATCTCTGCTCCGGCTGTTGCCATGCTCGACAGTATCTTCGCCTTCCTGCCGAGGATATTTGTCGCCATCGCAGTCGTCCTCGTCGGCGTCCTTATCGCGAAGCTAGCGGGTGAACTCCTCACCGAGATCCTGTCGAGCGTGGGCGCGGACCAACTGATGGGCAAGGTCATCAAGGACGAGACGCGACTGGGCAGCTTCTCGCTTTCCGCTTTCGTGGGCGGCCTGGTCAAGTACATCATCATGCTCCTATTCGCTGTAGAGGCACTGAATGTCGTGCAGCTCGAGGTGTTGCAGACGTTCGGCGCGGCTGTCGTCGCCTACCTGCCCTTCGCCATCAGTGCCGTGATCATCATGGGCGTCGGGCTCTTCCTCGCAACCTGGACCGAGAGCTCGATGAACAGCAGGTTCCCACAGTGGAAGATGACGCCCTTGATCGCGAAGGCGACCATAATCGCCGTCGCGGCATTCATGACCCTCAACCAGCTTGGGATAGCGACGGACATCGTCAATGCCGCCTTCATCATCATTCTCGGGGCTGCCGGTATCGCGTTCGCGGTGGCCTTTGGCGTAGGAGGAAGGCACTTCGCAGCAAGTACCCTACAGCGGTTCGAGGAGAAGAACCTCGGCGATACGTAGGCCGGCGCCGGGTGCGTTCGGACGGTGACATAGAACCCGTCTGCGGGTTCAGCTGTAGCAGAGGGCCCGCTTCTCCCTACCGGGAGGCGGGCCCTCCACCGAGTCATCTGCAGTTCGCGGACGAGGGCTTTCGCTGCTGCGCATCTCCACCCCCTGCATCATCCTTGCGATCGATATCGCCTCGTACTCCTCGACTGATGCGGTACGAGGACCGACGAGGGGGCCCCACAGCCTGGAGTAGGGGGCTCCGGGGTAGCCGTCGATATTCGGCCAGCCAAGCCTACGCGATCACAGCGGCGCGAAGGTAGATGGCCAGCACGAGGACGGCGAGCGCCACGAGCCATGCCACGATGTAGACGGTCATCGAGCGCTTCGCGCGTTCCTTCTCCGACCACGTGCGTGGCCGCACGCCTTTGAGCAGGAAGACCACTTTGCTCGCGAGGTTGACGCACACCACGTTCACCGCGAGGAGCAGACCCGCGCCGGTGGCGAGGGTGAAGTCACCGTGCCCGAGCATGAGCCCCAGTGTCGTCGCCGGCGGGAGCAGCGCGACGGCCACCATCACCCCTACGAGGATCGCCGGCAGACCCGTGGATATCGAGAGAGCCGCTGCGGCGCCTGAGGCGAGCGCGAGTACGATCGACTCGAGGCCGGCGTCGGTGCGGGTCAGTAGCTCAGGACTGCTCAGGTCCACGCTCAGTACCGCGCCCATCGCTGCGGAGAGGGCGACGGCGAGCGCGATGCCTGCTGCAAGCTTCTGTACCGACTTGCGGACGAGCTTGATATCGCCCAGCGACGTGCCGAGACTAAGCGCGAGGTTGGGTGCGAGCAGCGGCGCGATCACCATCGCGCCGATCACCACGGCGACGTTGTCCTTGACGAGCCCGATGGCGGCCACCACCGTCGAGAGAGCGACCAGCAGCAGATAGTCCCGGTCGAGACGGGCGTTACGCTCAGCCTCCTCGGCAAGCGTCTCGCGCGCCGCGATCGCCGAAGCGGTCTTCCCTTCACCGGAGCCGGACTCGTCCTCGACTGGCTTGGGCAGCGCGGCCTCGACGGCGAGCACCATGATCCGAGCAGAGGGTTGGGCTCCCAGCACGTTCTGCAAGGCGTCGAGTACCGCCTGGAGCCTCTCGTCGGGAACGACGAGCCGCATGTACTGCATGCCGTCCTCACCGACCGCGCCGGCGCGGAAGTCGAGGGCCTTCTCTTTGGCGGCGATCTTCTCGACGGTCTCGGAACTCGTGGGCTTGGCTACCACTTCGACGTATTTCACGGCCCTTGCTCTCCATCGGGGACTTCGTCGTCGAGGATGGCTTCGCCGAGCATCTCACCATAACGCTCGGCCGTTTCCAGTATCTCAGGACACTCGGCGACGGCACCCTTGCCGAACAGGCGTGCTACGGGTAACTGGTAGTCGACCGCGTAACCGAGGGCCTCCAGTGGCCTGCGCATCGCGTCGAGCGCGCGCACGATGTCGTCGATCTCGGGTTGCTCGGCGACTGCCGCGACGGCTGCGGTACGTCCCTGGCCTTGCAGGCGCGTCGACCACGGGCCCGGTCTCGGCTCGGTGAAGTCGTAGAAGCAGTACAGCCGGTCGATGAACCCCTTCACCCACGCGGTGATGTTGTAGTTGTGCACGGGAGAGACGAGTACGAGTCCACGGGCCTCGACGATCGCCGGGTAGACGGCGGTGAGGTCGTCTTCGAACCGGGAGCACTCGTGGGTCGTGCGACACATTTCGCAGCCGATGCATGGCGTGAAGTCGAGGTCCCTCAACTGGATCGTGTCGGTGCGCGCTCCGGTGCGCGCGGCGCCGAGGAGGAAGCGCTCGATCAGGATGTCGGAGTTGCCGCCCGCCCGGGGGCTGCCGCCGATGGCCAGTACCATCGGTCGGGCCCGGGCTGCGGGACCCTCTGCGGGAGGGTCGAGCGTCATGGTCTCTCCTATGGGGTGGGGAACCGGAAAGAACACATCATAACGCACGCGCGGAAGTCAGATGCGGACGTGCGGGCCAGGTCCTCTGCGCATTCCAGTATCGCTCGACACGCTCCGATACACTTGTGAGAGACCGGAAACCAGCGTACTCAGGAGCGTCCTGTGCCTACGAGCGACCCATTCGACTCGATCCTCACTGCGGCTGGTCAAGGGGCGGAGTGGGCGTGGGAGCGCCTGGTCGCCGACCTTGATGGTGTGCTGCGGGGATACGTGCGCCGCCAGGGCGGCATGGACGCAGACGACCTTGTTGGAGAGACCTGGCTCCAGGTGGCACGTGGCTTGAAACGCTTCTCGGGTGACGAGGCGGCGTTCCGCTCGTGGGTGTTCATGATCGCCCACCACCGCATCGTCGACGAGCGGCGTCGCGTCAGACGCAAGCCGGTCGAGAGCGTCGATGAGACAGTGCTCGAAGAGGCCGCTCCGAAGGTGGGCTCGGCGGAGTCGGAAGCCGTTGCGCGTGTCGTTGACGAAGAACTCCAGCGAGTGCTCGACAGGCTACCTCCGGACCAACGTGAAGTGGTGATACTTCGGTTCGTCGCCTGCTTCGGCGTCACCGAGGTCGCGCGGATCGTCGGGAAGTCACCGGGGGCGGTCAGTGCCCTTCAGCGCAGAGCATTGAAGCGCCTCGAGAAGATTCTTGGCGAAGGTGGTACGTTTCTGCCGTAGCGCGTCGGTAACGGGAGTGAGATGAGACGTTCGAAGCGACACTACGACGAGTGGGCAGACCGACTGGCTGCCGGAGACTGTGACCTTGGTGACGAGGACGCGGTGTCGGCGTTCACCGGGATGCTGCAGGCCGACTCGGCAGACGAGCCGGTCGATTCGCGGTTGCCCGCCACTCTCGCAGCGGAGGCGTTGCAGGTCGCCGAGAACGCTCCAGTCCGTACCACGGGGGGCCGGGATGCGCGGCCTCTCACGATGAGATGGAGGCGACGCGCTATGATCAGCACCTTCCTTTCGACGTTGTTCGGGAAGATCGCAGTCGGCAGTGTGGCCGTGGCGGTCGCAGCTACGGGAGCCGCAGCGACCGGCAACCTGCCCGATGTCGCTCAGCAGCGGGTGGCAGACTCGCTGGCCGGGATCGGCATCGACATCCCAGCTCCGGATCGTGGCCCCGATGGCGCCGGTGACGAGGCTCTCAGCGAGTTCGAGGGCAGCGTCGAGACGACCGCCCCGGTTCTTCCTGACGAGGCTTCGGACAAGGCCAAGGGCGTCACCGACACGGTGTTCGAAGGAGATCCCGCCGATGGCCGTGATTTCGGTGAGGCCGTTTCCGGGACCGCCTCTGACGGTGCGGCTAGTGGCGCTCCCGAGGCACCCGCGGTCCCCGACAGGCCCGAGCAGCCCGTAGCGCCCGAGCAGCCGGTAACGCCCGAGCAGCCCGTAGCGCCACCGACCTCCGAGCTTCCCGGAGACGCTGACGAAGGACTCGACCGTCGGCCGTAGTAACACCAGCGTGTATCTTCACGGCAACCCCGGCCGCTCCCTCAGGTGGCCGGGGTTTGTCATGTGGTGAGGAAGCTCCGGGCGGTTCGGATACAATCACCTCAGCGCCGGGATACCGTATCGGCAACCGCCACCGGCCCCTTGTCTGCCCGGCCGAGGAGACCAGGCACTTATGAGATCTTCGCACGTGTTCGCGGCAGCCTTCGCCATGCTTTGGGTGACCGCGGCGACCGCGATGCCCGCGATGGCTGCGGAGGCGATGCCGGCTACGGATGTGGCCGGAGAGGTCGCACGGTCGGACATCATGCTGCTCGTCGCCTTCGTGGCGATGGCGCTCATCATCTCGGCCCTCTGCTCGATCGCCGAATCGGTCCTGCTGAGCATCACGCCTTCCTACATCGAGGGCATGCGCGAGATGCATGCGAAGTTCGCCGCACTCCTGCGGCGTATCCGTCAGGAGAGCGTCGACCGTTCGCTGGCCGCGATCCTTACCCTCAACACGATCGCCAATACCGCTGGCGCGATCGGAGCGGGCGCCCAGGCCACGATCGTGTTCGGCAGCACGTGGACTGGGGTCTTCTCGGCGTTCATGACGCTCGGCATCCTCTTCCTCTCCGAGATCGTCCCGAAGACCATCGGCACCGTGTACTGGCGGACCCTCGTCAAGCCCACCGCGCTCTTCATCCGCGCATTGACGTTCGCGCTCTACCCGCTCGTACGGATATCCGAGTGGGTCACGAGGTTGATCGCCCGCGGCCGCGACGTGCACGTCTTCAGCCGACAGGAGTTCATCGCCATGGCGGGTGTGGCCGAGGAGCGCGGTCACATCGATGTCCATGAGTCGCGCATCTTCAGGAACTTGTTCCGGTTCGAATCGCTGAAGGCGAAGGATGCCATGACACCCCGCACGGTCATGATGGCGTTCCCCGAGTCGATGACGGTCAGAGAGCTACTTTCCGAGGTCGAGCCGATACCGTTCTCGCGCCTTCCGGTGTATAGCGCCGATACCGACCACATCACCGGGATGGTGCTCAAAGACGACGTGCTGATGACCGAAGCGCGCGACGAGGGCGAGCGGACGCTGGCGTCGCTCAAGCGCGAGATGCCGGCGGTGCCCGCGGCGATGCCGCTGTCGCGGCTGTTGGAATTCTTCCTCGAGGAGCGTCATCAGATGGCGATCGTCGTCGACGAGTACGGCGGCACGAGCGGACTCATCACGCTCGAGGACCTCATCGAGACCCTCCTCGGCATGGAGATCGTCGATGAGAGTGACAGCGTCGAGGACATGCAGGTACTTGCGCGCAGGCTCGCAGCGGAGCGCTCGGCCGCAGCGGGACGGCCTGGGGTGAAGAGCTCTTCGCAGACAGGGTGACGTGTCCCGCCTGCATCCGCTGTCCCTGTGGTCGTCAGGCGCACTGCTGCACCGCTACCTGATTGAGCACGGGTGTTTTTCGGTACACACAAGTCAGAGGAGACGGGGGTGCCGGCGCTGAGTACGAACGAACGACAGCCTCAGGCCCGGCAGTGCGAGAGACTCGACTGGGAGCGCCTGCTCAAGATCACCTGGACCGTGATCGGCTGGATAGTGCTTCTGCTCGGCGCACTGTGGCTTCTCGGCAGGCTGTGGACGGTGCTGTTGCCCCTGGCTCTCGGGTTGATCATCGTGTTCTTCCTAAGGCCGCCCGTCGAGTGGCTCGCGGCGCGTAAGGTATCGAGGCTGGTGGCAGTCCTGCTCTGCTACCTTCTTGCGGTGGCCGTGCTGGTCGGCGGAGGTGTGATCTTGACGCCCGTCGTAGCGACACAGGCAGCGGAGTTCACGTCTGCGCTCCCCGGATACGTCGAACGGCTCCAGGCCGCGGCCGACCGGACCATCCTCCGCTACGAGGAACTGCTCCCGGCGTGGCTGCTCGAAGCGGTCAGCAGCGCTGCGGAAAGCGCGATGGGCGAGGTCGGAGGCGTAGCGTCGATCATCGCTGGTCAACTCGTTGCTATCGGTAACCGGGTGTTCGGGATCGTGACCGGCCTCGTGACGGGGACGGTCATCGGGTTCTATCTCCTCTACACCCTTCCTGCGGTCGGTCCGGGGATCATCGAATCGATGCCTCCGGGCTGGCGTCGGACCGCGCGGGAGATCGGTGCGCGTGTCGAAGAAAGCGTGGGCGGGTTCCTTCGCGGACAGCTCATACTCATGGTGATCGTCGGGATCATGACATGGGTCGGCATGTTGATCATAGGCATGCCGTACTCCGGGTTCATCGGCGTGCTCGCTGGAATACTGGAGTTCATCCCGTATCTCGGGCCCATCGCCGCCGCCGCCGTCGCGATCGTCATCGGGCTGATGACCGATCCCATTCTCGCGCTATGGGCACTGATCGTGATGGTGTTCATCCAGCAGATCGAGAGCAACGTGGCACGCCCCAAGGTCATGGGCGACGCCATGGGGTTGCACCCGGTCGTCGTGATGCTCGCGATCATCGGGGCGACGACCTTGTTCGGGTTCATCGGACTCCTGCTCTCGGTTCCTGTCTTGGGCATCGTGAAGGTCCTCTACGGATACTGGGCCGAGAGGCGTGGATGGAGTCCGTGGTAGTCCTTCAACTGAGTCGTTGTGCGTTGAGGTGCGCGTTTCCCACGGGTATCTACTGTCTGACAGTGTCCTCAGGCCTGTGGTGACATCCTCGTGAGCGATCGCCATCGCGCCGCTCGAGAACGGAGAAGACCGTGGTACGCATCGCGCATTTCGATACGATCGGCGACATGCTCGACCAGACCCCCGAGCTGTCCACCTTCAACCAGCTCGTCCGTCGTTCGGGCGTGATCGTGGACCTTGACGGGGAGGGGCCGTTCACCGTCTTCGCCCCCACGAACGAGGCGTTCGACAAGCTGCCGCCCAACGCGCTCGGGAACATCGTCAAAGTGCCCGCCGACCTCGAACGTTTCGTGCGCCACCATGTCGCGCCCGGTTCGTTCGACCGGGAACGCATCATAGCCAGCGACGTGGTACCTACGGTGCTCGGGGTGGGGCTCGAGGTGATAGACGCAGAGCCTGGTCCTTACGTGGGCGGCGCGAGAGTGGTCGACGCGGATATCGGCACGGGTAACGGCGTGGTTCACACGGTCGATGACGTCATCGGTCCAGAGTAGAGTCGCGCGGGTCGTAGCCCACTTCGAGTGCGTCTGTCGCCCACGAACTTACTGAGAGGCTTGGACCGGACAAGAGCGCCGCGCGAAGCCACTCCCACACTGTTGCAACGGCATGCGCGGTGCTCCGACCGATGGCGGTGTCTGCGACTGCTCTTCCCTCGGCCATGCGCGCCATCGCATCTCGTAGAGCCGGGTCGTACGGTATCTCGGCCACGAGGGGGACGCACCGCTCGGCGCACAGGTCGCGCACTCGCTCGGCACCGGCTGATGAGAGATCGGCCTTGTTGAGCACGGCGGCCATCGGCACGTCGAGGTGTGTGACGAGCGACTCGAGCCGGCCGAGGTCGTGCGCTCCGGAGTACGTCGGTTCCGCCACGGCCAGAACCATGTCGGTGCCGGTCGCAGAAGCGATGGCGGGACATCCGGTTCCCGGGGGCCCGTCGATGAGCAGTAGTTCGGCTCCGTGGGCCGCTGCAAGTGCGGACGCGCGGCTCCGCACCTCGGTGACGAGCTTGCCGCTGAGGTCGTGACCAGGCCGGAGCTGCCCGAAGGCGAGCGGACCTACCGCTGACACCCCCGTGCTCACGCTGCCGGCGATGTCGCGCGAGAACGTCACGGCATCCACTGCGCACACGAACGCGCACGTCGTACACCCCTCGCAGGCGATCGTATCGACACGGTAGACATCATCGGTCGAGGAGATCGCACCGAATCGGCACGCGGCGGCACATGCCCCACACCCCATGCATCGCCCGGGATCGATCGACGCTGTCAGACCGCCCTCGAACACCTCGCTGCGTTCGTGCGCGAACCCGAGCGCGAGCGGCAGGTTCGAGGCCTCTACATCTGCGTCCGCTACCGCGATTCTGATCGATGAGGCCGAAAGGTGCGCTAACAGCGCCGAGAGGGTGGTCTTGCCCGTCCCGCCTTTGCCGGATGCGACCGTGATGGTTTTCATCGGTGGACCACGGCGGGTCGTGTGCCATGGGCGGAGACGCTCTCGATCCACGTGCCTATCGGCTCGAGCCACTGCGCCGGTGCATCGGCGTACTCCGACACGAGCGTACCGCCGGCGTACGCTTCGGCGATGCGCCGGTCGAACGGTATCGAGCACACCACCGATATGCCGTGTGCGGCCGCCAGCCGCTCTACGTCGTACGTCCCGTTGGTCACCTTGTTCGCCACGACGGTCGCAGGAACGTTCGTATCCGCTGCGAGGTGAAGTGCGAGCTCGAGGTCGTGGAGCCCGAAGGGTGTGGGCTCCGTGACGAACAGGAGCGCATCGGCCGCACGCACCGTAGCGACGACGGGGCACGCGACGCCGGGTGGCGCATCGAGGAGTACGAGATCCGCCGGAGCGTGCATCGCCGCCGCTACCGCGTCACGGATGACGTCGGGTGCCTTGACCTGCCCGATGTCGAGCACACCTGCGACCAGCTGCAGCCCGGGGTGTCGCAGCGCACGGCTCATTGTAACGACGCCGACGCGCCTGCCGACGATCCGCACGGCATCAGCCGGACACACTCTTGCGCAGAGCCCGCACCCGTTGCATAGTTCCTCGAACACGACGACCCGGGTCCCGAGGAGTCTGAGCGCGCCGCGCGTGCACGCGTCTCGGCAGGCACCGCAGGCGTGGCAGGACGCAGGATCGATCTCTGACACCGGAGCCTCGACGACCGAGGTCTCCACGTGGGCCACCTTGAAGAACAGGTGGTCGTTGGGTGCGTCGGCGTCGCAGTCGACAAGCGTGACGCTTCGTCCGGAGTGGGCCGCCCACGCCGCAAGGTTGGCCGACACGAGTGTCTTGCCGGTTCCACCCTTGCCCGAGGCCACCGCGACGGTGAACGGCCCTCCGGGGCCCGCATGGAGCGGACTGGAAGCGACACCTGCATCCATGGCGCTAGTGGCCTCCGCACACGAAGCGGTCGTCCATGGGCTCCACCTCGCGCCTCAGTACGCGAGCGACGACATCTCCGATGCCGAGCGTGACGTCGTCGAAGTAGACCTCGATGCCGACGTCGCGGAAGCCGGCGAGCGGTCGGGCTCCCATGCCGGCGACGACGAGTGCGTGCACCCCGTGCGAGGCGAGGAGCTCGACCGGGCGCAGGCAGCCTCCCTCGGCGTGCGGGGGATTATCGATGACGCGGACACCGACGACACCGTCTGCGCCCAACTCCACGAGCGTGAACACGTCGCAGCGGCCGAAGTGGCCGGAGCGTTCCCCTTCAAGTCCACCCGTGCCGACCGACGGTATCGCGAGCACGGTCGTTTCAGACATCACAGCACTCCATTCTCTCTACGTTGCCAGGATGGAAGACCCCTGAGTCGTATCGTTCAGCCGAGACCCGCATGACTCGTGTCCTTGCTCAGGGGGTGCAAGTGGCCCTCTGCGAAAGCGTGTACGGCCTCTCGCACCTGCATACCTCCCGCAGCCCGGTATCCGCCGATGTCGGCGAGCGCGAGCGCATCGTACGCTTTGGGGCCGAGGTGCCCGGTGATCACCGCCGCGGCCCCGGCCCGCGCGACGGCTTCGGCTGTACCGGGGCCGGCACCTTGGAGCGCATTGCAGTTCGCACGGTTGTCGATCGGTTCTGCCGCGAAGGTCTCCGTGTCCACGACCACAAGGTAGGTGGCCCGGCCGAAGCGCTCGTCGACCGGGTCGTCCAGCGTCGGTCCGTAGGCACTCACTGCGACCTTCACAGCCGCCACCCGCGTCCGCCGCGCGCGCCCGGGCCGTGGCGGCGATGTCCGCCCCGGCCTAAGGTTCCCCTCTGGAACCCTGCTCCGCTCAGCCCTCCGCCGACTCCCAGCCCGCGACGGAGGAATCGCTGTACGATCCGCGGTTCGTCGCTCATGCACTCCCCGCGTCCTCCGCCGGTCATCTCTCCGCGGCCCTCCGGGCCACTTCTGTCCAGTCCAGGCATCGTCCTGCCTCCTTCCTCGAGTATCACGCCGTGTCGGTTTCTTTGAGCGCAGAAGACAGCGCATCCGCTACTCGGGCAGCGACGCGCTGACGCTCCTTCAGGTGGGCGACCCAGTCGCTCGCCAACTCGCGGCCCTCGGCGGTCAGTTCGTACTCGCGTCGCTGCGGACCGGAGTCACCCTCGGCCCACGTCGACGTCACGAACCCGTCCTCCTCGAGGCGCCGCAGCACGCGGTACAAGCCGCCCGCGTCGACCTCAAGCTCACCGCCGGTCAACTCTCGTATCTCGCGTCGCAGGTCGTAGCCGTGACCGCCCTGTCGCGCGAGCGCGGCGAGAGCGGCAGGCTCCACGAACGCACCCGCCCCCGAACCCGAACCTCGGCGGCAACACGGGCGGCCACCACCGTGCATCCCGCCGCGTCCGGCGTGGAATCCGTGTCCAGCTGTCACAGGAGCCCTCCTCTAGATGTAATCAACAGCTAGCTGTATGGCACAGTATATGAAGCCGACATATAGCTGTCAACCGAGCACGGGGGAAGCCCCGTCTGTGCCACCCGGGCTGCAAGTAGTGGTAGTCTCGTACGGTCAAGACCGCTCGCGGGGGCCGAGCCATACCTCCCCGCACGACTTCTGGAGAATCGGAGACCACCACTATGAAGCTGTCGGCGTACACAGATCTCAAGCCCGGACCTCTCGATGCGGACTTCCTCAACCTGCTCATCTTCGACATCGTCGGGGACATGCGCTCGGTGAGCCTGCCGCGAGGACACGTGTCCGAGGCGACGTTCACCGACGGCATCGGCTTCGACGCTTCCAATTACGGCTTCGCGAAGGTCGATCAGTCCGACATGGTCGCTGTCCCCGATTGCGACTCGGCGTGGCTCGAGGAGCGGGACGGGTTCCGCATCGTGCATGTGATCTGCGACGCGCTTACCGCGGACCGCGAGCCCTTCGACCAGTACCCGCGTGCCGTTGCCGCTCGCACCGCCGCCTACATCCAGGAGCAGGGGATCGCCGATGCCGCTCAGATGCTCGTCGAACTCGAGCTGTACGTCTTCGATGCGCTCGAGTACTCTACCGGCCTGGATCACGCGACGTACTCGGTGGGGTCTGCCGAGGGCCTCGGTGAGGGGTACAACAAGCAGCAGCGCTTCGCCCCCCTCAAGGGCTACCACAAACTGCCGCCCGAGGACCGCTTCTTCGACTACCGGAACAATGCCGTCCGGCTCATGGAGGATGCGGGTATCGCGGTGAAGTACCACCACCATGAGGTGGGCGCTTCGCAGCTCGAGATCGAACTCGACCTCATGGACCTCATGAGGGCTGCCGACAGCACGGCCATCGCCAAGTGGATCCTCCGTTCGATCGCCGAGGAGATGGGCTTCAAGGTCACGTTCATGGCCAAGCCGCTCTACAAGAAGCCGGGCAGCGGCATGCACGTCCACCAGTACCTCGAGAAAGATGGTGAGAGCCTCTTCCCCGGTGACGGGTTGCACGGGCTTTCGAAGAAGGGGCTCTCGTATACCGCAGGCCTGCTCGAGCACAGCTTGTCCGGAAGTCTGCTCGCGTTCACGAACCCGAGCACCAACAGCTTCCGCCGTCTCGTGCCCGGTTACGAGGCACCCATCAGCGCCACGTTCGCGAAGGGTTCGCGGACCGCGGCTGTACGCATCCCCGGGTACCTGAAGGCCGATCAAGTCCGCGTGGAGTACCGGACCGGCGACGCCTCGGCGAACACGCACTACATGCTCGCGGCGATGGTGCTTGCGGGTGTCGACGGCATACTGCGCGATGCAGATCCGGTCGCGTTGGGCTTCAACAGCCCCGAGGCCATGCACGAGAAGGTGTTCCCGCTCAACCTACGCTCGGTGCTCAAGGGCTTGGAGGCGGACAACGAGTGGCTCAAGCCGGCGTTTCCCGACAAGCTGCTTGAGGTCTGGGCGGAGCGTAAGCGTGAGGAGGCGGACTACGTGTACAACGCGCCCACGCCGCAAGAGTACGAGCTGTACTTCTAGGCTGCGCGCTCCCATATCGCCCATCGATGAGATCGCGCCGTCAGAGAGGCTGATGCCCGCATGAGCGAAAGGCCTTCCGTGAAGACGAACCTGTCGCAGCGCATACCCAATTACACGAGGTTCGTCGTGGCCATCCCGGTACTCGGCCTGTTCGCGAGTGCCGTCACACTCACGGTCATGGCTGCGGTCGAGACCGCGAACGTCATCGGCCAGGCCGCGGTGGGCGAGCTCCTCAAGAAGGATGCGGTACTCGAGTTCATCGAGCTGGCCGATGTGTTCCTACTGGCGACCGTCCTCTATATCATGTCGCTCGGCCTCTACGAATTGTTCATCGACGACTCGGCGCCGCTGCCCGACTGGCTGTCGATCACGTCACTCGACGACCTCAAGAGCAAGCTCGTAGGCGTGGTCGCGGTGGTGCTCGCGGTCTCGTTCCTCGGCTCGGTCATCAAAGGGATCGACCCGCAGGCGCTTGCGTTCCAGGGGGTCGGCATCGCAGCGGTCGTTGCGGCGATGGCCTACTTCCTCGGTAGTGGTAAGAACTCAAAGTAGAGACGACGGCAAGGGGAGAGTGTGACATGGCTGTCGAGTTGTTCGTGACCGATCGTGATGTACTGCGGCAGCGTGGATGGCCGACCATATTGTGGGGAGTCGCGATGCTGTTGTTCGGTGTCGCGGTGCTGGCGTGGCCGGAACCCACCGGGACGGTTCTCGTCACCCTCATCGGAGCCGTGATACTCGCTGTCGGGTTCGCGCTCACCTACGGAGCGTGGCGTCTGCGCGAGGTCGCGGAACGCCTGTGGGTCGTCTCTCTCATACCAGCACTCATCGTGACGGCCTTCGGCCTCATAGTGCTGGCGTTTCCCGATGAGGTCGGGACCGTGCTCCTCGTAGTCGTGGCGGTATTCGTCATCATCGCCGGTATCGGTGACGTCGCGTCCTCGTTTGCCCTCATCCCGATGGTCGGCTGGTGGTGGGTGCGGCTGCTGCGTGGCGCACTGTTGGTCGGGGCCGGGGCCTGGCTGATCCTGAGCGATATCTCGGGTCTGCTTGCGATCGGGGTGCTTGTCGGCGTGTGGGCACTGCTCCTCGGCGCGATAACGATCGCGTTCGGCGTACTGGCGCTGCGCGCCTGAGGCCGTCTGGTCCGCGGCGATCACCTGTGGAGATGAGGGTAGGAACTACACGACGAAGTCACGCGAACCAAGGAGGCTCGATCATGGAGGTCAAGGATGGCGACGTACTGGTCTGCACCTGCGAGGACTGCGACATAGAGCTGACCGTCACGCGCACGTGCTCTGGCGACACGTGCACTCACGAGACCGAGTGTGAACTGTCGGTGATGTGTTGCGGTCGCCCGATGCAGGTCAAAGAGTGAGGTGAGCGAGCGCCGCGCGATCGGCGAGGGGTGAGTCGGAGGTATACGGATGGGCGTAGAGCTTCCGATCGAAGACCCAATACTCCAATTCACGGTGCTCGTGGGCATCGCCCTCGTCGTCCAAGCAGTCTTCAAACGGATCCATATCCCGGGACTCGTCGGTCTACTCGCGGCAGGCATGCTCATCGGGCCCGACGGGTTCGGGGTCCTTCCCGAGGGCACGGTCGTGGAACTGCTCGGGTCGATAGGCCTGCTCTACATCATGTTCCTCGCGGGACTCGAGATAGATCTCGACGTGGTCAAGGAGCACCGGGAAGAGTCGGCCGCCGTCGGCCTCCTCACGTTCGCCCTCCCGATGCTGTTCGTGGCGGGAGTCGGCGTGGCGATGGGCTACGGCTGGTCCGGGGTGCTGCTTCTCGGCGCCGCTCTCTCGTCGCACACGCTGGTCGCCTACCCGATGCTCGAGCAGATGCGCTTGCTGAGCCGCAGACCGGTCGTCGCGGCTGTGGGCGGCACGCTCGTGACCGATACGCTGGCGCTGCTCCTGCTGGTCGTGATCATCCGAAGGGCGACCCACGAGGGTTCCGATGTCCTCGGCTGGTCGGGGCCGATACTGCTGCTCGCGGTGCTCGTCACGGTGTCGTTGCTTCTCGTCCCGCGCGTCGCGCGGGCCTTCATGGAGCGGATCGACACCGAGCAGGCTCTCGGCGCACTCTTCGCTCTCGCCGTGCTGATGCTGCTATCTGCTGGAGCGGGGCTGATCGGGACCGAGGAGATACTGGGGGCCTTCCTCGCGGGGGTGTGTCTCAACACCGCGGTGCGGCGTCACCGTGTGCTGAGCGAGCACATCCAGTTCGTCGGGCGCATGTTGTTCATACCATTCTTCTTCATCTCGACGGGTATGCTGCTCGAACTCGAAGTGTTCATCGAATCGACCGACACGTGGGTGCTCGCTGCAGGACTGCTCGGAGCTGTCGTGCTCGGCAAAGGTGGCGCTGCGTGGTTCGCGGGCCGCGTGTTCTCATACTCGCCGATGTGGCGCACTATGATCTTCGGGTTGACGATCCCCCAGGCGGCCGCGACGTTGGCCGTCGTCGTCATCGCGCAGCAGGCGGGCTTGCTCGATGCCCGTGCGGTGGATGCGGTGATCATCGTGATCTTCCTTACCTGCACCGCGGGACCGTTGATCACGGAGTACACCGGCAGCCGGGTCCTCGACCGCGACTTCCGGGGCGACATCCTGGTCGTGGACCCCGAGCAGGAGGGGAGAGGGTGAGGGCTTACTTCGAGGACGGGGACTCGAATTCGAAGGTGAGCATCTGCGTGAGGCGCTCGTACTTCTCCTCGAGGTCGTCTTCATCGGCCCCGCCGAGGTAGGCGACGGCGTACTCGTAGCTGTAACTGTCCTGTTCGACCATCTCTCCGAGGACCGTTCCTGGCTGGACACGGAGTTCGAGATGCAGCTCCGGGAACTCCTCACGCGCTTGCTCGACCTCTTCATCGGAGGGGATGGCCGTGACGACACCATCCTCGAAGCGGCGCAGCATGAACTTCGCGGCGCATGCGAACTCTCCTTCGCCGCGCGGGTAGTCGGGCCGACGCCCGAGCGATAGTTCGACGGCGACCTCGTTATGAGGGGTGCCCTCCACCATCTGGAAGATAGGGCTGTGGGCGCCACTGATCCGAGCGTTCGTCTCGAGCACCCACACCTTGTCGGTGTCCTCGTCGTAGAAGAACTCCATGTTGAAGGGACCGTTGTCGTATCCGGTACGTCGCAGGATCTTGTGGGCCGCGGCGACCATGCGGTCCTGCACCTTCCGGGGCAACCTCGAGGGGTACTGGTACCGGACGAAGCTCGATCCGCCTTCCGCCCGCACCGAGTCGACCACACCGTATACGAGCGGTTCGCCGTCGTACACGTAACCTTCGAGGGTGCACTGCTTGTCCGAGGAGATGATCTCTTCGGCGACGCAGTGATAGCCATCGGCCTCGGCGATCTCCGGAGGGATGTCGGCGAATCCGAGAAGGTGGTTGAAGGGTTCGGCGAAACGGCCGATCCCGTCCCGGATCTGTTCGAGGGCACGGCGCAGGTCGTCATCGCTCTCGATGAGGAACCCGAGGACCGAGGCATACGACCTCACCGGCTTGATCCAGAACGGGTAGTCGAGGGCGATGTCTCCCGCGCCATCGACGTCGTAGGGGTCGACCAGAGCGAATCGGGGGACATGCTCGGGCACGACGGCCTGTTGCTCGACGCGGCTCCAGTACTTGTGCTCGCAGCGCAGCACGCTCTCGAGCGAAGGTCCGGGGAGGCCGAGTGCTTCTCGGAGGATCGGAGCCATCGTCGAGGACGGGAAGTCACGGTGCGTGAGCAGTCCGTCGATCCGTTCCGGGAATGCTCGCAGTGTCCCCTCGGCCTCCTCGAGCAGTTCGGCGACCGGGTAGTGGGACGCGCCGTACACCTGGTTGGCTGAAAGGAGTGGATGGAAACGGTACCGGTGGGCGTTGCGTATCGCTTCGAAGTACCGCATCGAGTAGCTGTGCGAGGGGTCGGACTCGACGACCCCTATCACGAAGACGTTCTCGGCCATGCGGCTCCTTCGTGTCCAGGTGAGTGCGGTACGGCTGACACCTTAGATATTCCCATCGGCGCGCGATCGCGCTGGGTACCGCATCACGCCAGGACGGTATCGTGACGTTTCTGGCGACAGGAGAGCTTACCGTGCTGCGAGCAGGACCGCCAAAAGGACCACGAGCATGATGGAGAGGGCGAGATCGAGGTCTCGGGTAACGGCGTTCGAGACCCGCCTCAGCGTCACGATGCGCTCCTGCTCGGGCCGGTCCTCGCCCCAGTCGGTGCGCTCTCTCGTGAACGCCGCGACGACGAGCTGGACGATGTCGGTGATCCAGGCGCCGAGCGTTCTTGGAAGCGGCGAAGCGGACGGCGAGGTGTCTGGCTGGACCGTCGGAGACGGGCCGAGAGGCCCCTGCGTATGCCAGCCGGGCGGCATCGTGCGTGCGATGTTCCCGGCGAAGTCCTCGGAGTGAAGGATCCGCACGACGAGTGTCGACATGTGCGGGATCACGTTCTCCCCTGCCATCCTGCGCAGGGCCAGGTCGTGCACGGCGGCGATGATGGTCTCTCTCGTGCGGTCCCCCGCCTCTCTCAGGGCGATCTCGACGGCTTCAAGAGAGCGCTCGGGATCGGATCGCACCATCCTCGTCGCCGTGGCGATGCGGTCGTTGCGCACCCGCCACGCGGTGTAGTCGACGATGTCTCGCACGGCATCGATGTACTCGTCGCAGCCTCGTCCCGGGCACGCCGGCGCCTCGCGTTGCCGTTCCTCGGCATGTGCCACGGCGTGTTCGACCGTGGCGACGCGATCGTCTTCCAGCACGTCACTGATGTGCTGGAAGACGATCGCTGCATGCCTGTCCGGCGAGCCCTCGACGATCGTCGCGATAGCGCGCTGCCTAGCCCTGCGCCACCGGAGTCGCATGAGTGAGGCACTCGCCGACGCCGACCGGATGGCCCGTGAGGTCGAAACGATGTGCGCCTCGTAGCGGGTGCCAGCGAGACTCGCCACCTGCAGCCCAGCCTCGATGGAGCGGTCGTACCAGTAGTCGATCGAGGCCCAGCGGGGGACACGTGCGCGAGACACGTCTACGCGCGCATCGAGCGCGAAGATGGCGGCGCCCATCGCGAGGGCGAGCAGTGAGAAGCCGGCGTGCTCCCAGGTGAACTGGCGGTAGGAGACGAGTACCGACGGGTCGAGACCGAACCCCTGCACGGCCGGGGTGATGGTGCTGTGCAGCAAGACCAGCGGCGCCCACCCTATGGCGAGCATCGCCGCACTCAGCGCGACCATCCCCGCCAGCATGCGTGGTGACGCGTCCGCTACCTTCTTCAGCCCGGCGTTCGCCGGGCCACCGAACGTCATCCAGAGCAGTTTCGCGAGTACCGCGACCGTTCCGCCGCCGGCGAGCACGAAGGCGGCTTCGAAGGGGCCGATCGCGCCGAGGAGGCGCACCGGTTCGGCTGCCTCGACAGCGTGGTGCAGGAGCGACTTGCTCACGAATCCGTTGAGCAAGGGGAGCCCGGTTATCCCGGCGGTTGCGACGACCATGACGGTCAGCGTCTTTGGCATGCTGCGCCACAACCCGCCGAGGCGGCGCAGTTCCGTCGTGCCCGCATTCTTGAGGACGGCGCCCGCGCCGAGGAAGAGCGCGGCCTTGTAGAGCGCGTGGTTCACGATGTGATAGAGGCTGCCGGACAGGCCGTACGCGGCCGAGCGGTCACCCGTCAGATACGCCGCCGCCCCGAGTCCGGCGATGACGAAGCCGATCTGGCTGATGCTGCTGTACGCGAGCATCCGCTTCATGTCGTCTTGCGCAAGGGCGATGGCTACCCCGGCGATCGCCCCGGTCAGGCCTACCACGAGCAGCACGAGGCCCGCAGCCGCACTGGGATCGACGGAGAGGTCTATCCCTTCGGCAGGCACGAGCAGCATGTACAGCGTGCGCAAGATACCGTACGCACCTGTCTTGATGAGGACGCCCGAGAGCAGCGCGCTTGCCGGGGACGGGGCCACCGAGTGTGCGTCGGGAAGCCAGATATGCACCGGGAGCATACCCGCTTTGACGCCGAAGCCGAGTACCAGGAGTGCGGCCGCCAGCCAGCGCAGCGCCGACGTGTCCTCCTGGAAGGGGACGGGAGCGAGCGAATCGCCGCCACCGATGTGGAAAGTGAGCAGCACTCCTGCCAGCAGAAGGAAACCGCTCGCGATCGTCAGGACGAGGTACTTCGCGGCCGCCCGCTCCGCCTTTCCGGTACGCTTGTGCACCACGAACAGATAGGCGAGGAGACCCATGAGCTCGAAGGCGAGGAAGAGCGTCACGAGGTCTCCTGCGAGCACGACCCCCATCGTCGCGCCCAGCGTCGCCAGCGCGGTGACGTGGAATCGGCTCGAGTCGTCGTCGTCTCGCAGGTAGTCGAGCGAGTGCACGGCGCAGCATGTCCACACGAAGGCGACGACGACCGTCAACAGGTGCGCGAACAGGTCGAGTGTCAGGGTCGCTTCGGCTAGCAGGAACGGGACCGACACGTGCAGCGGGTAGACGCCACTCGCGACCGGCACGAGCGCGACCGCAGCGACGAGGGTCGCCGAACTGGCCGCCACGACGAGCGCATCGCGCTGCCGACCCGCTCCGCCTACCACCCCTACGAGCGCCGCCCCGGCGAACGGGAGGCCTACGAGCGCGAGTACGAGGGCCGTCATCGGACTCGGCATGTGCGACCTCCTCTCATCGGGATCCCGCCAGTGATTCGGCCGCAAGGCGGGCGAGCGAGAGTGCGGACCCATCGGCGAACGCGGCGATCCCGAGTAGCGCCGTGATCGCGGTGAGCGCGACTATCGGCGCGAGCATGGACGGTGCGGCCTCGTTCCCGGGTCGGGCCGGGGCGAGCGACCCCTCGCGCTCCTCGGACGGCTCGCCGAGATACGCGATGCGCACTACCGGTAGCAGGTAGACGGCGGCGAGCGCGGCCCCGCCGAGAAGGACCACAAGGTAACCTCCCGCGCCCGCATCGAGCATGCCGTAGCCGAGGACCCACTTGCTCACGAAGCCCGCCAGCGGCGGGATGCCGATCAAGGCGAGAGCGGAGAGAGTGAACGCAGCCATCGTCACCGGGAACCGCCGCGCGATCCCTCCCATCTGGCTTACCCGCGTGATGCCCGCGTTTCGTGCGAGCAGCCCGGCGCACAGGAAGAGACACCCCTTCATGGACGCGTGGTTGGTGATGTGCACGAGTGCGCCTGTCAGCGGGCCGGGTGCGAGCAGGGACGCTCCGAGTGTGATGTATGCCATCTGGCTGACCGTCGAATACGCTAGCCGTCGCTTGAGGTCGTCCTGTTTGATGGCGACCACTGCGGCGGAGATCGCCGTGAAGGCCGCAACGGCAGCGAGCCCGCGGTCGATGGCCAGGACAGCGAGCCATCGCGCTCCCACGACCTCGTAGACGACACGCACGATCCCGAAGGTGCCGGCGGCGACCATGACACCCGACAGTGCCGCCGAGAACGGTGCGGGAGCGGCCGGGTGGGCATCGGCCACCCACCCGTGAAGCGGGAAGAGGGCAGCCTTCACCCCGAACCCGGCGATCAGCAGGAGGGCGGCGCCCGTGGCGGTGGTCGGAGGGGTGCCTGGTCCGAGTACGCCGCCGGCCGCGAAATCGGCAGCGCCCGAGGCGGAGAAGGCGAGGGCGCCGCCCATCACGAGCAAGCTCCCGCCGGCCGCGATGTAGACGATGTACTTGCGGGCCGCGGCGATCGCGCTGGAGGTGCCCTCGTGCACTATAAGAGCATAGGACATGATCGAGAAGAGTTCGTAGAAGGCGAGGAAAGTGATCAGGTCCCCGGCGTACGCGACACCCATCAGGCCCGCGAGACAGAGCATCGAGAACGTATGGTATCGGCCTGCGTACCGGTCGTCGCGCAGGTAGCCGACGGAGAACACGAATATGAACGACCACAGCACCGCAACGCTCAGTCCGAAGAGAGCGCCTGCCGCGTCCACGCGGAGCGACAGGTACACGTCTGGCATCAGCCGGACCAGACGTATCTCGTGCGAGGACCCTGCGAGCACGCCGCGGACGAGTATCGCCGCGAACAGCGCCGAGGCGACGGGCGCGGTGCCGAGCAGGAGGAAGCGCCCACGTCGTGGCAGCCGACCGTAGAGCAGGGAGAGGCACGCTGCGGCGAGGGGAAGGAGAACCGCCCACAGCGCGGGTGATAGGAGGCTGTTCGAATGGACGGACATCCTAGTCACCCCCTACATCCCGAACGCCTGCGCGACGGCGGTCCGAGCGATCGACAGCGGCATGCCCGGCAGGTCGCTTACGAGGCCGAGCAGTATCACGAGGACGGCGCAGACGAGTGTCGGGTAGAGCAGCGACGGGCGGGCCTCGCCCAGCGTCGGTTCCTCGGACACCGGCTTGAAGAAGGCGAGATAGAGCATCGGGAACCAGTACGCGGCGTTCAGCAGCGCGCTCGCGGCCATGACGAGTGCTACCCACCACATCCCGGAGTCGAACCCGCCGACCGACATATGCCACTTGCTGATGAAGCCCGCAAGCAGCGGCATCCCCGTGAAGCCGAGCGCCGCCACCCCGAAGGCGCCCATCGTCGCGGGCATCCGCCGTCCGATGCCGCTCATCTCACTGATGTTCGTCTTGCCGGTGGTCCGCTGTATCGCGCCGGCGGCGAAGAACATGGTCACCTTCTGCACCGCCTGGTTCGCGATGTGGACGACGGCCGCGACCGCTGCCCAGGGATTGAGTAGTGCGATGCCGAGAAGCACGTACGAGAGCTGGCTGACGGTCGAGTACGCGAGTCTTCGCTTGAGGTTGTCTTGCAGCAAGGCCATCACCGATGCGGCGATGATGGTGAATGCGGCGAGATAGGCCAGGGCGTCCGGGAGCCAGGTCTGTCGCAAGAGCTCGACGCCGAAGACATCGTGCACGGTGCGCACCACGCCGAACGCCCCTGCCTTGACGACCGCGACCGCGTGAAGTAGCGCGCTGACGGGTGTGGGCGCGACCATCGCTCGTGGCAGCCAGCCGTGGAGCGGCATGATCGCCGCCTTCACGCCGAACCCGAGCGTCAGCATGACGAAGAGTATCGCAAGCACCGCGGGTGTCGTGTCTGGCGGCACGATGCCGTTGTGGCCGAACGCGAGGACGCCGTCCGACACGACGTAGGTCATCGCTATGCCGAGGAGTATCACGCCGCCGCCGGTGAGGGTGTAGGTGAAGTACGTGCGCCCGGCTCTCAGCGCCTCCGGCGTCTCGTCGTGGACCACGAGGGGGTAGGCGCTGATGGTGAGGACCTCGTAGAAGATGAAGAGGGTGAGCAGGTTCTCGGCGAGAGCCAGGGCGACCGTAGCGGAGACGCATAAGGCGAAGAAACCGAAGAAGCGGCCCAGTGACCGCTCGCCCTTCATGTAGCCGATCGAATACACGGTCGCCACGACCCACAGCAGTGACGACACGGTCGCGAACGCCATCCCGAGGGCATCGGCACGGAACCCTATGCCGATGCCCGGCGCGAACTCGGCAAAACGGAAGGTGTAGGCGACGCCTCCCACGGTACCGGGAAGCATGGAGGCAACGATGATGAACTTGAGGAGCGCGGCGCTCATGCTCCAGAAGCGCCGCCAGCCCGCTCTGCTCCCGCCGATGAAGACGAGCAGTGCGCATACGAAGGAGACCATCGGCGCGAGAGCCGGACGTATGTCCCACACCTCGACGGGCATCTAGCCTCCCCCCAGAAGCCGCATCACCCCGGGAAGGGCGATGCCGATCGGCACCTGGGCGATGAGGCCCAGCGCCAGTGACGCACCCGAAAGAAGGACCACGGGGGCGAGCATATCGAGGGGCGGATCGACCGCTCTCTCGACCTCCTCGTGCACGGCGGGACGGAAGTAGAACGCGTTGACGATCCGGAGGTAGTAGATGAGCATCACGAGTGCACTGAAGACGAGCGTCGCGGCCAGGAGCGGACGGGCTGCGGCCACCGCTCCGACCGCCAGATACCACTTCGTCACGAATCCCGCAGTGGGCGGGACGCCGACGACGGATATCACGGCGACGGAGAGGGCACCGACGGTGATGGGCATGCGCCGTCCTATCCCGCGGAGGTCCGACACCGTGCGATACCCCGTCCGAAAGGTCAGTGCGCCGAGGGCGAGGAACAGCGCCGCCTTGATGACCGCGTGATTGAAGATGTGTATCGATGCACCGGTGAGCCCGCTCTCGTTGAATAATCCCAGTCCGACGGCGATGTAGCCGATGTTGGAAACGGTCGAGTAGGCCAGCATGAGCTTGATGTCGTCTTGGATGAGTGCGAGGACCGCGCCGAACACGATCGCTATGGCGCCAAGGGTCGAAAGTCCCATGTTGAACGTGGGCAGATCGACGCCGCCGGCTCCCTGGAAGATATCGTAGGTCCGGATCAGGCCCACGATCCCCATCTTGACCACGAGTCCGGACAGGATCGCGCTCACAGGACTTGGCGCGGCGGCGTGCGCGTCGGGTAGCCACAGGTGGAGTGGGAAGACGGCAGCTTTGGTCATGAAGCCGAGGGCGAGCGCCCCGAATGCAAGCACGACTGGACGGTGTGGCACGCCGTCCGCGAGGCGATACGCCATATCGGCCATGTTGAGCGTTCCCGTCAGCTGGTAGAGCAGGCCGATCGAGAAGAGCACGAGCAGCGACGAGAACGCACCCATGACGAGGTACCTGAACGACGCCGCGGCCGCGACCTTCTGCTTGCCGTACGCGACCAGCGCGTAGGCCGACAGCGAGAACAGCTCCATGAACACGAAGAGGTTGAAGAGGTCGCCGGTGAACGAGAAGCCGAGGAGACCCCCGAGGTTGATCAGCAAGAGCGCGTCGTAGGGGCCTCGGCGCGCCGCTTCGACCGCGTGGCGCGAGTACCGGACGCCGTAGAAGACCACCAGGGCGAACACAGGGGCGGCGAGTCCGACGAGGGCCCCGAACTGGTCTGCCCTCAGCTCGATCCCCCACGGAGCCAGCCACCCTCCGAGGTGGTGGGAGAAGGGGCCGACGTGCGAGACCCTCACGCTCACCATGAATGCGCCGGCACACGTCACCGTCGTCACGAGTAGGGTCCACGCGGTCGCCACCCGGTCCGAGATCCGATGGAGTGGAAGGCACAGGGCTGCGCCTGTCACCGGGAGCGCAAGCACGCTCACGAGGAGCTGTCCCGGCCACTCGCTCATCGGCCGCCCCGCAACTCATCGGCTTCGATGGTGCCATGCTCGGCGTGTATCCGCGTGACGAGGCTGAGCGCGAGTGCCGTGACGCTGACCGCGACGACGATGCCCACGAGCACGATCGTCTGGGAGACCGGGTCGTGGTAGGGGGACGTCGTGTCCTGCGTCACGAGTGGCGGACTGCCGTCTCGGGCAAGACCGCCCGTGATGATGAATATGAAGACGGCCGTCTCCATGATGTTGAGTCCGATGATCTTCTTGATGAGGTTGCTCTTCGCCACGAGGGCGTAGAGGCCTATCAGGAAAAGGATGATGGCGAGGACGTAGTCGGCCCTGTCGAGCAACATCGTCATGCGCGTCCCTCCATCGACCAGAACACCGATGCGATGATGGCCGCGCTTGCCGCGCCGATTCCCGCCTCGATGAACAGCATCAGCCACTCTCGCGCCCACGGGAGGGCGGCCGTAGAGGGGTACGCGAACACTCCGGCGCCAGTGAGGGGTCCGATGGCTGCGAAGAGGAGGAACACCACCATCGCCGCCCCGTGCAGCCACGCCGCGACGTGCTCGGGCAGGAACTCTCGGGCATGGTCCGAGCCCACGCCGAGAGAGAGGGATATCGCCGCAGCACCAAGGATCACCCCACCCTGGAACGCACCGCCCGGGCCGGCATGGCCGGAAAGGACCAGGTAGGTTCCGAAGATCACGATCGCCGGCACCGTGCGGCCGACGACGTAGCCGGTCACCTGTCCAGGGGCGGCCCGGTCGTGGTGTCCGCCGGAGCCGGACCGGTCCCGCGGGGGGAGGACGGCGAGCACACCGGCGAGTGCGGTGAAGATGACCGCCGCCTCGCCAAAGGTGTCGAAGAGGCGGTACTCGAGAAGCACGGCCTTGACGATGTTCGTGGTACCGACCTCTTCTGCCCCCTGTTCGAGGTAGTGCTGTGAGACGTGCGAGCGGAACGGCATCTCGGGAGAGCCCGGGGCGGGCAGTTCGACGACTGCTGACAGCAGCATGACCGCCAGCAACGCGAGCAGGAGGAGTGTCGCAAGCCGTCTCATCGTTCTTCTCGCTCGGTCCGTTCGATGGCGAGTAGGAACAAGACAGTGGTCACGCCGGCCCCCACGGCCGCCTCGGCCAAGGCCACGTCGGGTGCGCCTCGGAATTGCCATAAGACCGAGAGCACGAGTCCGTAGACGGCGAACACGACCACGGATGTCGTGAGGGCCTTCGCGCTCACCGCGAACACGGCTGTCGTGATCAACAGGACGAACAGGAGCACATCGAGAGCCTCGGTCACTGGTCTCGCCTCCAGGGTACGATGCCGATGCGATACGACGCGCGTGCCAGTGCATGGCCGGATGTCGGGCTGTAGACCGCGATGAGCGCAAGCAGCGCAACGAGCTTGAGCGTCTGTGGATCGATCCCTTGTCTGAGTATGAGCGCCACGATGAGCAGTCCCGCGCCGAGCGTGTCGCACTTCGTTGCGGCGTGGGTCCTACAGTAGAAGTCCGGGAAGCGAAGGAGCCCGACCGTGCCGGCCACGAAGAAGAACGTGCCGAGGCACGCGAGTACCAGGGACATCATCTCGACGATCACGGAGACATCCGTCATCGCGGGTTCCCTTTCAATCGTCCGGTCTCCAGCATCCGTGAGGCCGCCAGGGCGATCACGTAGTTCAGCAGTCCGTAGACGATCGCCACGTCCGCGAACATCTCGCGGTCGAACGCGTGAGCGATGAGCGCGAGCAGCACGAGGGTCTTGGTGCCCACCACGTTCACCGCGAGGAGCCTGTCAGGCAGCGTGGGACCGAGCGCCACTCGCAGCAGACAGAGGAGTGCATTCGCAAGCAGGATGACTGCGAGCACCTGTAGTACGGGGAACATCGCTCACTCTTCCAGGGCTTGTGCGATCCGGTATTCGATGCGTCCTTCTTCGAGGGCGTCGGCGAAACGCTCGGACAAGCAGTGCACGAGAACGGTGCCGTCGTCTGAGTCGAGTGCCAAGGTACCCGGGGAGAGGGTGATAGTGTTGACGTACAGTGCCTGCGAGAGCGTGCGCGACAGGCCGGTGTCGCGCTCCACCACTCGGGGGGCGAACGACGGGTGTGGCCGCAGCGCGTCCCACGCCACCTGCACGCCCCCGGTGACGGTGCTCCATACGAGTGCCGCAGCGTGTCCGAGCAGTCCGAGAGCTCGGTGTGGCGTCAGCCGGGGTGCGCGCTCCGCCACCGTCAGGCGCGGGACCCACCGGGCGAGCGCCGCGCATACGACGAGTCCGATGGTCACCTGTTCGATACTCGGGGTACCTACCAGCAACAGCCAGAAGGCCATGAGGACCGCCGATGTCCGGGCAAACCTCGCTCCGTTCACGTCGCACACTCCTTCCTGTCATCGTGACAGCCCCAACAGCCCCGATCGTCGGCTCAGATGTGGTCCCGAGGGACCGAGCTCTGCCAGGACTTGCAGAACACGCGGGCCCCGTTGAGGTAGGCATCGAGGTCCGCCTGTATGTGGAAGGACTCCGGGTCGCAGCTGAGGGTCGTGTGGGTCACGGTGCGGACGTCCCAGCCGCTCCGGCTGAGTCCCCGGGTCGACAGCACCTCACCGGCGAGCGAGTCGAACTCATCGGCGACCGACGAGTACCACTCGGTCGTGGAGTCCTCGATCTCGAGATCAATCGATTCGAGGTAGTAGGTGCCCTCGTTCTTGATCACCTTGAGGGTCGAACGGTCCTCCTCGAGGTCTCTCGTCACGAGCCAGTTGTGTTGCGTCTCCGTGAGCTGCGTGACCGGGTCGGAGGGAGCCGCCTCAGCCACGTCGAACGGCCGGAGACGGGCATCCGATTCCTTTGGCGTGCGTACCGGCAGCGTGAGCGTGCTTGCTCCGGAGAAGATCGAGAGGCGCACGGGTCGGGGGGGCGCCCACGCGAGCGGCCAGTACGAGGTGGATACCGATATCCGGAGCCGGTGGCCGGCCGGAAAGACCTGGGCGACATCGTTGAGCTGGACATGGACGGTGTACGTGGTCCCGGGCTCGAGCGGCTCGGGGTGCTCGTGGCCGTTGCGATGGGTCAGGTTTAGCAGACCGTAGGTGACGCGGGTGGCCTTGTCGTCCGGTGCCACGTCGGAGAGGCGGACGGCCACCATGGCGACCGGCTCCTCGCTGATGAGAGAGAGTTCGACCACCGGGGCCCCCATGATCTCGAGCTGCCCGTCGAGGGGGATGCTCTCGAACACGAGTGCGCCGCCGTCCTCTTCTCGCTGGTCGTGGGGCAGGTCGGGTGTGGCGCTGTACGAGCACCACTTGCCTGCGAACAAGCCGACGGACAAGGGCGAGCGGACCGTCTTCATCTCGTGAGGCGCGGAAGCGGCATCCTCGACGGCTTCGGATGCTACGAGCGGCCAGTCGAGTGCGAAGGTGCGCTCTTCGATGTCTTCCGATGGCCAAGACGGCTCGGCCACCCAACGCCCGGAGCGGGAACGGTATCGGGTCGTAGGGGCCACACTGTCGAGCATCCACACACGGAGCATGTCCTCCTCCATGATCCCGGTGTCCTCACCCTTGAGCCACTGGTCCCACCAGCGCAGACACTCTTGGAGGAAGCCGATGGCAGGGCCAGGTCTGCCCACGTGAGGATAGCGGTGGCTCCACGGGCCGATGAGCCCCTTCCGGGGCACGTCGAGTTCGCGCATGAGGCGGAAGACGGCGTTGGAATACCCGTCTGCCCAGCCGCTTGCGGCGAAGACCGGACACTCGATCGCGCGGAAGTCTTCGCACACCGAGCCGTGCTTCCAGTAGTCGTCACGCCGCTGGTGGCGCAGCCACGTCTCGAGCCACAGCCCGCTTCCCTGGAGCCGCTCGAACCACATTTCCCGCCATACATCGCCTACGACGAGCGGGTCCGGGGGTAGGGAGTTGTACGCGAACATCACCGAGGCCCACGAGAGGTTGTCGCCTAGCAGACAGCCGCCCATGTAGTGGACGTCGTCGGCGTAGCGGTCGTCCGTGGACGACAGGGTGATGATGGCACCGAGCTCAGGTGGTCTGCGAGCGGCGATCTGCAGGCCGTTGAAGCCGCCCCACGAGATGCCGATCATGCCGACCTTGCCGTTGCACCACGGCTGAGTCGCGATCCACGTCAGTATCTCCTCGCCGTCCTGGAGTTCCCGCTCCAGGTACTCGTCGGTCAGCACGCCCTCCGAGTCTCCACTGCCACGTATATCGACCCGCACACATGCGTAGCCGTGACCGGCGAAGTAGCGGTGCACGCCCTCATCCCGCGTCCTCTTCAAGTCTCGCTTGCGGTAGGGGATGTACTCGAGCACCGCCGGGACCGGATCGGTCTCGGCACCGTCGGGTATCCAGAGCCGAGCGGCGAGCCGGACCCCGTCGGACACGGGGATCCAGGTGTTCTCGATCTCCGAGAACCGGTACGGCAGCGAATCGTTGATGCGCATCGGTTGCCCCCGTTCCATCACTCCCGCCAGAGCACGTCGTGTCCCGGGTGATGCCGATGCGTATCGGCCGGCACGAGGGACGGCGACACATGTTCTGGCTTACGTCGCACGGATACGATGACCTCTACGTATGTGTTAGTTCCCTTTCCGAGGATACGGGCCCGTGGGCGACGGTCCGCACGTCGGGTCCGCCCGGAGAGGGCTTCACGGAGAGCGCGGGACGGGAGGAGGCTCATGTTTGCCGAGCATCCGGAAGCGGTAAGCAAGAGGTATCCGTAACGCATCGATTGGAGTCCTCCATGGATTCGTCCCGACGGACCCTCATCGTCGCCGTGGCCGTGGTGGTTGCATTGCTGATCGCCGGCCTGTTCTTCCTGGCGACGCAATCCGAACCGGAGTTCGAGCCCCAGCCGGAGCTGATCCCGGACATACCGGATCCCGACGTCGAGCCCGACCCGGACCAGGCGCCCGAGCCGGAGACCGAACTTCCCAGCGAGATCGAGGTCACAGCCGAGGAGATCCGTGACCAGGACGGCGAACTCCTGCTGCACATCACCGACCTGCCTGACGAGGTGGAGCCCGACGCCGACAGCAGCTTCGGCGGACCCACGAGGTTCACGAATGCGGTGCTCTCGGTCGATGGCAGCTGGATCGCGATCGGCGCCGCCGGTGACGCGCACGGCTACGGCTTCCTGTACGACGTGCCCGCCGAGGAGCACCACCTGGTGGCATTCCAGTTCGGGGGAGAGGTCGGTCCGCACTCATGGAGTCCCGACGACCGCTTTGCTCTCTTCACTTTGAGCTCTCCGGCTCCGGCCGAGTTCCTGAAGCTCGTGGACAGGGAGGATATCCGAGAGTACGCCATCGACACCGGATTCCAGGTCGAAGTCGAGCAGGAAGAGGAGTTGGCGCCACCCTTCGAATACGAGCCGACCGAGTGGCGCGAGCCACACGACCTCTGCTTCCGGCTTGCAGGTGTCGGCTACTGCGTGGATGCCTGGACCGAAGAGGTTCAGGAGGAAAGGTAAGCCGCCCGGCGACCGCGCGTTGCGCGGGGCGCTACTCCGGTGCGCTGTGGCGTGCGCCGTCCCGACGCTTACTCCGGAACCAGAGCATCGCGATGCCGATCACACCCACGAGTACTCCGGCCGACGTAAGGTAGCCCATCCACGCCTCCAGCGGTCCGAGGAGCGCATCGGTGGACTCGGCGGTGCTGGCCGAGGATGCCGAGAACGCCGAACGCATCAGTGAATCCATCCGGGCGGCTTCCGCGTGCGCGATCCTCAAGGCCACTTGACTGCCGGCGACGAGCGCGAGGCCTCCTCCCATCAGGACGTATCCTCTCACCGGGGCCACGATGAGGGCGAGTAGGAATGCGGCGGCGGCGCCCCACGCAAGGTACGGGCGAGCAGCCTGGAGGTCGCCAAGGGGCGCAAGACGATCCGCAATGGGACCGGCGTCGAACACCTCGACCTGTATCTGCCGGACGGGATCGGGGACGAAGTTCACGATGATGGCGTGCACGAGCGGCTCCTCGACCTCCTCGGCCAGCAGGTCGATGTAGGGACCGAGCGTCACCTGCATCGCGGCATCGTCGGCCACGCTGTCCGGCTGAGCGGAGCGGACCGCGTTCGCCCAACCCCGGTGCCATGAACGCATCTCTGCGAGCCACAGTTCGCCGAACGTGTCGGTCGCTACCGCTGCGGTGACGGTCTGGCGAACGAGCGTCTCGAACTCGGCGACCATCTCGTCGGAGATGAGTTGTTCGGCACCGGGAAGGACGGAGCGGGCGAGTTCCCGGAGATCGAAGAGTTCGAGAAGCGTGTCCGATATCCTGTCGGACGCCTCGTCCCGTACCGCGTCATCATCGACGAGCGGTTCCATAGCTGCGACGAACGTGTCGGTGTCGAGCAGGACGGAGTCGCTCCAGTACGCGATGACGACGAGGCAGACCGCGACCGCCGCTGCGACCGTGAGGAGTGCGGCGACGGCTGTCCGCATGTAGTCCGCGACACCCCGCGTCCGTCCATCCGTTCGCGGTGTGCTCATCGGTCTGCCCGCGCACGCGTCGTGATGATGGCCGCCGCTACCCCGGCGGGGAGCATGGCTGCTGCGATGCTGGAACTGCGGGTCATCGGGGCGCGAGTGACGACCGAGCGTACGGCCACGGTAGCGGAGTGCACGTGGACCACCTTTCTGCCGGGTGACTATGACGTCTCTACCCGTTCAGGCGGCCTTGCGAGCGTGGTGGGCTTGGCCCCCTTCATGCTTGAGTGCTCCGGGTCGATCGTTGCCGTTCGTCACGTGCATTCGAGTCGGGGCTTGTTCGCGCCGATTCAGAAATGAGAAGCGGAATCTCTGATAGTGAAGGGCACCACGACGATATGATCGGCTACACGATGCCCTCGAGGCACATCTCGTTCCTGATCGCCGTGCTCGTAGCGGTCTTGTTCGCAGGAGTCACTCCCGCACGGGCTACGACAGATGACGGGGTGCGTACCTGGGGGCCGTCGCCCTTCCCCGACGCCGATCCCCCAGCACACCAGCTTATCGTGCGCTTCGTCCCGCACCTCGAGTTCAACTTCGCGGCTCAAGGCGTGGCACATGTACGCGCCGGCACCACGCGTGTCCGCGGATTGTGGGGTATGCCTGGCTACGATCTCGTCTCGGTGCCGAAGGGTTCCTCGGCAGAGCAAGCCATGCGGCGCTATCTTGCAGACCCGTCCGTGTCTTACGTCGAGCCAGACCATGCCGTGCGCGCCTGGGTGCTTCCAGACGACCCGCTCTTCGGGCAGCAGTGGGCGCTCAGGAACACCGGCCAGAGTGGCGGAACGCCCGGGGCTGATATCGGCGCTGCGGACGCATGGACAGTGACCACCGGCGGGCCGGACGTGCTGGTAGCGGTCGTGGACACCGGCGTCGACTACGAGCACCCCGACCTCGCACCGAACATGTGGAGCAAGCTCGGCTGGAACTTCGCCGAGAGGAACTCCGATCCGATGGATAACCACGGCCACGGTACGCACGTGGCCGGGACCGTCGCTGCTGCGGGAAACGACAGCTACGGCGTGGCAGGCGTAGCGTGGGAAGCGCAGATCATGGCGCTCAAGGCGCTCGGCGATGACGGACGCGGGTGGACGTCGGACATCATCGACGCTGTCAACTATGCGAGCTACTATGGCGCCGACATCATCAACATGTCGCTCGGGGGCGGTTCTTACTCGCAGGCGTTCTACGATGCCATCGAGGCATCCGAGGCGCTCATCGTCGCCGCCGCGGGCAACAACGGAAGAGACAACGACTCCTCGCCGAGTTATCCGGCCTCCTACGACCTCGACAACATCATCGCCGTCGCCGCCACCGACCGTGACGACGCACTTGCGAGCTGGTCGAACTACGGGGCCGAGAGCGTCGACCTCGGCGCTCCCGGCGTGGCGATCCTCAGCACGGTCCCGGGACACACGTACGAGGCGACCACGGCGTTCGCCGATCCGTTCGACACCCTGGACGCATGGAGCACCAACTCCTACTGGTACCATCCCTGGACGCTGAGCTCGACGCGGTACGTGAGTCCTCCACATTCGGCGGGCCATGCGCCGAGCGGCGGGTACGTCGCCAACGAGCAGTCATGGATCTTCACCACCGACTACGTCTCGCTCCTCGACGCGGATCGCATAGCCGTGCGTTTCATGGCGCGCCTCGACACGGTCTCAAGCGATGATTGGTTGGTCCTCGCGGCGAAGCCGGAAGGCGCTCTCGGGTGGACTGCTCTGGCGATCATCGCCGGTCCGACCGGGGAGTTCAGGAGCTACGGACTAGAGACGACGGCGATGGCCGGGACGCGGGCCCAGTTCGCGTTCGTGTTCGTGAGCGGAGACGCAGGTGGGGGCGCAGGTGTGTGGGTGGATGACGTCGAGATCGATTCACTGGTACGGGACAGCGACTCCGACTACAGCGATGCGCACGGCTACATGAGCGGGACATCGATGGCCGCTCCTCACGTCGCGGGCGTGGCTGCGCTACTCAAGGCGTACGCTCCCGGCCTCGACGCCATCGGCCTCAAGGGGGCGATCCTCGACACGGTCGCGCCCCTCCCGGGTCTCGATGGCACAACGCTCACCGGCGGCAGGCTCGACGCGGGTGCGGCGGTCGCCTCGGTAAAGCCTCCCAAAAGCGCTCCGGTGGCGCGAGATGACTCCTACACGGCCGAGGCCGGCTTCGAGCTCACGGTTGTGGCACCCGGCGTGCTCGCCAACGATACCGATGCCGACGGCGACGAACTCGTCGCGGAGCCGATCACTCATCCGGCCGAGGGCAAGCTCTCATTGCACGCCGACGGTTCGTTCGCGTACATGCCGCCACACGGGTTCATCGGCCAGGAGACGTTCACCTACCAGGCATACGACGGCGTGGAATACTCGGATCCAGCGACGGTCACCATCACGGTGGCCGACACCATCGATCCGATGAGCGTTGCCGTACTCGACCCCTCACCGGCTGATGGCGCGCAAGGATGGTTCGTGAGCGTCCCTGCGATCAGCATCGAGGCCACCGACACCGGTTCGGGCGTCGATCACGTCGAGTGGAGATTCGGTGACGACGAGTGGGTGAAGGATCCCGTGGTGACAGGCGTCGTGGACGGGAAGCACGTGCTGCTCTATCGCTCGATAGACATAGCGGGCAACGTCGAGGAGGCTCGGCGCATCGAGTTGGCGGTGGACACGAGTCCGCCAGTGACCATGTCGGATGTGGCCGAGGAGGTATATGCCGCCCCCACGACGATATCCCTCGTCGCCACCGACACGGTCTCGGGGGTTGCGGCTACGTACTACTCACTCGATGGCAGCGAGGCCACGACGTACACGACCCCCATCGACATCGCGGAACCTGGTGAGTACACGCTCTCCTTCAGGAGTATCGACGTTGCGGGGAATACCGAGGAGACGCAGACGGTCGGGTTCACGCTCCTGCCGCCCGTCATCGAGATCGCGGGCGCTACGCGTTTCGACACTGCGGTGGAAGCGTCACGGGAGGCGTTTCCGGACGGTGCGGATGTCGTCATCATCGCGACAGGGACAGACTGGCCTGATGCTCTCGGCGGTTCGGCCCTTGCGGGCGTGCTCGACGGGCCGGTCCTGCTCGTGCAACATGATTCGGTGCCGGCCTCGGTGCGCGCGGAGATCGAACGTCTCGGTGCGAGCCGGGCGGTCATCGTCGGTGGTAAGGCGGCTGTCGGCACTGCGGTGTCGGATGCGTTCGGTGCTGCCGGGTTGGATGTCGAGCGTATCGCAGGGGCATCTCGCTACGAGACCGCCGACGAGGTCGCATCGTACGTGATCGAGGCGATCGGGGAGTCCTTCGACGGTACCGCGCTGGTGGCGACCGGAGCAGATTTCCCGGATGCGCTTGCAGCAGCCCCGCTTGCCGTCGCCAATGGTTGGCCGCTCTACCTGGCACACCCTCAGCACGGGCTACTTCCTGCGACCAGGGTCGCGATGGAGGACATCGACCGCGCGATCATCCTCGGTGGCACCGAGGTGGTGGACTCGAGCACCCAGACCGCTCTTGAAACGACATACGGGGAGATGAACGTCGTGCGCCTTGCAGGCGCGACTCGATACGAGACTGCCGTCGAGGTCGCCGAATATGGTGTCGGTAGCGCGGGTCTGGGATGGAATCGCGTCGGGATCACAACCGGTGAGCTGTTCCCGGATGCGCTCGCCGGCGGAGCACTGCAAGGAAGGGCGAGGAGCGTCATGCTTCTCACGGGTACGGATTCACTCCCCGCCGAGACGCGAGCCGCACTCACTGCCAACAAGGAAAGCATCTCCACCGTCACCTACTTCGGTGGGGACCGCGCTGTGAGTCAGGACGTTCGCAGAGCAGTTGCGCGAGCCCTCCACTAGGAGTGCGGCGGAAGCTAGCGATCCTCGTCCAGGCCGCCGGGTCCGTGGCAGTCGAGACACGTCTCTACCGCGAAGTCCCGGTGGTTGTCGGGTAGCGTGCTCCTCGGTTCGACATGGTGACAGTAGTCGCAGTCCTCGAAGATGCCGTCGGTCGCGTGTGGGATGGGGTCTGTGACGCTGCGCGACAGGCCGGCAGGCGGAGGCTGACGGTTGCGGAATCTCTCATCGACCGGGTGACAGAGGAGGCATTCGCCGGATTCGTAGCGCAGGTGGCTTTCCGGGACGCCGTGGTCGCGAGCGGGCTCGCCGTGGCAGAGCGGGCAGCGCTCGTCGCCCATCGCGACGGAGTGGGGCACCAACACACGTATGGCCTGCCGATGGCACGACCCGCACGTGTGAACCGCGTAGTGCCGGTGCGTGATGGGGATCGAGTCCAGTTCGAGGTTGTGGCAATCGAGGCAGGGATCGGTGCGCTCCTCGGGCGGATGGGGGTTGTCGGGAGCAGGGATCACCTCGGCGTCGGAAGGACTCAGGGCGGTGGTCGCCCACGCGAAGAGTCCCCCGGCGCCCACGAACAGCCCTACGATGATCACGACCACTGTCGACACGATGCGGTGGTTCATGGGCCCCCCTTTACACCATGTCGAATCGTTCGGTGTGGATGCGGTCTGACGGTACGCCGATCTCCGGGAGCGCCTTTTCCATCGCGTCCATCAACGGTCCGGGGCCGCAGATGAAGTACTGGAAACGACGGTAGAGGGCGGGAGGGAGGTAGCGCAGGAGCATTTCCGGGGTGACGAACCCGCTCTCGCCCTCCCAGCCTTCGTGCGGATAGAGAAGGACGGTCACGAGCGTGAGGGACGGCATGCGTTTGGCCATGACAGCGAGCTCTTCTCGGAAGGTGAGGTCGTCGTAGTCGTTGGCCGCGTGGAACAGGAACACCGGCCGGACGTCTTCGCGGGTCTCGAGGGCCTGGAGCATCGAGTACAGCGGGGTGATGCCTACGCCGCCGCCGATGAGCACGAAGCCGGCGCCCTCTTCTCGGTCGATCGTGAACACGCCGTGAGGGCCATCGACCCAGGCGGTCGCCCCCCGGGTGACGTGCGGGACCACATCGGTCGACCAGTCGCCGAGTTGCTTGATGGTGAACGAGACCTGACCTTCCTCGCTCGGTATGTCGCCGTTGGAGGAGAACGATATGGGATGGCTGTCGGTGCTGAACGGACTGCGCCCGAACCCGATCCAGGCGAACTGGCCAGGTGCGAAGCGGAACCCATCGTGGCCGACGGGGCGCAACACGATCGTGTGCGATTGCCCGTGCTCAGGACGGTTCTCGACGACCTCCCACGGCTTATTCGTGAGGGAGAGCGGCCGGAACACCCGGTAGCGCAGGAACATGCCGATGAAGAAGACGAGGTAGACCGCCCACAGTCCTCGCATAGCGGGGAGCGCGGCGAAGCGGCCGATGCCGAGCGCGTGGACGGCCGCGAATGCGATGAGAGCGACGGAGAAGATGCCGTGGGTCGTGTGCCAGATCTCGTATGGCAAGCGCAGTTGCCGACGGTAGACCGAGAGCCCCACGACGAGCGCGGCGAGCACCAATGCCGCAGCTCCGAGATTCACCGGCCATGGACTCGATGTCGAAGGAGCGAGCGAGCGCGCGGTGTACGCGCGGTCAGCGACCAACAGTGCGGGATGTGCAATGGCGAACGCTACCGCGGCGATGCCGATCTGACGGTGGAACTGGAGTAGAGAGTCGAGGCCGAACGCGCCGGCGACACCTTTCAAACGAGCGACGAGCATGAGTTCGGTCGCCATGAGAGCGAGCGCGATGTAGCCCGCGGCGGCCGAGAGATAGATTAGCGGACTCGCCGCGTGGTCCGGTTCGAAGAACACCGCGCCGACCACGAGCGGGAAGAGGATGACCGTCAGGTACAAGCCGAACCAGAACACGCCGCGTATGATCAGGCGCATACTGAATTACCTCGCGTTTCCCGCGGTGGTGAACCGCGCACGTCGTGCGTGCCCCTCGTGGGCGAGTATACCCAATCGGCTGGTTTCGCTGGACACGCGTACGCGCCCGCACCGTCGGCGACTCCCTGCTAGAATGACTATCGCACCACCAGAGGGCGATTAACTCAGCGGGAGAGTGCCTCCCTTACAAGGAGGAAGTCGGCGGTTCAAATCCGTCATCGCCCACCAGCGAACAAAACAGGTCGGAGGAAGTGTTCACCCCTCCGACCTGTTTTCGTCCTCATCGGCGGATCTATCTTGTCGCGTTCCACTTGTAGCTCATATTGGCCCTGAAAGCAGTGGAGTTCTCGTCATGCGACGCGGTTCCAACCACGGTGCTGGCCGACGTGAAGGTGCCACTGACCTGTTTTCTTCCGCCGACAGACGATATGGTTCCCCACGTATGGGAGAACGCGCCGTTGGTGATCGGGATGTCTTGGTACACGTACGCGACCATGGTGACGTTGGAGTAGGGATACTTGACGATCATCGATGCACCTTGCGGCAGCGTGGACCCCTCTCTCGTGATCATGTTATTCCTGACGTTCAGCGTCACCGCCTCGTAGGTGGTTCCATCTATGAAGCCGTGCCAGACGCCGTTCTGGACGCTGCCTGGCGGGCTAGGAGGGCTCCACGAGCCGGCTAGCGCTGCAATCACGTCGTTGCGTACACTTTGCGTGAGTGCTCCGGTGCCACCGAAGAACGTCACAGTACTGATGGAAGAACGCTTGGTGTAGAGCGTCTCCCCCGTTTCGTGACACAGGATGTTCGACGGCGTGAGCAGCATGACGCTCCCGACCTTTCCTTGCAGGACACCTCCGGCGAGTGCATCGGGGTAGTTCATGCCGGTTGCGATCCCCGCGCGATTCCAGCCGAGGCCAGCACTGTTCACTCCGTATGCTGCCACTTTGCAGGCGGTGTCGTAGCGGTTGCTGCCTGCGAGCCGCGATACGCTGAAGGCGCCTGAGAGGTCGGATTGCACTGCGCTTGAGACCGCGGCGGTGCCTCCGAGGATGATGACCTCGTTGACCCCCGCCATCGCGGTCTTCGTCGCTCCTGAGAGTCCGGTCGTAGGGTTGGCGAGGTACAAGGGCCACCCGTTGGCTGCGGCAAGCGGCGCCGCGGCGAGCGCATCGGGGAAGTTCCCCCCGGTGGAGACGAACGCTCTGCCGTCGAATGAGGCTCCGAGTTCGGTGATCACGCGACGCGCGACCCTGTTGGCGGTGTCGTACCGGTCGGACCCGGCTATGCGGTCGACAGACCCGACCTCAGACCTGAGGGCGCTCTCCACACCGGCGCTCACCGCCGAGTAGCCACCGAGTATCACGGCCCGGTGAGCTCCGAGGCGGCGGATCTCTGTGCGCACGGCGGCAGGCAACGAACCGGGTTCGGTGAGCAGGATCGGCCCATCGAGCACGCCTGCAAGAGCAGAGCCACCGAGCGCATCAGGCCAGTTCATTCCCGTCGCGATCACGACCGTGGACGCCGTACCGGGATAGGCGAGCTTGGACGCCTCGATCGCCGTTTCGTAACGCGTCCCGCCAGCTACCTCGAGAACCGGCGGAAGCGGCGGCGCAACGGTCACATCGACATCGGTCGTGTTCGAATAGGCTCTGCCGTCGTGGGCGCGATACGTGAACGTGTCCACCCCATGGAACCCTGCGTTCGGCGTGTAAGTGAAGCCGCCGTTCGCGTTAAGGGTCACCGTGCCGTTCGAGGGGTCACCTACCTTCGATGCCGTTAGCGTGTCATCCTCGGCATCCGTGTCATTGGACAGTACTCCCGGAGCGGGAACGATGAGCGGGGTCTCGTATGCGGTCTGGTAGCTGTCCGGATTGGCGATCGGGGGCGTGTTAGGAGTCGCCACCTCTGCAGTGACCCGGACGTTGTCGACATAGGCGCCTTCGCCGGTGACGCTCTCGTCGCTCACGAAGATGAACGCGATCCAGACGGTAGGTTCGCCGGTGAAGTCGACCGCGCCGTCACCGTGGACGTCGGCGAGGTCGATCTCGACCGCATACCAGCCATCCGAGTTGCCCGTCCACCCTCGCGTTGCGAAAGAGGATCCGTCTGCGGAAACCCCGGCCAACAAGCCGTCATGGTCTTGCTCGCAATCCAGCCACAGGTCGAACGTGAAGGATCCGGTATCGTGTCCTGTCAGGTCGAACGGACCAGCTACCATCCACGCGAACATGTCATTTGCGTATGGTCCTGGGGCCGTGATAGCCGAACCCGCGCAGTAGGCTGAATACGTTCCTGCGCTCTTGCGGTAGGAGGTCTGTCCCCACGTCGGTCCGGAGGGCGAGCCCATCGACCACGGACCCGGCCATACCTCGAAGCCGCTGGCGAACAACTCATTGGCGGCGAGTGTGCCGAGCGAGGCAGTGGACGCGCTCGCAGATGGGGGGAGGGTTGCCTGCCTTGGGGAGACCTCCACGAGACCGTCTGCGTGCGAGCCGGGTGGCGCTCTGTCGGGAAGTGGGGAGGAGGCGGTACCGGAACTGGTGGCCGGGGCCAACGGCGTCATCGACAGCGAGAGCAGGAGTGCTAGTGCGAGCGAAACCGCACGGGCTCTCCGTGGAGACGGCGGTCGGCGTGAAGTGGCGGTGTCGGCCTGGCGATGTTTCGATGAGACACGGCGAACATACATGGCTGCTCCTTTCCGATCGAGGTTGGCGATCGGGAAAGAGCAGCTTGCGAAGGAGCTTCGTGGTCACCAGCTTCGGTCTGACGGAATTCTTGTTACCAGTGCATCAGTCACTCCCCCCGTGACTGAACTTCCACGGAACCCACGTACACCTTTCCCCCATCCCGGCGTCCTTAGACAGCGAAATACGATGGGGTCGCATCCTGACTCGAGCCCGGTAGCCGTCAGCCTACTTCGTGGCCACCGCATCCGCACGAGCCCGGGCACCCGGGACACGGGGTCTCGCAGCTGCATGCACGGACGAGTTCGCTGACCGACCGACGTACGGCAGAGACGCTCGAGCGGTGGGTGCACACGAGCTCCAGGTCGTGCTGTCGGGCAAGTCGGTACACCTCGCGAGCGGCCTTATGCGAGACGATATCGGTGCAGAGCACCACACCGTCGGCGGAGGCGAGCCGGGCAGCGAGCCTGGGCTGGAAGCGACTGTACACCTTGATGGTGAGGCCGTCGTGCTCCTCGGCGAGTCCGGTGTAGTGTGGTGCGAGGCGATCCAGTCCTCCAACCAATGCGACGGTCATCGTGGTACCTCCGCTTCTGGCTCGCCGAGGGGTTCGACCAGCATCGACCCCGCTACGGCGAGCGGCAGGGTGACGAGGCGGGCGCCGTCGATCTCGACTTCCGCGAACGAGGGTCGCGGAGAAGGGTAACGGGCGAGGACCCGCGCCACGCTCCCGCGGTCAATGCCGACCGCGCGATACCTGGCGTCTGCGGAGTCCTGTCCAACTGTGCGCACGATGCACGGCGAGGCGATAGGTACGTCGGCGAGAGACACGGCGATTCCTCTCAAGGAATGTAGAAACGAAGTGAAAAACTTAGCCGATACTAACACCATACACCGACAGCCGTCAACTACGACGTGCGAGCACGTAGGTCACCCGCCCTCGGCGGTGCTGCTGCGCGGCGTGTTGCCGGGCATGGATGGACGCGACGACGCCCCACGGAGGCTGCTCCGAGGGGCGTCGCGTTCGTGCCACGAGTGTTCCGGTGTCGTCTGTCAGCCGTGGCAGTACGCGCAGATGAACGCAGGGATCTGGCCACCCTTGCCGGCAGCCTTGTGGATGCCGTCGGCAGCACCCGCGAACGCAGGCGCGCTTGCGAGGGCTACGAGCATGAACGCAGCGACGGCGACTACCATCTTCCTCTTCATGAGCCCCTCCCTTCGATGGTATACGAGCCTTCAGGTAGCCAGTCTTTACCGCCGCTATTCTCAGCTGAAACGTGCAGTGGTGCTCCGAGTGACGAGCGGTAAACAGTGGTGACTAGCGGTTAAGAATCCGTATCACGAGATTCACGATGAGCGTGAGTACGAGGCTCAGCACGATCATCGACGCGATAGGGACGTAGCAGCCCCACCGCTCGCCGGACAACTCGATGTCGCCAGGAAGGGTGCCCAGACCGAGTCTCCCGCCGATCCAGAGCATCGCTCCGAGGAGCAGCACCCCGAGCCCGACTAGCACGAGCAGCTTTCCGATGCCCTGTAGGTCGAACATGCCCGCTCACTCCTCATCGGCAGGTCTGCGGCGCATCTTCTTCACCGAACCTCTGCGCGTCTTGGCGGTCAGTCTACGCTGCCGGGCCGCACCGCCCGGCCTTGTCGCGATCCGCGGCGTGCGCTTCCTGCCGAGCGCCTCGAGTCGCGAGCGCAACCGTCGTAAGCACTCGGCCTTGTTGCGCAGCTGACTGCGCTCGCGCCGGCAGACGACGGTCTGGCCGGTAGGTCGATGCACGAGGCGGACCGCGCTGTCCGTCGTGTTCACCGACTGCCCTCCGGGCCCGCTTCCGCGGAATACTTGTACGTCACACTCGGCGAGGAGCGCTTCGTCGGTGTCGGGTATCGCGTACCCCTCGGGAAGTCGGTCATCGGCAGGCATCGAACGACAACCGGTCCCGCTACTCGTCTTCCGGGTCGTCGAACTCCCAGTCCTCGTCGAACTCCCAGTCCTCTTCGATCGCGCGCTCGATCTCGGTCGTGATGTCTTCCGAGATCATCGGCAGAAGTGACGTCACCGCGCAGCACGACCCGAGGCCGCACACGACGAGCAGGCCGAGGATGACGAGCACGATGACGAGGGCATTCGATTTCTTCTGAGGCGCTGCGGGGACAGGCGCCGAGGCGGGGGCTGCCGAGGTTCCCGGTGCCGCTGCCTCTGGCGGCGGGGCGGCGCCGGGCTCCGGGACGTCGTAGTAGTTGGAGAGGGACTCCGGTCCGTGGCCCCGAGGGCACCGGCCATCTTCCCCGACGTACACGTTCGCGCCACACTGCGAGCAATACGCTGCTTTAGCCATGCGTCGCCCCCTTAGCCTTCGACGATAGAGATCGCGTCCACCGGGCACATGTCCTCAGCGTCACGCATCGGTCCGTAGAGCTCGTGCCCGGGACTCTCCTCTATGACGTACGCAAGACCATCGTCCTTCAGCTGGAACACCTCCGGGCAGGTGTCCTCGCACAGTCCGCAGCCGATGCACAGATCGTGGTCGACGACCGCCTTCATCGCAAGGCCCCCTTCACTCCGTAGCTACCGGTCGGCACCCAGACTAGCCCGGCGCCGTATACGGATGATACCCGGACGCTGTATCATCGTGACCGGCGAACCGGGGGTGTCCGCAGCCAGATGATCGAACCACAGGGGGACCGATGAATCAGCAGTTCCAAAAGATCCGGGTGCTCGTCGAGACGGATCAGCGCAGTTTCAAAGGGTGGGTCCACAAGCCGCTCAACGGCGATGGCCAGCGTCTTTCGGACTATATCAACTCCTACAGTGACATGTTCCTACGCCTGTCCGACGTCGAGGTCACCGAGCGTGGCCAGCACTACCGCGTGGGTGACAAGCAGGACTTCGTCGCGGTCGCGATCAATTCGATCACCTACATCGCGCCGCTCGAAGGCGAGTAGCCTACACGGCCGCGTGCCCTTCCGCGCAACCTGTAGGCGCGCCACGCATGCCATGCGTCCCACTGCGGACGCGGTGCGGACGCGGTCATCTCGGCCCGCCGGGTATCTACCCGGCATGGGCGATGTGGTCATTGGCACGTGTTCGTGGACCGACCCGACGATGGTCGAGCGGTGGTACCCGCGCGGGACGTCGTCAGCCGAGGCGCGCCTGCGCTACTACGCCGAGCGTTTCGACACGGTCGAGGTCGACTCCACCTTCTACGGCCTGCCGCGGTCCGACTACGCCGAGAATTGGGCGCACCGCACCCCCGACGGCTTCACCTTCCACGTCAAGGCGTACGGGCTCATGACGTGGCACGAGGTCGACGAGCGCTCGCTCCATCCCGAGCTTCGCGACTACGCGTACGAGCGTACGCATCGTGGGCGGTTACGCCTCCCTGAGGCGCGCATGCTCGAGCGGACGTTCGCGCTCTTCGCCGCGGCGCTTGAGCCGCTGCGCGTCGCCGGTAAGCTCGGCGAACTTCGCGCGCAACCTCAGCGCCTCTGAGCGCTTCGACTGGCTCTACACGCCGGATGAACTGGCCGAGTGGCGCGAGCCGATCCGGAAGCTGGCGGGCGAGACCGAGCGCACGTGGGTGATGTTCAACAACTGCCGCTACGACTACGCCCCGCGCAACGCGCGCGAGATGGCCGAGATACTTGGCGACGTCGTTGCGGACCGCGGGAGCGGCGCGCCCACCGGCGAGGCGGCGCCCCCCGACGGCGCTCCCCGCTTGCCGACGGAAGGCCAGCTCGACCTCGGGGTGTGAGCGTCGGCGTCGTCGGCGTCGGGGCGATGTGCGCGGTCCCGATACCGATGCTGCTCGGCACCGGCGCACTCCCCAGGGGAGCGGGTTCCCCTTCCATGAGGTGATGCTGCCCCGAATGTGTGGACAAGCGTGTAGGTGCAGGGTAGAATCTCGTTCGCTGTCCGCATAGCGGACCGCCCCATGCGGGGGTATAGCTCAGTTGGTTAGAGCGCTGGCCTGTCAAGCCAGAGGTCGCGGGTTCGAGTCCCGTTACTCCCGCCATATGAGACACCACAGGCCGAGGAGCCCGCCGCTCCTCGGCCTGTTTGCGTTCCGCGACGAAACCTCTGGCTCTCAGCCGAGGAGTTCGTCAACGCGTTCGCGGAGGCGCAGCGCCTCGTCGATGTGATCCATCGACTGCCGCTCCATCGCATCCAAGCGACCGACGAACCACTCGGGATCGTCGAAGATGTCCCACAGGGGATCTCCCGCACTGGCTGCATAGATCGCGTCGATGCGATCGAGCGCCCTGTTGTAGTCGTCGACACGGTCGGCCCGCCCGAACTCCGCCACCTCGATCTGGATGCGCGTCACCTCTTGCAGTTCGGTCATGTACGTGACGGCACGGTCGAGGCCGGCGTCGGGGCTGGCGGCGTGTGGCGGGGTGACCGGGACCGGGGGCGCACCGGCGGTGGGAACCTCCGGTATCGCGGGCTGATCTTCCATCGACATCCTCCTCGTTGGTGGGGCGGCGTGCGTCGGTCCGCACTCGCCATTCCAGCACGATCCCTCAGGGAGCAGTATGCCGTACTCG
>SKMN01000025.1 GCA_007121015.1 Coriobacteriia bacterium
GGGCGTTCATCACCGGCCCCGCGGGGAAATAGGGGGTGGCGCGAACTGCTGGAGTTGGTACAATGTCCGTCGCCGCTGCATTCCAGGCGGTCATGGGCGATTAGCTCAGGGGGAGAGCACTTCCTTGACACGGAAGGGGTCGCAAGTTCAAATCTTGCATCGCCCACCATGTGAATAACGAGGCCCCGGCGAGGTCGCCGGGGCCTCTTGCGTCCCCGCTCGCGGTCGATAACCTGCTGATGTGGCATGCGTGAATGCTGACGGCAAGCATGGTCGTACTCCTGGCGACCTCACTGTTGCGACCGGAGCCGGCAGGGGTACCCTACTAGAGAGACGTTCCCTCATCGAAAGAGGTCGCATGAGCGCATCCCGTTGGATGTCACTGTTGGTGGCGGTGGTGCTTCTCTCGGGCATACCGGTAGCACCGCGTGCAGAGGCAGCCACTTCCTGGCCGTCCGGGACCCATAGGGTCTCCCTCGGCGTGGAGCGTCTGGCGGGTGCGGACCGCTACGAGACATCCGTCACGATCGCGCGGAAGTCCTTCCCGGCGTGGTCGGGGGTAGACCACGTCATCGTCGCCTCCGGCGAGGACCGCGCGATGGCCGACCCGCTGGCCGCCGCGAGTCTGTGCTGGGCCTATGACGCGCCCCTCCTGCTGGTGGGCCCGTTCGGAGTGCCCCCGTCGGTCCGCACCGCACTCGGTGAGATGCGGTCGGTGAACGGTACCGTCACGGTGACCGTCGTCGGGGGACCGGTCGCGGTTCCCTCGACGACGGTGTCGCAACTGCAAGGCATCGTCGGGCACGAGAACGTCCAGCAGCCGTGGACGGGCGGAGACCGTTACACCACTGCGGCGGGAGTCGCGGCACTCGCCTCACAGGTCGCTTCGGAGACGGGACGAGCGGTCCCTGCGCGTGCGATAGTCGCCAACGGTACCGATGCGGCCGGGTTCGCGGATGCTCTAGCGGCATCGGCGGTCTCCGCAGCGACAGGGATACCGATACTCCTCGTGGAGCGCGACCGGGTTCCGGCAGCGACACGCTCGGCTCTGGATGTGGCACCGCCCGGCGACGTGCTCGTCGTTGGAGGGACTGCTGTCGTCTCGCAGACCGCGTACGGCGGAGTCGGTGCGAGCGAGCGGTGGGCGGGGGGTGACCGTCACGGGACAGCCGCTGTCATCGCCGCAGGCGCGCGTGCCCGCGGATGGTTGACCGCAGCGACTGCGGGCATGGCCTCCTCGGCTCCCGATGCTCTGACCGGTGCGACCTACATGGGCCGTGTAGGCGGCCCGATGCTCTACGTGGCGCCCACGACCGTCCGCTATGCCACAGCCGACTACCTTCACCGGACGAGGGGCGTCATCACCAGTGCCGTGTTGTTCGGCGGGAGCGCGGTTCTCACCGAGGGGCTCGTGCGAGAGCTGAGAGGCTCGCCTACCGCACCTCACATCGTCGCACCCACTGCGGGCGCGATGGTCGCCAAACGGGCGCGTCTTGCTGTCACGGCGGGCGTGAACACGACCGAGCTGAGGGTCTTCGTGGGCGGGACCCTCGTCGCCAGCCGGCAAGCGACGTCGTACGCGACCGTCGATTTCGGCCTCCTGCCCACACCGGCTCCGGGGACCACATACCGCATCGTAGCGCGCAACGTCGAGGGCGGGGAGACCGCGGTGACGCGCGGGCAGCCTCGGCACACCTATCCCGCGCCCACGTCGATCGTGGTCGACAAGTCGGACTTCCGGCTCTACTTCTTCAAAGACGACGTGTTCGTGAAGAGCTACCCGGTCGCGATCGGGCGGACGAACGCCGAGACGCCGGTCGCGATCTGGCGGATCGATTCGAAGTACTACACGAGTCCGACAAGCGTCTACGGGCCGAGGAAGATGCGGATGTATCGTAAGGTCGGCTCGCGCTACGTGTACACGGCGTACAATATCCACGGGACGAATCAGCCGTCCTCTATCGGCACGAAAGCCTCGGCCGGGTGTATTCGGCTCTACAACGCAGACATCCTCGACCTATTCCCGCGCGTCCCGCTCGGGACCATCGTCCAGACGCGGGAGTGATGAGACGTCTGGCACGAGCCCACGTGAACGACGCGCGTCCGTTCGCTGCTATCGATGACAGAAAGGATCGATACCCATGACGATGCGGATCTCGCGAACCCGCTGCTTGACGACAGTGCTTCTGGCGTTTGTGCTCGTGGCCCTGCTGGCAGGGTGCGGGGCCGAGGAGCCCGACACGATAGCCCCCGAGCCGCCTGCGGTCGAGAACGAAGGCGAAGCCACGACGCCCATGCCCGACGCCGATGCCGCACAGGCGCTCGTCGAGACGAAGTGTTCCGGCTGCCACGAGCTCGGGCGGGTCTGGGCTGCGGACCACGATCGCGCCGGGTGGGAATCGACCGTTGCGAGGATGGAGGCGAACGGCCTTCAGATCACCGCCGAGGAGCGCGAGATCATCATCGACTACCTCGCCCAGGACTGACGGCCGAGCGCGAGCGAGCCTTCGGGCACGATCATCCGAGCTGCTCCTGGCAACGATCGTGCGACCAAGGGGGTCGTGGCGTCGACCACCTCGCCGTCGTATTGGATCCGCAGTGGCGGATCCGCGTCGATACGTACGTAACGCGCTGTGTGGACCTCGAGTCCTGCCGAGCGCTCCGGGTTGTCGATGAACCGGTCGAGGAACGCGCCCCACACCGCAGGGATCAACTCGGGCACGTTCTTGGTACGCAAGACGACGACCTCGAACAGCCCGTCACCCGGGTCGCTCGAACGGGTCAGCGCGAGGTCGAATTGGACACGGACCACATTCATGACGAGGACCGCCATACCCTCACTGATGACGGTCCGGTCGTCGAGTTCCAGGGTGAACTTCGAGACGGTGGGGGTGAGGTGCTGCAAGGCGCCCACGAGGTAGGAGAGCGGGCCGAGGGCCGACTTGTAGCGCTGGGCCGTCGCCATGATATCGGCGTCGTAGCCGGCGCCTGCAGCGACGATGAAGCCGACGGGAGACGCGACGTCGCCGAACGTCAGCTCGCCGAGGTCGATGTCGCGGGTCAGCCCTTCGAGCGTGACCGCAGCCAGTTCGAGAGGGTCCGACGGGATGTTGAGGTTGAGCGCGAGGAGGTTCGCGGTTCCGGCCGGATACGAGAGGATAGGGAGTTTGCGATGGGCGAGTGTGTGACATACCGACGACACCGTGCCGTCGCCTCCCGCCGCGACGACACGGTCGAACGAGTCGGCGTCCCGGAGCAGGTGGTCGAGCTTCGCTCCGAGGCCGAGAAAGCGCATCGTGACCTCGGCTCCCGAACGTCCGAGCGCGCGGACGTAATCGTACAGGCCGGCATCGCCCTGTCCGGACCGCAGGTTCACGATCATGAGTATCCGCATCAGACCTCCTCGGGCGGTCGCATGTGTGGACGGGCGAACAGGATCGCACCGCACCTGCAGGTGAAAGCCTCCGGATGCGCTATGGTGTCACCGGTACGTTGTATTGTTGCACGAACGAGGAGTGGGGTGAGAAATGTACGTACGCGATAATGAGGGATTGCGTGGACTCATCGAGGCGATGAGTGCTTCGCCGTTCGTCGCGCTCGACACGGAGTTCATGCGCGAGCGTACGTATTACGCCCGGCTCTGCCTCGTACAGGTCTCGACCGACGACGTCCAGGCCATCATCGACCCGCTCGCCATAGAGGACCTGTCCCCGCTTCTCGAGTTCTTGTGCGACACGAAGGTGACCAAGGTGTTGCATGCCGGCTCCCAGGACCTCGAGATCTTCTGGAGGCTCGGGGGACGCGTCCCCGCACCGGTGTTCGATACTCAGGTCGCCGCCACGCTGGCAGGGTTCCCTACGCAGGTGGGATACGGAGCGCTCGTTCACGAGATCGTAGGAGTCAAGCTGGACAAGTCCGATACGTTCACCGACTGGTCGCGCAGGCCACTCTCGGGAACCCAGATAGAGTACGCTCTCAACGATGTACGCCACCTGCCTACGATCTACCACGAGCTTCGCGAGCGGCTCGAGTCGGAGGGGCGGCTCGCGTGGCTCGAGCCGGACTTCGACGCGATGGCGGACCCGGCGACCTACGATGTGGTGCCCGAGGAGCAGTTTCGCCGCCTGAAGCGCATCTCGTCGCTGACCCCACGGCAACTCGGCATCTTGATGTGCGTGGTCGCGTGGCGCGAGCGGGAGGCGAGGCGTCGCGACATACCAAGGCGGTGGATACTCGGCGACGAAAGCATCGTCGAGGTGGCGAGGCGTGCCCCCCGTGATGTCCATGAGCTCGGTGCGATACGCGGCGTCACCGACAAGCTCGCGAAGGGTTCGTACAGCGGCCTACTCGACGCCGTCGTCCGCGGACTCGAACTCGACGAAGAGGAGTTGCCCACGATCGAGCGCCGCCGCCGTCGACCGCTCGATGTCGATGGGGCGGTCGACTTGATGGCCGCCCTCGTGCGTCTCCGGTCCAAGGAACACAATATCGCCACGCCGCTCCTCGCTTCGCGGGACGAGCTGCGACATCTCGCGGGCGGGGAGAGGGACGACAGCGCGCTCCTCAAGAGCTGGCGTCGCTCGATCGTGGGCGAGGAACTGCTCGAACTGCTCGACGGGCGTCTCACGATGCGCCTCGAAGACGGTCGGCTCGTCGTCGACGAGTGCGGTGACGGCCCCACGGGAGATTCGTCGGGGTAGATACTGGCAGAAGGTTTGCACTCAGTAGTACACACGGTCGTCATACTCGTAGTTGACACTTCGGAGGTCCACTTACATGTTCGGTTCGTATCTCTACATACTCCTCATCGCAGTGGCGCTCGGCGCACTTACGCAATGGTACGTGAACTCCTCGTTCACGCGACAGTCGAAGGTTCCGCTTGCGACCGGCCTCACCGGCGCACAGGTAGCCCGCAACATGCTCGATGGCGAAGGCCTGCATGACGTGGGCATCGAGCGTGTCGCCGGACGTCTTTCCGACCATTACGACCCGCGTGCCCGTGTGCTGCGACTCTCGCCAGACGTCCACGACGGCAGCAGTGTCGCGGCGGCCGGCGTCGCCGCACACGAGGCTGGCCACGCCGTCCAGCACGCTCGGTCGTTCGCTCCGGCACAGTTGCGGCAACTGCTGGTGCCTGCAGCGAACATCGGCTCCCAGGCTGCGTTCCCGCTGATCATCCTCGGTGCGGTCATGGGCGCCACCGGCCTCATGAGCCTCGGCGTCCTGCTGTTCGCTGGCGCGGTAGCCTTCCAGCTCGTCACGCTGCCCGTGGAGTTCGACGCGTCGCGGCGGGCCCTCGGCGCGCTCACCATCGGCAACACCCTCCCCGGCGAACAGGTCCGAGGTGCCCGCACCGTGCTCACGGCCGCTGCCCTCACCTATATCGCCGCAACGCTCGTCTCCGTCCTGCAGCTGCTCTACTTCCTCGGCTTGTCCCGGCGCTGATGCCATCGGTCGTCAGACCCGCCTGGTAGGATCGGTCCGTGCCGCCGAGGAGGGCACGTCGTCGTCGAGGACATCGGGGGGTATAGGGGTGGACCGCGAACGGGCCGTCAGCGTCAGCGAGGCGATGGCAGCGGCCAAGCGCGCGCTGGAGAAGATCACCCTCACCGTCGTGGGTGAGGTGTCTGAGTTCAGTGACAAGCCCGGCTACCGCGCGGCCTACTTCACCGTGGCGGATCGCGATGCGTCGATGAGCTGCCTCATGTGGCGGGACGCGTACCTCGCGTCCGGCGTGACGCTGCGCTGTGGGATGCTCGTGGAGATGACGGGCCAGTTCTCGGCGTACGCGCCGAAAGGCCGCATGCAGTTCGTTGTCCGTAGGCTCGCGCTTGCCGGCGAGGGCAAGCTACGTCTCCAGGTCGCCGAGACGGCCCGTCGCCTCGAGGCCGAGGGACTGCTTCGGGATGATCGCAAGCGCTCGCTGCCCGAGTACCCGATGCGCATCGGTGTCGTGACCTCCCCGAGAGGCAAGGCGGTCCACGACGTGATCCGGACGCTGGCGCGGCGCTATCCGGTCGCCGAGGTGCTCGTGGCCGGCGTCACGGTAGAGGGGACCGACGCCGTCCCTGCGATCCTCGAAGGCTTGACCGCTGTGGCACAGGCGAGGGCCGACGTCGTGCTGCTCGTGCGAGGAGGCGGCTCCTACGAGGACCTCATGCCCTTCAACGACGAACGGCTGGCGCGAGCTATCGCCGCATCCCCGGTTCCCGTGGTGTCCGGCATAGGCCACGAGCCCGACACGACGATCACGGACTTCGTTGCAGACGTGCGCGCGTCCACGCCCACCGCTGCGGCAGAAGCATCGACCCCGGCGGTGTCTGAGCTGGCCGGGCGGCTCGAGAAGCTCTCCCGGCTGCTCGGTCGCGCACTCGAACACCGCGTGCGCAACGCGGAGCACCGAGTGCGGCTCCTCTCCACGCGACCGCTCTTCTGTGAGCCCGACACGCTGCTCGGACAGGCGGGTCAGGCGGTCGACAACGCGGCACGCGCCTTGGGCAGGGCCATCCCCGTCGGTCTTGCTCGCGATGCGGCGCGGCTGAGCTACGCCGAGGAAGGGCTGATGCGGGCAGGACCCCGGATCGTCGAGCGTCCGGCGGATGCCATCGCCCGGCTTGCGGGCCGGCTGAACGACCTTTCCCCGCTTGCCATACTCGGCCGAGGATACGCGGTCTGTTTCGCCGCTGACGGCTCTACGGTCGTGCGCTCCGTGAGTGAGGTATCGGTTGGCGAAGTGGTCGAGGTGCGCGTGCACGACGGACGTTTGGGATGTATCGTTGAGAGGATCGAGGAAGGGCGATGATCATGGAGGCTGCGTCGCGTCCCTCTCCGGAGGAGATGGCGTTCGGTGAGGCGTTGAGCGAACTCGAGGCTATCGTGGCGTCACTCGAGGGAGGTCAGCTCGAACTGGAGGAGAGTCTTGCGCGCTACGAGCGGGGCGTGGCGCTGCTCAGAGCGTTACAGGCCAAACTTGCCGACGCACAGCAGAAGGTCACCACGCTCATCGGGGAACTCGAGACCGAATCTGCGGACGACGCATGACCTGCGCGCCCGCGGGCGCACGGAGGAAGGGGAGAATCGTGGAAGAGTGCCTGTTCTGCCGTATCGCGAGCGGGGAGATATCCGCGAACATCGTGTACGAAGATGACGGGGTCGTCGCGTTCGACGACATCTCGCCGCAGGCGCCCGTCCACACGCTCGTGATCCCGCGTACGCACTACGACAACATGTCCGACGGCGTCTCGCCGGAGGCGATGGCCGAGGTGTTCGGCGTGGTGCCCGAGGTCGCCCGTCTGAAGGGTGTCGACGAGAGTGGCTACCGCGTGATAGTCAACAACGGGCCCGATGCGAACCAGACCGTCGGGCACCTGCACGTCCACATCATCGGCGGGTCGGCCATGTCTCACGGCATGGTTCAGATGGAGCGCTGATGAGTGCCGCTAAGGCGCCGGTAGCGGTGGTGACCGACTCCACCGCTGACCTGCCTCTCGACATCAAGGATCGGTACGGTATCTCGGCGGTGCCACTCAACGTCATGATCGATGGTCGCACGTGGCTCGACGGGCAACTCTCGCAGCAGGAGTTCTTCGAGCGCATGCATCGTGCGGCACGCCTCCCGACCACGTCTCAGCCCTCGGTAGGAGCCTTTGTCGACGAGTACGCCGAGGCACTCGAGCGCGCTGACCACGTCGTCTCGATCCACATCTCGAACGAGCTTTCAGGGACGATAGACTCTGCGCGCCAGGCAGCAGAGCGGTTCGCGGGCTCAGTGACCGTCTTCGACTCCCGCAACCTCTCGTGGGGTCTCGGTTTCCAGGTCATCGAAGCAGCGAAGCGCGCTCTGGAGGGCGAGACGGTGGAGAGCGTGATCGAGGCTGCCGCGCACGCTCGCGACCGGGTCCAGATGCTCGTCGGCCTCGATTCACTCGACAACCTTGTAAAGGGCGGACGCGTGGGGCGTGTCGCCGGGTTCGTCGGCGGCATGCTCAATCTGAAGGTCACGCTGACCGTCGAGGACGGGTCGTTCTCCCCGGTCTCCCGTGTCAGAGGCACAAAGGCCGCGCTTGCCCACACGGTCGACTGGGTAGAGGATCACCTCGGAGACGCGAAGCGAGCCGCGTTCTGTGTCTTGCACGCCATGGCGCCCGATCGCGCTGCACGGCTCGAAGAGCTCGTCCGCGAGAGGTTCGAGGTGTCCGAGCTGCACGTCGTCGAGACCGGTGCCGTGATCGCGACCCATACAGGCGTCGGATGGGCGGTCGCGTTCCTGCCGGAGGAGTGAGGCGGGGTGGGTGACACCGTTTCGGTCACGTTCCTTCCTTCCGGGATCGTCGCAGATGTCGCCCCCGGCTCGACGGTGCTCGAGGCCGCAGTCGCCGCGAGGACGTCCCTGCCTGCGCCATGTGGCGGGCGAGGCAGGTGCGGACGGTGTGCGGTCAGGGTCGTCGAAGGATCGCTTGCTCCGCCGGACGAACATGAACTCGCGGCATTGGCGAGGGTGCGCGCGAGTCACGCACCGGTCCGCCTTGCGTGTCGCGCGTGCATCGAGGCGCCTGTCGTGGTGCAGTTGCTGGGCCGGACAGCCGCGACCCACGCCACCGGGGGACCCCCTGGGGGAGCACGTGCGCTCGCGGCAGCGGTAGACCTCGGGACGACCACCGTGGCCGTGCGCTTGCTCGATGTGACGTCAGGTATGGTCGTCGCCGAGTCGGTGGTGTCGAACGGCCAGGTCAACTGGGGTTCGGATGTCCTCTCCCGTATCACGGCGGCCCTCGAAGGGCACGGACCCGAGCTGAGTGACGCGGCTCTCGACTCGATCACCGAGGCCCTCTCTGCCGCCACGGAGGCAGTCGGGCCCGATGGGTCCCCCGTGAAGCGTGTCGTCATCGCAGCGAATCCGGCGATGGCATCGCTCCTTACCGGAGCCGAGGTCGCCGGACTTGCTTCTCATCCGTTCTCGTCGGCACTCCATGCGGTCGATACCGCGGTCCTGGCCCGCTCGCTCGGCGTCGATTCGGTGCTGGTGGTGCCGCCGGTCGCTGCTTTCGTAGGTGGCGACCTCGTCGCCGGACTCCTGTCGGTCGGTCTGGCCGAGGGAGCCGATGGGGTCCTGTACGTCGATATCGGGACGAACGCCGAGGTGGCGTTCGCGCTGTCGGACCGGATACTCGTCTCGTCGGCTCCCGCGGGACCAGCGTTCGAAGGCTGGGGGATCGCGTGCGGCGGGACTGCAGGCGAGGGCGGCGTGAAGCGCGTCGACATCGACCGAGGCGAGCCAATGCTCCTCTATGACGGTCCCGCCCCCACCCACCTCACGGGCTCAGGGCTCCTGTCCGCCATCGCCGCGCTCCGCGCATCCGGTCAGGTCGATGCCGGGGGTTTGCTTTCCGAGGACGGCCCCCTCGCGCGCAGGATATTCGACAGCGACGGTGTGCGCGCCGTCTCGCTCGGAAGAGAGCCAGGCGATCGCTCACTCTTCCTCACGCAGCTCGATATCCGCGCCTTCCAGTCCGCGAAGGCTGCGGTCGCCTCGGCGGTCAGGTCGGTCGTGTCCGATTCGCAGACGGATGTCGCGCCCTCGCGGGCGATCGTGTCGGGAGCGTTCGGCGGGGCGATCGACACCGACCACCTCGTGGCCCTCGGGGTACTCCCGCGTGATGTCGAGGGCCGGATCGAGGTAGTGGCGGACGCGGTCCTGTCCGGGGCGAGCGACATGGCGTTCGATGCGGGACTCGTCAAAGATGCACATCGGCTCGTCGCTCGTGCCCATCACGTCGACCTTGCAGCGTCCGAGGGCTTCTCCGTGGGATTCGTCGAGGCGCTAGCACTCGAGCCATTCACTCTGTGATCGCGCCTGTCATGTGTGAGGCGCTGTGTCGCAGACCGGCGGGCGTGGGATCACAGACGCCGTTATGGCGGAACTCTCGAAACGATATCCCGGAAAGGCGAAGATCCCGGCCTTCGGGCCGGGATCTTCTCATTCCTTCCCCTGCTTACCCCTGAGTCTCATGCGGGAGTTCGCGTCGGCTGCCTGGGTGCCGTACGCACATCGGGATGCCGGTCGCCGATGCCCGCCTCTTGTTGCCTTTCGGATTCCCCGAAAGGCGTTCGCTGGGAAGGGAAGCTGTTCTCTGAGAGGTAATCTACCCAATTTCGGAACAGGTTGCAACATTTGTTACAAGGATTCTTTCGCGTGTGCCCGGCAACGCGGCCGATCCGGCTCGCCGTTGCGCCGTCCACCGAGTCGTTGGCGCCGTCCACCTGATACGCCGGGGTGCGCCGTACCTGCGAACAGCTACCATCGTGTGACACGCGCGACTCTGTAGCGACGAGTTCGCGTGTATGCGTGAAGGGGGCCGACCGGCATATGGAATCGATCCCGCCGGCAGGGTCAATGTCCGGATCGACCAGGGACTAAGGAGGCCAGGTTATGACTGATGAGTCTACCTCGATCGAATCGACGATGAAGGAGCTGCGCGTCGTGGAGCCCGCAGACTGGGTCCGCGAGAAGGCGCACATCAAGTCGCTGGACGAGTACGAGGAAATGTATCAGCGTTCCGTCGACGACCCGGAAGGGTTCTGGGCCGAGATGGCCGAGGAGTACCTCCACTGGCACAAGAAGTGGGACAAGGTCGTCGATTGGGAGTTCGACACCCCCCGTGTCGAGTGGTTCAAGGGCGGCAAGACGAACGTCGCATACAACTGCATCGATCGCCACCTCACGACCTGGCGCAGGAACAAGGCTGCTCTGATCTGGGAGTCGGACGAGGGCCGTTCGAAGATCTATACCTACCAGTCGCTCTACTACAAGGTGTGCCGCTTCGCGAACGTCCTCAAGAAGCACGGCGTCAAGAAGGGCGACCGGGTTGCCATCTATCTGCCGATGATCCCCGAGCTCCCGATCGTCATGCTCGCGTGTGCCCGCATCGGCGCGATCCACTCCGTGGTGTTCGGCGGCTTCTCCGCACAGGCGCTCCGCGACCGCATCCAGGACTGTGAAGCGAAGCTTCTCGTCACCGCCGATGAAGGCATCCGCGGTGGGCGCGTCGTCCCGCTCAAAGCGATGGCCGACGAAGCTCTCCTCGAGTGCCCGTCCATCGACTCGGTCATCGTCGTGTCGCGTGCTCAGACGCGCGTGGACATGGAGCCCGAGCGCGACTACTGGTATCACGAGGAGGTCCGTGCCGACGACATCTCGAGCCACTGCGATATCGAGTGGGTCGACGCGGAAGACCCTCTGTTCATCCTTTACACTTCGGGCTCGACCGGCAAGCCCAAGGGTGTCCTTCATACCACCGCTGGTTACCTCCTCTTCGCGACGATGACGTTCAAGTACACGTTCGACTATCACGACGACGACGTCTTCTTCTGCACTGCAGACATCGGATGGGTCACCGGACACAGCTACGTCGTGTATGGCCCGCTCTCCCTCGGTGCGACCTCGCTCATGTTCGAGGGCGTCCCGACGTACCCGGATGCGGGACGGTTCTGGGCGATCGTCGACAAGCACGGCGTCAACCAGTTCTACACCGCTCCCACCGCGATCCGCGCCCTCATGAAACTTGGCGAGGAGTGGCCCGCTAAGTACGACCTGTCGACCCTCAGGGTGCTTGGCACCGTCGGCGAGCCGATCAACCCCGAGGCGTGGATGTGGTACTACCGCATCGTCGGCCGCGAGCGGATACCGATCGTCGATACCTACTGGCAGACGGAGACCGGCGGCCACATCATCACGAACCTCGCCGGTGCCACTCCGATGAAGCCGGGCTCCGCGACGCGTCCGTTCTTCGGGATCCAGCCCGTCGTGCTCAATGAGGACCAGACCGAGACCGAGGTAGGGTCCGGTGGCCGCCTCTGCATCAAGTACCCGTGGCCCGGCATGCTTCGCGGCACGTGGGGTGATCCGGAGAACGCGCTCATCAAGGGTGTCTACTTCACGACGTTCCCCGGCCACTACTTCACCGGTGACGGTGCCCGCAAGGACGAGGACGGCTACTACTGGCTCCTCGGCCGTGTGGACGACGTCATCAACGTATCCGGTCACCGCATGGGGACCGCGGAGGTGGAGAGCGCGCTCGTAAGCCAAGCGTCAGTGGCAGAGGCCGCGGTCGTCGGCTATCCGCACGAGATCAAGGGCGAGGGCATATACGCCTACGTCATCCTCAAAGGTGGCGTCGATGTCGACGAGGCCGACCTGCGCAAGCAGCTCGTCGGACACGTGCGGCAGGAGATCGGTCCGATTGCGAGCCCCGACTTCATCCACTTCGTGCCCGAGCTGCCCAAGACGCGTTCCGGCAAGATCATGCGACGCATCCTGCGCAAGATCGCGGCTGGCGAGAAAGACATGGAGGCGTTCGGCGACATCTCCACGCTCGCCGACCCGTCGATCGTCCGCACGATCCTCGACACTCGTCCGAGCGATTAGGCACGCTGGCGTCTACCAGCACTGACGCCGGACCCCGGAGTTCCTCGGTGAGGAGCCCCGGGGTCCGGCTCGTGCGAGCCCGGAGACGTTGCGTCGCAGAGTGTCGGTTCGTGGTAGACTTTCGTGCGACTTTCTGTGTGATCAGTGATAAGAAAGGACGAACCCCTTTATGGCCTTCAACGACCTCTTCTTGCGTGCCGCTCGCCTCGAGCCGACGGAACGGACCCCCGTTTGGATGATGAGGCAGGCAGGCCGCTACATGGCCGAGTATCGCGCGATCCGTGAGAGGTACGGCTTCCTCGAGATGTGTCGTACGCCGGAACTTGCCGTCGAGGTCACGCTCCAGCCGGTCGACCTCATCGGCGTGGACGCTGCGATCCTCTTCTCCGACATCCTCGTCTCGTTCCCGGGCATGGGCCTCGATCTCGAGTTCGCCAAGGGCGAAGGACCGGTCATCCACAACCCGATACGGACCGTCGAGGATGTGGAGAAGTTGCACGTGGCCGACGCGTACGAAGCGACCGGGTTCGTGATGGAGGCCATCTCGATCCTTCGCAGGGAACTCGAGAACAAGGTCCCGCTCATCGGTTTCGCCGGAGCGCCGTTCACGCTCGCAAGCTACGCGATCGAAGGGCATGGCACGCGCGATTACGAGTACACCAAGGCTCTCATGTGGGGAGAGCCCGCCGCGTGGGACACGCTGATGACCAAGTTCAGCGACACGACGATCGCGTACTTGAAAGCCCAGATCGACGCCGGTGCGCAGGTCGTGCAGCTCTTCGACAGCTGGATCGGGTATGTCGCGCCGCGGGACTACGAGCGCTACGTGCTTCCGCACACCACGCGCGTCCTCGCCGAGGTCAAGGCACACGGCGATGCGGTCACACCCGAGGGCGTTCCGGTCATACACTTCCCCAACGGTGCCACGTCCATGCTCGACCTTGCACAGCAGGCGGGTGGCGACATCATCGGCGTCGACTGGCGCATCGATATGCGCAAGGCGGTCGAGCTCATCGACCCGGCCTTCGGCATCCAGGGCAACATCGATCCGGTCGGACTGTTCGCGCCTGACGAGGAGCTCGAGCGCATGGTCGTTGAGATCCTCGAGGCTGTGGGCACGAGGCCGGGTCACATCTTCAACCTCGGCCACGGCATCCACAAGACGAGCGATCCGGAGAAGGCCAAGAAGATGATCCAGTACGTGCACGAGCACTCCGATCGCATCCGGGGTGGGTGATGACGATGGGCGGAAACGGCAACGGGCAGGGGAGCATGTCGACCGGATCAGGCGGACACCAGCCGAAGGCACCAGACGAGCCGGTGAGCATCGAGTCCGCGACCGGGGACGCTGCTCGACCAACGACAGCTGTCCTGCTCATCGGCTACGGCGGCCCGGATTGTCTCGATTCGATCGAGCCGTTCTTGCGTCGCCTGATGGGCAGGGAGCCGACACCGGAGGTCCTAGAAGAGGTCCGGCGACGGTACCTTACGATCGGCGGTTGTTCGCCGATGTTGCCCTTGGCACACGAGCTCGCCGCCGGCATCGAGCGTCGCCTCATGGAGAAGGAACTCCCGGTGCCGGTAACGTTCGGGATGCGGTACTCGCAGCCGTTCATCGGCGACGTGTTGCGCGGGATGTATGCGGCGGGTATCCGCAAGGTGGTCACGGTACAGCTTTCGCCGTACGAGTCGGAGATATCGACAGCCGCAGCGCGTGAGGCGGTCGCCGAGGTGCTCCCCGAGCTGCCCGACATGGAGGTCGTGCGTGCGGACCTCCTCCACACGCTGCCGGCGTTCGCGGGGCTTCTCACCGCGGGGGCGGCGACCGCTATCTACGAGATCAAGGACCTCGATCCGAAACTCATGATCTTCACGGCGCACAGTCTGCCGGTGTCCGATGTCGAGAAGGACGATTCGTACGTCGCTCAGCTGCGTGAAGTGCTCGACCGTGTTGTCATGGGCTTGCAGATGGGCGAGGGACACGACCTCGACGGAAGCGATCCGTCGCTGCCGGGTATCCAGGCTTACGGGAACCTCGGCGAACCGCAGCCATGGGTGTTCGCGTACCAGTCCAAAGGGCGGAAGCCGGGAGCGTGGCTCGGGCCTGACCTCGACGACGTGATCGACGCCGCCATCGAGGGTGGCTACGCCGGCGTTGCGCTGTGTCCGATCGGTTTCGCGGTCGAGAACATGGAGACGAAGTACGATCTCGACGTCGTCGCTGCTGACCGGTTGCTCCAGCACGACATCGAGTGCATCCGGGCTGATCTGCCCAATGCCGAGCCGCTCATGGTCGAGGCGATCGCTGATATGGTCGAGAGTCTGCTGTAGGCGATCTCGTATACGGACGGGATCGGGTCACGGGGACGGGATCGGGCCACGCGTGGTCCGGTATCAGACGCAAGGAGCGTGCGCATGAAGCACATAATCGTCATCGGGGGAGGCGCTGCGGGTCTAGGCGCTGCGTTCAAGGTGAAGCGGGCAGCCGATGAAGGTCACGACGTGACCTTCACGCTCGTGGAGAAGGACCCGCGCCTCGGCGGCAAGATCGCCTCGGACATGGTGCCGGATCCCGAAGGAGCTGGCGATTTCATCGTCGATGGCGGTCCGGACTGTTTCCTCACCGAGAAGCCGGGCGTCCACCGGATCGCCAAGCTACTCGACATCTTCGACGAGGAACTGCCCACCGATGACTCGCGCAAGCGGACCCACATCCTGTCCCGCGGAGGACTCCACGACCTTCCCGACGGCGTGATGATGTTCGCGCCGACCAAGTTCGTCCCGTTCGTGACCACTGGGCTGTTCTCGTGGCCAGGCAAGATACGTATGGGTATGGACCTGTTCATCCCCAAGAAGAAGTGGCCCGAGGGCGAACGCATCGACGAGACGCTCGAGAGTTTCGTGACGCGCAGAATGGGTCGGGAGTGCCTCGACCGGCTTGCCGAGCCGCTCGTGGGCGGCGTCCACGCGTCCGACCCCGCGAAGATGAGCCTGGCCGCGACGTTCCCGCGCCTGCTCGACATGGAGCAGACGTACGGGGGCATGATCAAGGGCTTCCTCGCCGCGCGCAAGAAGGTCGAGGAGATGCGCAAGAAGTATCCGCCCAATCCGGGCGCCAAGCCACGTACCTTCTTCACCTCGTTCGATTCGGGTATGCAACGCCTGACCGACGCGATGGCCGACGCAGCGGGTCGTGACCGCATGCGCACCGGTGTAGCGGTGAGCGCTATCGAGCGCGACGGCAAGCGATGGGTCGTCACGCTCGAGGACGGCGAGCGTATCGAGGGCGACGGCGTCGTTGTCGCGACCGAATGCTGGGCGGCCGCACCGCTCATGCGTTCCGTCGACACTGCGATCGCTGATGCGCTCGAGGGCATCGAGTCGTCTTCATCGGCCACTATCTCGCTCGCCTTCAAGGAGGACGAAGTCGGCATCGACATGGATGCGTTCGGTCTGCTCTGCCCGGTCATCGAGAAACGGAAGATGATGGCAGCCACGTTCTCCTCGACGAAGTGGCCGGGGCGTGCACCTACCGGTCGCGTCCTTATGCGCGGCTTCGTGGGCGGCCCTCACAACCAGGCCATCATGGAAGAGAGCGACGAACGTCTCGTGGAGATCGTACTCTCCGAGATGCGCGACATCCTCGGCGTGAAAGGCGATCCGCTGTTCAGCCGCGTTTACCGGTGGCACCTCGGCATGCCGCAGTACACGATCGGTCATCTCGACAGGGTCGAGACGATGGAGTCGCGCGCACGCGAGATCCCGGGCCTGTGGCTCGGCGGAGGGTCGTACCGGGGCGTCGGCATCCCCAACTGCATCGAGGGTGGCGAGGCCGGCGTGAGCAAGATCCTGGGCGAGTGGGGGATCGAGCTGGCCGAGGACTCCGTCGAGCAGAAGCGCTACTACTAGGGGCCTGAGCGTTCCGAGCAGACCGCGGGCTACCCGGTCGCGGCTACTATCTCGGCGATGAGGGAGTGGAGCGTGGGGTTGGCGGTGATGATGCCGGTCGAGGTGACCGACCACTCCTCGCCGTCGATGCCGGTCACGTGCGCTCCTGCCTCGCGACAGATGACCACGCCCGCCGCGGTGTCCCACGGCTTGAGCCCGAACTCCCAGAAGCCGTCGGCCCGGCCGGTGGCGACGTGCGTGCAGTCGATGGCGGCGGAGCCGTCGCGCCGGATACCGTGTACCGGGGCGCGCAGGAACGCCGTGAGCGCGGAGATCTGCCGGTCGAGCAGGGCGCCGCGGTCGTAGGGGAACCCGGTGACGAGCAGCGCCTCGTCGAGCCGTGGAGCGTCGGTGCAGTGGACCAGCTCGCCGTCACGCTGGGTGCCGAGCCCTGTCGCGGCGGCGATGGTCTCTGCGAGTGGGACGTTGGCTACCGCACCCGCGACGGGTACGCCATCGCGTAGCAGCGCCACGGAGACGGAGTACGCCGGAAAGCCGTGCACGAACGAGGTCGTGCCGTCGAGAGGGTCGACGCACCACACCTCCGGGTCGGTGAGCGAGCCGCGTGCGGCGCCGGTGATGTCGTGGACCTCCTCCTCTTCGATCACGAGGCGAGCGCCCGGGTCGCGGGCGACGATGGCCTCCCACACCGCGACGCCGGCGGCGATGTCGGTCTCGGTCACGAGGTCGGTCGCCGAGGACTTCGCGCGGATCCGGCCGGTCGAGCCCTCGGCGGAGCGCACCCGCGCGGCCCCGGCCTCGGCGGCTGCTGTCGCTGCGGCCAGTTCTTCGTGCATCGGAAACCCCCCTCGGACGGCATGGTCGGGGTGCGTCTACCTGCCGGGCATCTCGTTCTTGGTACGGATCGCCTCGATTATGGCGGCGCCCTCGGTGCTCTCGGTGCGCGGCGTCGCGGAGACACCGTGCTCGCCGAGCACTGTGAACACCGCATCGACGGCGAGTGGGAGCGCGGCCTCGACCTCGGGGGTGAGTTCGGTGACCCACTGCTCCATACTGCCGACCTGTATCCCGATACACTCGGCCTCCGGACGGATGCCCGTGAACTCGGCCGCCTGTAGCACATCCACGAAGCGGATGTCGTGCAGTGAGTGCATGATCTGGTTGGGAGCGAGATCGTCCGGGGCGAGCTGCATCACGGTCCCCGGCGGATGCCCGGTGCGATCGATCGCGTCGACCACGATGACGAGGTCGACGCCACGGAACATGTTGAGGATGCCCAGCCCCATGGTCCCCGCGTCGACGACCTCGACGCTGTCGGGGAAGTCGAAGCCCGACATGAGGGCCTCGGCCACGCGTACCCCCACTCCCTCGTCGGTCATGAGCGGGTTCCCGATGCCGAGGATCAAGATACGCTTCGCCACGAGCAGACTCTCCGTTCGTCGTCGGTCACGTCGACCACTCTAGCGCAGTGCTATGGAGTCGCCTATCCCGCGGCGCGAAGCGTCGTCGGAGATTCGCACATCTCGCCTTCGAGCAGGAGCATCCGCTCGTTCAGGGGGAGCGCTTCCCGTGCCTTGTCGCGCAGATCGTTGGAGGTGGCAAGCGTCTCGCGCATGATCACCATGAGTAGATAGCGACCTTTCTCGGTCAGCGTCACGAAGCGTCCGTCTTCGTGGGCGATGCCCCCGACCGCCCGCATGAAGGCGAGCTCGGCAGCGAGCGCGCGCTCGGCGGGCACACCGAAGTCACGCGCGAAGCGCTCCTTGTCGAGCCGCAGCCCGAACAGGTCGGTGACGAACCGGTAGCGGTGACGGGCGGTCGTGGAGTACGGGCGGCCCACCTTGGCGATGGACATGCGTCCCGCCGAGATGGCTCTGGCGTACTCGGCGAGCGAGAACGTGTTGCCGTACATCCGGCCGTCGAGGAAGGAGAGCGCCCCCGAGCCGACACCGACGTATTCGCCGAAATCGACGATGTACTCGTCGATCATCGCATCGACGTCACGGGAGTAGGTCCACGCAGAGGTCGGCACGAACTCATCGGAAAGTTCTTCTGCGATGCGATGGTAGTAGTGCGCCTCACGGGTGAAATCTATGCGCCCGATGGCGCGGGCTAGCTCGGCGCGTGTCTGTGGTGACGCCATGAGAGGGTAGAAGGTCGTCTGGTTCGCCCCGCTCTTCTTGAGCATAGCGATGTCGCGCAAGAGGGTCGGCTCGGTCTGCGACGGGAAGTTGAAGATCATGTCCACGTTGAGGGAGTGGAACCCACCGGCGACCGAACGGATGCGCGCGAGCGCCTCGGTGCCGCTGCCGTACTTCTCGTAGCGGTCCATCTGACGCAGGAGGGTGTCGTCGAAACTCTGCACGCCGACGGAGAGTCGTTGCACGCGCTCGGCAAGGGCCGACACCAGGTCAGGTCCGAGGTGGTTCGGGCTCGTCTCGCACGAGACCTCCTCGATCGAGAACAGTTCGCGGGCGAGGTCGATCGTGGCGCACAGTTCGTCGAGGAGCACGGTTGGCGTGCCGCCTCCGATGTAGAGCGAGGGGAAGTCGTATCCGAGGTCGGCGACCATCCGCATCTCGCGCCGCAGGTGACCGAAGTACTCGCGGGCACGGTCCTCGCGGTAGAGGAACCGGTTGAACGAGCAGTAGAGACAGAGACGCTCGCAGAACGGAACGTGTGCGTAGAGCACGTACTGCCTGCTGGAGAGCGGGCCAGGAAGGCGCGTGATGTCGGTCGGCGACTGCTCGAGGTATCGCTTGTTGAGGACGCGGAGCGCCGCTGTGATGACGCGCTCGGAGAACAACGTATGGCCTCGCTTTCACACGCAGATCGTGAGTGCGGCCGTGCACTCGACACCGTCGGGAAGTACGAGGCCCCGGGGCACGCCCGGGGCCTCGTGACGTTCACCTATCTTAACGCAAATCCGGTGCCTAGTGGCCCTTGCCGCCGACCACTCTGCCCTCGGCGTCGAACTGAAGGCCTTCCGTTTCCTCCCACTTGAAGATCAGCTTGGAGGGATCGGTTCCTTCGATGTTCGCCAGGTAGATGTGGATCGCCGTGAACAAGATGAATCCCCACATGATGTAGTAGTGGATGATCCTCATGGCCATCGGTCCTCCGACGGCGTCGGTGCCGGCGATCAAGAAGCCCCAGTCCATCGTCGGTCCCCAGATGGCGAAGCCGGTGTAGGCTGCCGCCAACGTGAGAGGGATGGTGAACAGGTAGGCTATCTTCTGCAATACGCCGTACTTGGCGCCGATCGGATGCTCCTTTTTGAGGAACAGGTAGTACTTGAGCCATGGCCACATCTGGCCACGGTTGAGCTTCTGCGGCAGCCAGTTCTTGATGTCCGTGTCGACCTCACGCGTCCCGAGTCTCGTCGCAGACTTCACGGTGAAGGCTCCGATGATGCGGACCGCAAGGTTGATCAGGAGAACGAACATGAAGAAGAAGTGCATGCCGCGCATGACGCTCATGAGGCCCGGAAGGAACGGGTAGTGGATGTAGAAGCCCGAGATCGTGAGCGCCACGATCGATACGAGGTTGATCCAGTGCGTCATCACGAAGATGAACGGATGTGCTTCCCGATAATGTGCCGGATGAGCCATCTCTACCTCACCCCCATCGGCTTCGTGTAGACGGTGGCTTCCTTGCCGGTCTTGGGTTCAAACACGTGAACCCCGCACCCGATTCAAGGATCGAAGCTGCGAGCTACACGGCATGCCTCGAGCGGGCGCTCGACGTCGATCACCGGCGTGCCGACGAGCGCCTCTTCCATGGGCCCGCGGATGCCTTCCGCGTCACGGGACGAGACGTTCCACGTCGACGGGGTGACCACCTGGTACCGGGCGATCTTGCCGCTCTGGATATCGATCCAGTGGCCGAGTGCGCCGCGTGGAGCCTCCCACAGGCCCGCGCCCGCGCCTTGATCGACGGAGTGCGGCTGGAAGTAGCTCGAGTCACCACCGGCAACAGCTTCGATGAGCTCGTTGCACCACTCGAGCGACCAGTCGGCAACGACCTTGGTCTCGAGGTTGCGGGCAGCGATCCGCCCGAGGAGCGAGACGAGGACCTCCGGTCGCCCTGCGGCGCCGAGGGCCGCGAGCGCGCCGTCGACGATCTCCTGGACCGGCTGTACGCCGCGCAGGTATGAGACGAGCATGCGGGAGAGCGGACCGGCTTCGATCGACTCACCGTCGTAGCGCGGCGCCTTGTTCCAGGAATAGCGGTTGTCGGTGTTGTACTCGTCGAACATACCGTTGGTCTCTCCCTCGGACGGATGGAGTCCGGTAGGGGAGTCGTACCACGCGTGTTCGACGAACTCGACGACCTGTGCCGGATCGGGATCCTCGACGGTGAGGCCTCTGCCGGTCATGACGACGCCACCGGGCATGTACCGGTCGGTCATCTCCGGGGACTCGGTGTTGAACATACCCCACGACAGGAAGTTGCCGTGGCCTCCGCCGTACTCGAGAGCGCCCGCGTAGAACGGGGCGATCGCAAGCGTGTCGGGGATCATGGTGTTCGTGACCCAGTCGTTGAGCCTCATGAAGCGGAAGAGGATATCGTCGAGCTTCTGCTCGGTGGGCACGAACGTCGTCCCACCTGGGACGGAGGTCATGAAGTGCGGGAACTTGCCGCCTATGATCGCGATGATCTCGGCTGCGACGGCCTGCATCTCGAGCGCCTCGAGGTAATGGGCGACAGCGATGAGGTGCAGCTCTGCGGGCATGTCCTGGGCGTACGCGGGGTGGCCGAACCAGCCGTTGGTGAAGATCGACAGCTGTCCGCCGTCTACGAACGTCTGCAGGCGCTGGGCCACCGCCCCGAAGTCGGAGACTCCGGTCCCTGCGGCTTGCGCGAGCGCGTAGGTGTCGGCGATATCGGCCTCGAGCGCTTTGACCGGATCCACGTAATCGAGCGCGGCGAGCGCGTAGAACCACAGGATATGGCTGTGGATGTACTGGGCCGCCTCGATGAGGTTGCGGATGATCCGGGCGTTGTTGGGAATGGTGATCCCGAGTGCATCTTCGGTGGACATGGTCGACGCGTGTCCGTGCGATACCGGACAGACGCCGCAGATGCGCTGCGAGACATAGAACGCATCCGAGGGACGGCGATCGAGCAGGATGGTCTCCATGCCACGATACAGTCCGCCGGAGACCCATGCGTCGGTGACGACGCCATCGTTGACCTCGACCTCGACACGCAGGTGTCCTTCGATTCGAGTCAACGGATCTACAACCGCGCGAGCCACTACTCACCGCCTCCCTTCTTCATCCGCTTCTTGTCGCGCTCTTTCATCTCCTCGTAGGGAGCCCCGCCGCTCGTGCGGCCGGTCGCCTTCATGCCGACAGCATGGACCGCAAGACCTGCGGCGGCGATACCCGCGACGACACCCGCGATGGTGTTGGGTTGCGTGTTGCCCACTTCGGGCAGCGGCAGGTCGCGGTGCCTGTTGAGGAACGGCGCTCCGACATCGACCCAGTCGAGACTCCCACACCCGATGCACGGCGACCCGGCCTCGACACACCAGCTGGCCCGACGGTTCCAGCGAACGATCGGGCAGTTGGTGTAGGTCTGGGGGCCCTTGCAGCCGACCGGGTAGAGACAGTATCCGAGCGCTTCTTGTTCGGTGCCGAACTCGTACACGAAGTTGCCGTTCTCGAAGTGGCCTCTCCTCGGACAGTTGTCGTGGATCGTCTGGCCGAAGATGTACTTGGGACGACCGTGACGATCGAGCTTGTCGAGGATCGCACCGGTCTCGAGAGTGCCGAGCAGCAGGACGTCGACGAGGATCGCGACGACCCACTCCGGATTGACCGGGCACGTAGGCAGGTTCACCACGGGCGTGTCGATGCCCTTCTCTTGCAGGTACATCGAGACGCCGGTCGCGTCGGCAGGGTTCGGACGGGCCATGACGAACCCGCCGTCGACGGCGCATGAGCCTACCGCGACGATGGCGGCGGCGTTAGGAGCGGCATGCTCGAGTTCCTCGAGCCCGGTGATCCCGCCGATCCGTAGGGCATTCCCGTCGAATCCCTTCATGACGGAACCTTCGTAGATCAGGATGTAGCCCGGCTCCTCGAACACCGCCTCGGCGGCTGCGAGGGCGTCTTCGCCCTGCGCCATCGAGAGGGTCTCGATGAAGTCGAGCGACAGGATCTCGAGTACGATCGTGGCGACGTCGGGCGAGTCTGCTTGCGCGATCGCTTCCGTGCAGCCGGTGCACGCGCCACCGTTGAGCCATATCGCGGGCTTGAGTCGAGCACCCCTGTTCACTGCGGCAGCGATCTGTGGAACGTACGCCTCGGACAGGCCGAGGAGCGCTGCGATCGAGCCGCAATACGCGAGGAAATCGCGACGCGACACGCCTCTCGCTGCGAGTAGGTCGTATATCGCGTCGTGGTCCTCATGCGCCATGCCATACACCTCCTTGTACGGGTCGGGAACGTATCTCACTGTGGTGAAGGGTTGCCGCGAGCATGCGCCGTGCGGCGACCCACTACAGCGGCAGGCAGCACCCCCTTCCCTCGTGCAGCGCACGACTGTCCCTTGCGAGCGTCACTGGATCGAGACATCCGGCAGGCACGGCGGACGAGACGTTTGAAGACCGACCTGGAACGGCAGCGTGTCGCGGAAGTGCCGCGACGGCGTGGGGGTAGCTAAAGCTCACGCAGCGCACTCGGGCACCGAACTGCATCAAATGCTACCGCCTTCCCCGAAACAGGCTCACACTCCCCAGAATGGGTATGGACAGCGTGATGTCCCTACCTGTGCTCGCATCTCCGCATACGCAAGGACCGGTGCGAATGAGCGCGACACGAGTATTCTACGCCTAATCGTGCGGCGTGCGCCACAAGGGGATAATGATGCTAATATGCGATAAGGAAGTGGGAGCGCCGCAGGAGGTGCAAGTCGATGAGCGAAGATAAGCGTACCGAGGGGCGGGTCGATGAGGACGAGCGCGGATCTCTCAGGGATGCGCCGGTCACACAATCCCCCGCCAGCGATGGAGAGGCATTCCGCGAGAAGTGCCAGAAGGAGCGGGAGTCTCTCACGCCGCACGAGACGGCGGACTGCGCAGGCACCGACCTCGCCGAACTTTACGAGAACGAGGAGGACGGCGGTTCCTGATCGCGCCCGAGCCGGACGACGCGCGAACGTGCACACGACAGACAGGGACGTCCGCACGGATGGACTGATGGAGACGAGAGCATGATCGTGAGCAAGAACAGCGTCGGCAACAAGGTCGTCATCGATGTCCGGGGATGCACCCCTGCACTCAGGAAGGATCTCGTCGTCGGCGTCGTCGACAAGCTCTTGGAACTCGATGCTCCGGACAGTGTGGTCGTCATCTGCGAACATGAGCCAGTCGGGCTCGGCTACGGGATCGATCTGCGCAAGGAGACGCGCGGTAAGTTCGAGTATTTCTACGACCGTCGTATGGACGGTTCCTGGGTGGCCCTCATCAGGCGCAAGCACTGACCTACTCGATGCGGCAGCGTGGTCACCCGCGTGAGTCGGGAGCAAGCTGGGGGATGAGGCGCGCGAGCGATTCGAGGTCGCCTCGGTAGTCCGCCCTCGCGTCGGGATCGTCGCCGACGTAGAACGTGCTCATCCCGACATCCGCAGCCGCGAGATCGAGCATCCGGTCGTCTCCTACCATCATGCAGTCGACAGGAGCGACGTCGAGTGCTGTCGCGGTCTGACGGAAGTAACCGGGCATAGGCTTGCACGCTTCCATGGTCTCGTAGCTCGTGATGACGTCGAACTCGTCATCCTTCAGCCCAGCCCATCCCATCCGATGGACGACCGCCGCGCGCGGGAAGATAGGGTTAGTCGCCACGGCCACCCGCAGACCCGCCGTTCGTGCCGCGTCGACGGCAGCGCGCGCACCCGGTGCGGGTCCGTAGTCTTCACCGAGCTGTGGGAAACGCTCGTGGTAGAACCGGTCGAACACCTCGCGATGCTCTGCGAGATCCACACCGGTGACCTCAGCGAACTCCCGCTCGAAGACTTCCTGGTTCGTGCGGCCGGTGTGCTCCCGCATCATCGCGGCAGTGGCGGAGTGGACTGCGCGCAACGACTCGGAGGGGTGTGTCGAGGGGAGGACCTCGCCAAGTGCGTTGGAGAGGGCGGCGAAGTAGCGCTCGATGAACGACGATAAGTCGATCGCGAGTAGCGTTCCATCGAGATCGAACAGGACTGCGCGCATCTCACTCCGTTCACATCGGTCATCGACCGTCATCGTGGGTATCGCCGGTCCGAAGAATCGTAGCACGCACGTCCACCAGGGACCGGAGCGTGTTGACCGATAATACCCCACCAGGTATACTTGGCACGTGCGACCGCATACCTGACGGGGTATAAGGCGGTGTCGTGCATAGCGAAGACCCACGCAAATCCCGGCGGACGGAAGGATCGTGCATCGATGGCAGCGGTGAACGGACGGATCGAGGCCCGGCTCGGCGAGGCTTTTGGCGATAGGGCCAGGACAGACCGCGTCCAGCGGAAGATGTACTCCTTCGATATCGGCGCGATGCCCCGGCTCGTCAAGCCGTTCATGCCGACAGGCCTGGCAGGCGCCGTGGTCCGGCCGCAGAACGAGAGCGAGGTCGTGCGGCTCGTCCAGCTTGCGCAGGGAGAGGGCGTACCGGTGGTGCCTCGGGGGTGGGCCACTTCAGGCTACGGCGGCGTGCTCCCCGTAGAAGGCGCTATCGTCGCGGATATGTCAGGGATGCGTCGGGTGCTCTCCGTGGATCGCAGGGCCTCGACCGTCACCGTGCAGGCCTCGGCTATCTGGGAGGAGATCGAGCGTGAGCTCAACAAGGACGGACTTGCGCTCAGGCTCTACCCGTCGTCTGCGCCCTCGTCCGGTGCTGCCGGCTGGCTCGCGCAAGGTGGCGCCGGCTTCGGGTCATACGAGTACGGCACGTTCAAGGAGAGCGTAGTCTCTGCACGCGTCGTCCTCCCCAGTGGGGAGGTCCGCGAGTTCATCGGCCAGGAACTTCAGGACTACATCGCCGACGCCGAGGGCATCACGGGGATAATCACCGAGCTGACCTTCAAGATCCGCGTCCTCGAACCGGAGATCCACCGGGCCTTCGCCTTCCCCGACGCCGCCTCGCTCGGCGCGGCCCTGGCCGCGATATCGGCCGAGGAGGTCCAGCTGTGGTCGGTGACGTTCCTCAACCCGGAGTCGGTACGGCTCAAGAAGCAGCTTCCACACCGGCATGGGCACCCCTACGAGATGGAACATCCGCATGTCGACCCCGAGCTGCCCGAAGCTTTCATCGCGGTGATCGCGTATCCGGAGTCTCGGTACGGCGCGGTCCACGAGCCGCTCGAACGGATCGTCGGGGAGCATGGCGGTACGGACCTGGGTCCCGAAGTCGCCGAGCATGAGTGGGAGTTGCGCTTCTCGCCGATGAGGCTGAAGCGCATCGGCCCGTCGCTCGTCCCGACCGAGGTGGTCGTCCCGCTCGCCGAGTTGACCGCAGTGCTCGCCGAGATCGACGAGAAGATCGAGCAGCCGTTCATCCTCGAGGGCATGCACGCGAAGGGCGACCAGGTCGTGCTCCTCGGCTTCATCCCGCACGACGAGCGCTCTTTCGCCTTCAACGTGGCATTCGCACTGTCGCTCTCGGTCATCAAGATCGCCAAGACGCACGGTGGCTCGGCGTACTCGACGGGGGTGTACTTCCGTCGCGAGGCCGAGAGCGTGCTCGGGTCCGCGAAGGTCGCGGCGCTCAGAGCGTACAAGGCCCACGTCGATCCCAAGGGGATCATGAACCCCAAGAAGGTCCTCGGCAGAGGGCTCGTGGACGTGCTCATGGGAGGCGCGGCGGCGATGGAGCCGCTCGTGAGGCCTGTTGCGAACGCGGCCAAGCCGCCGGCGCGCGCCGTCGATCTCAAGGAGGTGCGCGGTATACCCGGCGAGGTGGCGTTCATGGCGTACGCGTGCGCCCGGTGCGGCTACTGCGTGCCGACGTGCGAACAGTACTCCGGCCGCGGTTGGGAGTCCCACTCGCCGAGGGGCAAGTACGCCTACCTGCGTGAGGTCATGGAGGGCCGGGAGAGGTTCGACCGCAGCGCGGTCGATACGTTCCTCGTGTGCACGACGTGCGAGGTGTGCAACACACGCTGCCAGTTGCAGCTGCCCATCGAGCACAACTGGATGGCGATGCGCGGCAAGCTCGTCCACGAGGAGAAGCTCGGCACGTTCCCGCCGTTCGAGATGATGGCGGCTTCGCTGCGGGGCGAGAACGATATCTGGGCCGGCAAGCGCGAGAACCGTGCGAACTGGGTGCCCGAGGACATCAAGCCGAAACTCAAAGAGGCTGGCGAGCTCATGTACTTCGCCGGATGCACCGCAAGCTACGTGGAGACGGACGTCGCTGAAGCGAGCATCCGCCTGCTCACCGATGCGGGATACGACATCTCCTACATGGGCACCGACGAGGCGTGCTGCGGCATCCCGATGAAGGTGGCCGGCAAGTGGGACGTGTTCGAGGCGATCTACGAGCACAACGTCGCCGAGGCCAAGAAGCGCGGAGCGAAGACGATCGTGACCTCGTGCCCGGCGTGCGCGCTCGTGTGGAAGGAGCTCTACGCGAACCTTGCGGCCGAGCGCGGCGACGAATACGACATCGACGTCAAGCACTACTCGGAACTGGTGAGCGAGGCGCTCGGCGACGGCCGGCTCGAGCTCGCCAACCCGATTGAAGGCCGCATCACGTTCCACGACTCGTGTCATGCCGGACGTGCCCAGGGCCTCTACGAGCCCCCGCGAGAGATGCTCAAGGCGATCCCCGGAGTCGACTACGTGGAGATGGAGCACAACCGTGAAGAGGGCTTGTGCTGTGGATCGGTGTTGACGCTGGTAGGGGAGATGCCGGTGGCACCCGTGCTCGGCAAGCACCGTCTGCAAGAGGCGGTCGACGTGGGCGCCGAGACCGTCGTGGCGCTCTGCCCGTGCTGCCAGGTCCAGTTGCGTGACAGCAACATCAAGAACGACCTCGGACTGAAGATCGACGACCTCTCGCGGATCGTGGCCGAGGCCGCGGGCTACGAGATTCCCGAGACGACCGAGTACTCGATGTACATGTGGGGTTACTTCGAGAAGTTCATCGTCCTCATGCAGCCTGCGAACATGGCCGCGCTCATGGAGCGCGTGTTCCCGCAGATGATGGATGCGATGCCTCCTGGCATGAAGCCGATGATCCAGGCGATGAAGTACGTGCCCGGTGGCCTTGCGATGATGGAGAAGATGCTGCCGAAGATGTTCCCGCTGCTCATCGACAGCATCATGGAGAAGGTCATGCCCGACATGATCGCGGCCGTCCAACAGCACGTCGGGCCGATGCCCGATGACATGGAAGAACTCATGCCCGAGCTGTTGCCCAAGACGATGGAATCCCTCATGCCGACGTACTTGCCGCAGCTCATACCCCACATCACTCCGGCGCTGATGCAGTACATCTGCGCTGCGATGTGGGGACGGTCGGGGTGCACGAGCTCGAGTAAGGGCCCCAGCCAGGCGGCTTCGTAGCGCGCACGTTCGGTCCCCGGCGGTGGCGCGTTGCGCGCCGTTCGGGGTCCGAAGTGCGCATCAAGTCACACTCGGCGGACGCCGATAGAGTGGGTATGGACACCACCGCACCAGATACGTACGCGGCCGAGCGGCTCAGGTCGTTCCCGCTCTTCTCGGACCTCGGAGCGCAGGACCTCGGAGTGCTCGCCGCCATGGCGCAGTTCCGTCGCTACCCCAAAGGCGCCTTCATCACCGTGCAGGGTGAGGCCGTCAACCAGATGTACCTGCTCGTGTCCGGACGGGTGAAGATGTCGCTCGCGTCTCCGGACGGCAAGGAGCTGGTCCTGGAGCACCTCGAAGCGCCGGCCCACTTCGGCGAGACCGCTCTCGTGGATGCCGAGCCGCTGAACGTCGATGTCATAGCGATGGCCGAGGTAGAGCTCTTCGTTATCGATGCGCGGGACCTCGCGTCGGCCATCCGGGTCCAGCCGAGGCTTGCTCTCTCATTGATCGGGACACTCTCACGCCGCTTGAAGACGATGGTGTCCCGGCTGGAAGACATGGCCTTCCACGATGCGACCCACCGTGTGATGAGGGTCGTTCTCAACGTCGCGACAGCGAGTTACGAGTCCCAGGGTGTACCGTTCGTGAAGGGGATGACCCACTACGACATCGCCACACTGGCGGGCACGTCGAGAGAGACCGCGAGCCGTGTCATCTCGGCTCTCGTCAAAGACGGTGTGCTCGCCACCAAGGGTCGGACCATAGTCGTGGACCTGATAGCGTTACGCGACCGCATAGGTTCGGGCTGAGCCGCCCGGTCTCGACGCGACCGGATCGAGTGCAGAGGCTTGCGCGTGTTGGGCATATACCTGGCAGTGTCGTCGATCCCGGGAGGACCCCCAATGAAGGACTTCACGCCTGAGGAGCTTGGTACATACAACGGTAAGGACGGTCAGCCGGCATACGTCGCCTTCAAGGGCGTCGTATACGACGTGACCGAGAGTGCGATGTGGGGCGATGGCGAGCACGAGGCGATGCACGACGCCGGCACCGATCTCACCGCCGCGCACGACGACGCCCCGCACGACGAGTACATCGTCGACTTCCCTGAGGTAGGGAGGCTCGTGTGAGCACGGCTTAACCGCGTTCGAGTACGGTTATCGTCTCGACGTGGAAGGTATGGGGGAACAAGTCGACCGGGGTCACGTGGCGTATCGCGTAGCCCCGGTCGACGAGTCTGCGGCAATCACGCGCAAGCGTCGCGGGGTCGCACGAGATGTAGGCGAGGGTACGCGCGTGCGTGCCGACGAGCGCATCGAGCGCGTCGGCGGTCAATCCCTGACGCGGAGGGTCCACTACTGCGTGATCGAACGCGCCTGCGGCGGGTAGCTCGCGTTCTGCGGCGCCGCCTATGATGTCGGCATCCAGGCGGGCCCGGCCCAGGTTGCGCCGAAGGTCCGCTATGGCGGCGCTCGACCCCTCGATGGCGACCACCTCGCCAGTGCGGTCCGCGAGGGGCAGCGTGAACGCCCCGACTCCTGCGTAGACGTCTGCGACCCGGTCTTCGGGACCGGGGTCGAGGGCTTCGAGTGCGATCTCGACGAGTCGCTCGGCAGTAGCAGTGTTCACCTGGAAGAACGATGGCGCGGAAACGCCGAACCCGAATCCTGCGAGTCGCTCCCGCCACGCGCCGGCACCCGATAGGACCTCGGTGCCCGCGATGGAGCGTCGCGCGTCGTTCCTGAGAAGCACGCGCACGACGCTGTTCGCCCCGACGGCGTCGGCAAGGGTGTTCGCGACGGCGTGTCGGGGAAACGCTCCCGGCGACGTCCACAGCGCGACCTGGAGGTCTGTGCCGCGAGCGGCGACACGGATGCCGACACGCTTGATGCCGAGGTCGCCGTGGCGCCCGCTCAGGTAGCGCAGCGCTCCGGTCAATGCTCGAGGGGCGGCGGCAGCGCGGTCGGGCAGCAGGAGGCACCGGTCTATCGGCACGATGTCGTGCGAGTCGAGACGGTGGAAGCCGAGCTCGAATCGGGGCGCCGAAGCATCGCCGACGAGTTCCACCTTGTTCCGGTAGCCGAACGTGTCCTTCGACGGGACGATCGGCCGCACCACGCCGGGTGCGATGTCGCCGATCCTCTCCAGCGCGTCGACGACGGCTTTGGCCTTGGCGGCGAGCTGTGTTCCGTACGAGACGTGCTGCCACTGGCAGCCGCCGCACGCGCCTACGTACGGACATGGCGGGTCGACACGGTCGGGCGAGGGTTCCTCGAGAGAGAACGTCCGCGCGCGCACCCAGCGGCCGTGGTCCTCGGTCTCCTGTACGACTACGAGGTCGCCGGGACAGCTCCCGGGCACGAACACGACGCGTCCGTCGGGGAGGTGTGCTACGCCGTCGCCACCGTAAGCGAGACTCTCTATGCGTACCGGAGGCATCGGCCTGCTCCTTGCGGGACGGAACGGGGGGCGGTAACGCCGTGAGCATGGTAGCATCAATGCGGAGGGGGCGTGCGTTCTTCAGGGCGAGGCGCGACATGCCGATAACGGATAGTGTCGGTTGACGCCGCTACCAGGCCCTCTCGGCCTATCAACAGTAAGAGGAGGATCCGGCGAATGGCAGCCAACAGGGTTCTTATCGTCCACGATGACGCCGGGTTCGTCGACGAGGTCCGCGACGCGCTCGCTGCCCACACCGCAGACGTCGAGATCGTCAGCGCACTCTCGGGTCCACGAGCTCTTGGGCTCGTCTCTTCCCATCGGCCGACAGCTATCGTCGTCGATGCCGATCTCGAGGGCATGGACGGCTTCGCGCTGACGGAACAGCTCAAGTCCGACGACGCCAGTTCGGGGATCCCGGTCGTCATAGTCACACTCGATCCGAGCGAGTCTTCCGCGCTTCGCGCGCGTCAGGTCGGTGCTGCTGCGCACCTGCCCGCGACAGCGCCGCACGACATGCTTGCGTCGAAGCTCGCCGAGTTGCTCGGCCAGTCCGGTACCGGTGCCGCTGCACCGGCCGGTGCAGCGGCCAGCGCAGCACCGGGTCAGGGCGCACGCGAGACGGTTGCCGCACCGATGGGTGCAGTGGATGCCGAATCCGCAGGTGGAGCGCTGAGAGATATCGACGTCCCCGCCGTCGAGCTGCCTCCGCAGCCCGCTCCCTCCCGGGTGGCACCCGCCGGTCCAACCGGGGATGCGGGAAGCCCACCTCAGGCGGCGCCGACCGCAGGCGCCCCGGTCGGGACTCGTCCAGCGCCTCCGGGTACCGGCGCTCCGGGAACGGGTGCCGGCCCGAGCGCCTCAGGGATGGCTCCTCCATCGGCGAGCGACGCTCCCAACATCGACGACCTGCTGCGGCTCATGATCGACCGTGGCGGCTCGGACCTCCACATCTCGGTCGGCAGCCCGCCGGGTCTGCGTCTGCGCGGCGAGATCGTGCCTGTCGAGAACACGAAGGTGCTCGGGCCGCGCGACACCGCCGAGATGATCCTCTCGCTCCTTTCCGAGGACCAGCGGCGCAAGTTCGAGACCGAGCTCGAACTCGATTTCGCCTACACCATCCCGGGAGTCTCCCGCTTCCGCGCGAACGTCTTCCAGCAGCGCAACTCTCTCGGTGCGGTCTTTCGCGTCATCCCGATCCGTATTCCGACGATCCAAGAACTCGGGCTGCCGAAAGTCTGCCGGTATCTCGCAGAACGTCCGCGCGGACTCGTGCTCGTGACCGGGCCGACCGGCTCGGGTAAGTCGACCACCCTCGCCGCGATGATCGACCACATCAACGAGAACCGCTCGTTACATATCATCACGCTCGAAGACCCCATCGAGTTCATGCACAAGAACAAGAAAGCCTATGTGAACCAACGGGAGGTCGGCGAGGACACCCGCTCGTTCGCCGCGGCGCTCAAGAGGGTGTTGCGTCAGGACCCCGACGTCATCCTCGTGGGAGAGATGCGCGACCTCGAGACCATCTCCGCGGCGATCACGGCTGCCGAGACCGGCCACCTCGTTCTCGCGACCCTGCACACCACGGGTGGCCCGGCGACGGTCGACCGGATCATCGATGTCTTCCCGCCCCACCAGCAACAACAGGTGAGGATGCAGCTCTCGGGCACTCTCGAGGGCGTTCTGTCGCAGGTCTTGCTCCGCTCCACCGACGGCAAGACGCGGACGCTCGCCATGGAGATAATGCTCGGTATACCCGCGATCTCGAACCTGATCCGCGAGGGCAAGACGCACCAGATGCCCACTATCATCCAGGGCGGTGCCTCCCTCGGCATGCAGACGCTCGACCAGCACCTCAAGAACCTGCTGCAGGCGGGCAGGATCACGTTCGAAGAGGCCGTCAGTAAGGCTCAGAACCCCCGCGAGCTCGCTCAGATGGTGGGTCGCAAGCTCTAGTCTCACCTGTTCGGGTAGAAACGGTGCAAGCAGGTGTCGACGCGCGGGACGGAGGGCGTCTGATGGACGCTGTCACAGCACGGTGGGCGGGAAACCGACAGTTCGTGGCATGGGACCAGGCCGGTCATGGCGTGGTGATGGATGCGAGCCCTCACTACAAGGGCGAGGGCACCGGCGTCCGCCCGATCGAGATGGTCCTGTACGGACTCGCGGGATGTACGGCGATGGACGTCGTGTCCGTCCTGGAGAAGAAACGCCAGGATCTCCGCGGCCTCGAGGTGCGCGTGACCGGCGTCCAGCGCGACGACTTCCCGAAGCACTACGAGCGCATCGAGGTGCACTACGTCGTCACCGGCGACGGCGTGAGCGAAGAAGCGGTGCACAGAGCGATAGAGCTGTCAGAGGACAAGTACTGCTCGGTCAAGGGCATCTTCGGGCCGCAGGTCGAGGTAACGAGTTCGTTCGAGGTCCTCGACACCCACGCGGACATCCCGGAAGGGGTCCACGAGTGACCGACCGACACGGCGAGGAGCGTGTCCTTGAGTGATGTCGTCCTGCTTCCCGTTTTCAACGAGGAGGCGACCGTCGGTGAGGTGCTCGACTCGGTGCGCCGCTACTTCGACGGCGACATACTCGTTGTCGACGACGGCTCCACCGACGGGACCGTCGACGTGCTCGCCGCGCGTCGCGACGTGTCGGTCATCACCCATCCGGAGAACCTAGGATACGGCCGGGCACTCGCCGAGGGGTTCTCCGTCGCCCGGGTTCGCGGCGCCCGCCGGGTGATCACCATGGACTGCGACGGCCAGCACGAGCCCGCGCACATCCCGGAGTTCCTCAGGACGCTCGATCGCGGTCACGACATCGTCTCCGGGAGCAGGTACCTGCCCGAGAGCATCGCTGTGGGCACGGCTCCCGCCGAGAGACGTGAGGTGAACGCCCGGGTGACCGCCGAGATCAACCGCGTGACCGGGTGGGCGATCACCGACTCGTTCTGCGGGTTCAAAGCGTACCGGACCGCAGCGCTCGAAGGGATGGTGCTTACCGAGCCCGGGTATGCGATGCCGCTCGAGTTGTGGGCAAAGGCGTACCGCGGGGGGCTCGCCATCACCGAGCTGCCGATCGAGCGGATATACTGCGACCACGACCGGTCGTTCGGCGAGGCGCTCGACGATCCCGAGCGGCGGTTCGCGTACTACATGCAGGTGTGGCATTCGGCGCTCGGCGAGGGAGAGGTCCAGGGGGCGTGAGCAGTGGAGTGGACATCGTCTGCGTGGGGGCGCACCCCGATGACGTGGAGATCGGCATGGGCGGTACGGTCGCCGTGATGGTCGCCGAGGGGCTCTCGGTCGCGATCGTCGATCTCACCGACGGGGAGCCGACCCCGGCGGGCACCCGCGAGATCCGGATGGCCGAGGCCGCCGAGGCGGCGGACATCCTCGGCGTCGCCGCGCGCCGGACGCTCACCCTGCCCAACCGCACGCTCTTCGACTCGGTCGAAGCGCGCACCGAACTCGCCGAGGTGTTCAGGGAGTTGCGGCCACGCACCGTGTTCGCGCCCTATCCCGTCGACGCGCACCCCGACCACGTCGCTGCCGCCGCGATCGTCGACGGCGCGCGTTTCTACGCGAAGTTCACGAAGACCGAGATGCGAGGGGAGCCTCACTACCCCGCGCGTCTCTACCGGTACATGGCCGTGCACCTGCATCTCGTCCGGGAACCGTCGTTCGTGGTCGACGTTTCGGGACACCTGTCCGTGAAGCTCGCGGCGCTGACGGCGTACCGGTCCCAGTTCTCGGCCGACCCGGGTAGCAGCGGGCTCGTCGAGACGATGGACGACGTCGCCCGTTCGTGGGGCCGCAGCATCGGCGTCGAGGCGGGGGAGCCGTTCTTCGCCGAGGAGCCCGTCGGCATCGCCTCTATCGCTCGGCTGGTGTAGGGAGGCTGGCCGGTGCCTGGCCCAAGGATCACCGTCCCGGAGGGTCACGGCGAGGTCGTGTCGCACCCGCCGCTCGACCAGTGGGCCGACCGTGCCCGCGAGAACGCCGCTGCCGTGCGATCGTGGGACTTCTGCGTCGCTGGACGCCCTGTCGGAGACGTGCGGCGCGCATGTCGTGCCGAGTCGCTGCGACTCGCTTGCGACTACACGTCCAGCCTCGGACTCGCGCCGACCGCGCCGACCGAAGATGACGCGCCTGTCATCGTCACCGGTCACCAGCCGGAGCTGTTCCATCCCGGCATCTGGGCGAAGTACTTCATGGTGCAGCGGGTGTGCGAGGAGGTGGACGGACATGGCATCGGCCTCGTGGTCGACAGCGAGGTCTTCGGCTCGGTGTCGGCGGCCGTGCCGTGTGACGCGGGGCAGGTCGGGCGGTGCGTCATCCGGCTAGCCGGCGGCGACGGAGAGACGTGCTACGGGCGCGCGCCCGCGCCCGATCCGCGCGCTGTGGAAGCGTTCTGCGAGGCCGCGGCGGCGGCCATCGGACCGCTGAACGCGCCTGCTCTCGAACGTAACCTGGACGGGTTCTGCGAGGCGCTCCGGATCGCGTCCGCCGTGGGCGGCGACGTCGCGCGCCTCGTCACAGGGGCACGTAGGCGTTACGAGGGGGCCCTCACCGACTACCGCGACTTGTCCGTGCTGCAGCTTGCCGAGACCGCTTCGTACCGCGCGTTCGTCGCCGACATCATCGGCGCGTCCCGTCGATTCGCCGAATGCTACAACGGCGAGCTCGCATCGTACCGCGCTGCGCGTTCGGTGCGCTCCGACGCGCAGCCGTTCCCCGATCTCGGTGTCACCGCCGACGCCACGGAACTGCCGTTCTGGCTCATCGGCAAGGAAGGCACGCGCGCACGTCCGTTCGTACGCGAGGAGCCCGGGGGGATGTCCCTTTCGGCCGGAGAGGTGACCGAACGTATTCCCGCCGACCCGGCCGCACTCGTCGAGCAACTCGCCGGCGCGCGCGTCGTCCTCGCTCCGCGCGCCCTGACCCTCACGCTGTTCGCACGGACGTTCCTCGCGGACCTGTTCGTCCACGGCGTGGGCGGCTCCCGGTACGATGAGGTGACCGAGGGTGTCGCTCGCGCCTTCTGGGGGATCGACCTGCCGCCGTTCGCCGCGGTGTCTCTCACGATGCAGCCGCCGCTCGACGCGCTACCGGTGAGCGCCGAGGATGTGGCAGAGCTCGACCGGACGCTGAAGCGGCTCGAGCACAACCCCGATGAGTTCCTCGATGATGTCGAGTTCGCCGATGCCGGCCAGGAGGCGATCGCCCGCGGACTGGCGGCCACCAAGAGCGACCTCGTTGGGGAGATACAGCGAGAGGGAGCGGATCGCAAGGAGCTCGGCATGCGGATCAGGGACATCAACGCCAAGCTCGCGGAGGTCGTCGAACCCGTCGCGGCCGAGGTCGAATCAGAGCGCAGGCACCTCGTCTCGCAGCTCGAGACCTCCGCCGTCCTTACCGACAGGCGATACCCGCTGTGCTTCTGGAGTCCCGAGGAGGTCGCCGACAAGCTTCGGTGAACCCCTGCGTGTTATCATACTCCGACGTTTTGGAGTCACGTCCGTTTCGGAGAAAGGACATCCGGCTATGGCTCTCCCCGTCGTCGACAAGGACCTGTGCACCGCATGCGGCATCTGCGTGGACGAATGTCCGCAGAGCTGCTACGACCTCGAGGACGTCGCCGTCCTGGCTCGTCCCGCAGACTGTACCGAGTGTGGCATCTGCGTGGACGTCTGCCCGAGCGAAGCGATCTCGATGTAGTTTCGGCACAGTGACCGAGTGCAGGGGTCGGCCTCGGGCCGGCCCCTGCGCCGTTTCCGGCGAGTGGGTCTTCCGGCGCTCACCCCCGCGTCGGTCAACCGCGCGGACCCATGCGGTCCTCGACGTAGAGCCTCGGCTCTTCACCGCGGAGCAAGCCCACGAACCGCCGGTGATGGCGCAGGTACACGAGGCCGCCTAGGATGAAGACGAACACCACGTCGGGCTGGCCGGTGACGAGTGCATAGACCGGGAGCACGATCGTCGCGGCGACCTGTCCGGCCATCATGTAGCGCGTGACCGCGATGACGAGCAGACCGACGACGAGCACGATGAGGAAGTAGCGCCAATCGTAGGCGAGCAGCGCCCCGCCTCCCGTCGCCAGCCCCTTGCCTCCGAGCACGCGCTTCTTGGTGAGGCTCAGCCACAGCGAGTAGTTGTGCCCGATGACCGAGCCGAGCACGACCGCTCGCGGGCCGATGAAGGCGGCGCCCGCCGCCGAGGCGGCCGAACCACTCCATGCGGCGCCTCCGGCCGGCAGCATGGGATCGACGAGCATGGCGGGTATCGTCGTGGCAGCCAGCGTCGGCAGGAATCCTTTCAGTGCGTCGGCGAGCATCGCGACGGTGAACCACACCCACGAACCGGTGGTCCGCCTCACGTTCATGGCACCCACGTTGCCGGTCCCATGTTCGGTGATGTCCTCGCCGGTGAGCGCGCGCACGATGATGTAGGAGAAGGGGATCGAGCCGATCAGGTAGGCGCCGAGGAACATGGCCGCGATCGGCCACAAGAGGTCGAGGAGGCGCTCCGACCCGGCTGCGGCGAGGAGGGATGCGAACGACGCGCTCACGAGGACCACCTCTCCGGCACGATGACTTCCACACCGAGCGGCTCGATGTGTACGTCGTAGACGGTCGTGACCATGACCTCGCCGTCCGCCTGTGCCTCTATCGGCGATTCGGATTCGAGTCGCAGTGATGTCCGGTGCGACAAGGATACCGGACGCATCCACGTGTGACGGCCGAAGACCACGAAGGGCAGGCGCCACAGGGCTCCCGCAAGCCCGACCCGGTCGATGATGCATACGTCGAAGACGCCGTCATCGCCCACCGAGGAAGGGGTGATCTTGAATCCGCCCCCGTACGTGGGACCGTTGGTGATCGCGACGAGGAGGAGCTCCCGCTCCAAGGTGGGGCCTCCGTCGAGCGACAGCCTGACGCGGTGTGCGTGGAACTGGCGGAAGAGGACGTACATGAGGGCCCTGAAGTAGAGCGGAAGGCCCGACCAACCGGTGGTCGACTTGATCTCGGCGGCACGCGCCGTCACGCGGGCATCCAGTCCGATGGCGAGCGAGTTGGCGAAGTACACGCCGTTCACCACTCCGACATCCATCCGCGTCCGGCGACCACAGAGTATCTCGCGAACGGCGCTCGTAAGGTCGGTGGAGATGCCGAGAGTGCGCCGGTAGTCGTTGCCGGACCCCGTTGGCAGGACGGCGAGCACCGGCCGGTCCTCGGCGGACAGACGCATGATGCCGTTGAGGACCTCGTGGACCGTGCCGTCACCGCCCACGGCGACGACCATGTCGTACGATCCGGCTTCGGCCGCCAGTTCTGTAGCGTGACCTGGTCGTTCGGTGAGGACGAGCGAGTAGTCGAGGTGATCGTCGATGAGCGAGACGACGAGCGGCACGAGACGTTCGCTGACGCCGTGGCGCGCCGTCGGGTTGACGATGACGAGAGTGCGCCCGTCCACCACGTTCCCTTCCCGCGAACAGGAACGGGCGTGCTGGTTCACCGCCCGCTCGGTGTGCTAGAGTTCGATACCGCGCCGCGTTCGGCGACTGCCCTCGTAGCTCAGTGGATAGAGCGTCTGCCTCCGGAGCAGGAAGTCACAGGTTCGAATCCTGTCGAGGGCACCACTCACTCTCTTGCGGCCCGACCGGTGTCGAGCCGTAGCGATGCCGGGACGCAGGGCAACCCCCGCGTCCCGGCATCGCGATTACGACGACTCTTTCTCCGCTTTCGCCTGTTCGATGACCTTAGGCGCAAGGTCCCCGGGGACCTGCTCGTACCCTTCGATCGCGATCGAATAGGTGCCCGTGCCGCTCGTGATCGAGCGCAGGTGCGGCGAGTAGTGGAGGACCTCGGCGTAGGGGACCTGCGCGTGGATGCGCTGTCCTCCGTCGGAGGTGTCCATGCCGAGGATCCGGCCACGCATGGAGCTGATGTCGCCCATGACCGCTCCGGCGTACTCGTCCGGGACGTCGATCTCGAGCGTGGCGATCGGCTCCAGCAGCACTGGATCGGCCTTCTCGGTCGCCGCGCGGAACGCGATCCGGGCCGCGGTCTTGAACGCGATCTCCGAGCTGTCGACCGAGTGGTACGAGCCGTCGTAGACCGCCACCTTGACGTCGACCACGGGATACCCGGCCAGCACGCCTTGGGCCATCGTCTCCTGGACACCCTTGTCGACCGCGGGGATGAACTGCCGAGGGATCCGTCCGCCGACGATCTCGTCGGCGAACTCGTAACCCTTGCCAGGGTTGGGCTCGATGCGCAGCCAGCAGTCGCCGAACTGGCCCGAACCGCCCGTCTGCTTCTTGTGTCTCCCCTGCGCCTCTGCGGTCTTGCGGATCGTCTCGCGGTAGGGGATGCGCAGGTCGATCGTCTCCGCCTCGGCGTGGTAACGGTCCCGCAGACGTGAGATCGCGATATCGATCTGGACGTCCCCGAGACCGCCGAGCACCGTCTGGTTGGTCTCCTCGTCTCGAGTGAGACGGAGCGTGGGCTCCTCTTCGACCAGCTTGTTCAGTGCGACGCCGAGCTTGTCCTCGTCGGCCTTGGTCTTCGCCTGGATGGCGACGGGGTAGAGAGGCTCGGGGAACGGCATAGGGGAGAAGGTGATGGAACCGTCGGCGGAGAGCGTGTCGCCGGTGAGCGTCTCGCCCAGCTTCGAGAGAACGGCGATGTCGCCGGCGGGCGCTCCGTCGACGTCGCTCGTCTCTTTGCCCACCATCGTGAGCACATGACCGACGCGCTCCTTCTTGCCGGTACGGCTGTTGACCAGCTCGGTGTTGGGGGTGAGCGTGCCCGACACCACCTTCACCAGGCTGAGCCGGCCGACGTACGGGTCGGAGACGGTCTTGAACACGAATGCGGACACGTCGCCGTCTGTCGTGATCTCCTGTCCGCCGCCGTCGGCCGTGGGGATCGGACCGTGCGTGGTGGGCTCGGGGAAGAACGAGACGATCTCGTCGAGCAGGTCTTCGACGCCCTGCAACTTCGTCGCTGACGTGATGAAGGTGGGGATGAAGATGCCCTGCGCGATCGCCTTGTCGAGCAGGACCTCGAGCTCCTCTTGGGAGAGCGGCTCGCCTTCGAGCAGGTACTTCTCCATGAGGTCGTCGTCGGCCTCCGCGACCAGCTCGGTGAGCTTGTCCCGCGCCTTCTCCGCTGCCGAGGTGAACTCCTCGGGGATGTCGCCGACCTCCTCATGGTCACCTTCGTGGTGGTACGCCTTCATGCGGATGACGTCGATGACGCCCCGGAACGAGGCCTCTGCGCCCATCGGCACCTGGACTGCCCCGATGCGGTGACCGTAGCGCTCCTCGAGTGCGGCCATCGTGGCGTCGAAATCCGCGTTCTCCTTGTCGAGACGGTTGATGAGGATGGCGCGGGCGACCCCCATCTCGCCGGCGAGCTTCCAGAGCCGGTCGGTCTGGACCTGTGGGCCCGACACGGCGTCGACCACGAACAGCGCCATCTCTGCAGCGGCGAGTCCTGCGATCGCGTCACCGATGAAATCGGCATAACCCGGTGTGTCGATGACGTTGATCTTGACGCTCTTGTGGTTCACGGGAGCAAGCGCGAGGTTCACGGAGTTCTTGCGCTTGATCTCCTCGGGGTCCCAGTCGAGGTTCGAATGACCTTCGTCGACACTGCCGAGGCGGCTCGTGGCGCCGGCCACGTGGAGCATGGCCTCGGCCAGTGACGTCTTACCTGCTCCGCCGTGTCCGACGAGCACGACGTTACGGACCTTGTCGGTGGTAGGCGCTCCCAAGTGCATCTCCTCCTTGATCGGTCGCGTCGCGGAACGAGAACCCTGGTGCCATCACCGTGCATGGTGCGCACGGGTGCATCCCGTCCAGACAGCATACTCCTTTCTCGCTTCTCGGCCACCCTGATAGAATGATAAACCGTGTTCGGGATCGTTCCCGGCACGCGCCCGCGATCGCACTGGGAAGGACGTCACGTACGATGCGTATCTCACGTACCACGGTGTCATCACTCGTTCTCTCCGCCGTACTGCTCTCGGCGGTACTGCTCGTCCAGGGATGTTCGGCCGCCGAGCGGTCTGTTCCCCCGCCCACCACGCCGGCCGAGTCCAAGTCAGGTATCGAGCCCGTTCCGCCCACGCCCGAGGAGGAAGCTTTGTACACGCCCGAGTACGAGCCCACTGGTGACGAAGTAGCCGTCATCACGACGCCCAAGGGCGTCATCAAGTTCGAGTTCTACTTCGAAGATGCACCCAACCACGTGGCTGCGTTCATCGAGCGTGCCGATGAGGGCTTCTACGACGGCACCAAGTTCCACCGGGTCGAGCCCGGGTTCGTCATCCAGGGCGGCGATCCGCTGTCCCGCACCGACGACCCCATGGTCGGCACGGGTGGCCCCGGATACCGTCTGGCTGCCGAGTTCAACGACCGTCAACACCTCGAAGGCACGGTGGCGATGGCGCGCTCCGCCGACCCGAACTCGGCGGGTTCACAGTTCTACATCTGCCTCGGGCCGCAGCCGCGCCTCGACGGCGAGTACACCGTGTTCGGCCAGGTGGTCGAGGGCCTCGACGTCGTGAAATCGATCGCTGTCGGGGATGTCATGGAGAGCGTACGCATAGAGCACGGCGAGTAGGGCACGGCGACGTGGACGAGGTCCGTTTCCAGGAAGGCAAAGAGGCGTACGCCGCCAAAGACTATCGTGCCGCGGTCAAGGCGTTCATCGCTGCGGCCGACGAACACGATGAGGGCAGTGGCGCCGCGTTCCACATGGCCGGTAATGCGCTGGTCAGGTTGCGGCGGTACGCCGACGCGGTGACCGTCTATCGCCACGCGCTCGCCGACGAAAGCTACGACAAGCACTCGGCGGTCCAGGTCAACCTCGGCATGGCGTACACCTCTCTCGGCGAGTACGCCGAGGCGGTCGCCGCCTACGAGGCCGCGATCGAAGACCCCGACTACGCCGGGGTCCACCGGGCTTTGCAGGGCAAGGCCGGAGCGCTCTGCGAGATGGGCGACATCGAGCAGGCGGCCCTGGCGTACCGTCAGGCGGCCCTGGATTCGGACAACCCCGATCCCGGGAAAGCACTCAACAACCTCGGCCTGTGCTTCATGGCGATGAAGCGCCCGGGGGACGCCATAGAGGCGTACCGTGCCGCGCTCGGGTTCGACTCCTACGCCGGCCGGGGCAAGGCGCTCGCGAACCTCGGCCTCGCCTACCATGCGCTCGGTCGCTACGAGGAAGCCAAGAAGGCGTTCGACAAAGCAGTGGGGCTCCACGGACACGCTCTTTCTGCGGCGGCAGCGAACGCGCTCGCGGAGAGCGAACGCGCGCTGGAGCCGGGGCGCCGCGAGACGATCGAGGGCTGGAGCACCGGCGAGATGCCGCCGGTCATCGACGAGCCGATCGTGACTCCTGCAGACCTCGGCGACACGGGCGAGTTCATGGCGGTGGGCACCGGAGGCGTCGTCCCCCCGAGCCAAGACGAGGTCTCGGCCTTCTTCAGCATGACCGACGAGGAGATGAAGGAGCGCGACCGAGAGGCGCGCCGCGCCGAGCGCATCGTACGCCGTTCCGAGCGTAACCCGTGGGCGCTCGTTGGAGGGGTCGTGCTCGTGATCGTCGTACTCGCCGGCGCGTTCGCCGGCGCGTTCGCGGCCGGTCTCGGGTATCCCACGCAGCGGATGACGGTGGAGGGCATGCTTGCGGCACGGGCCGAGGGCAGACCGGTGGCGAGGTATTGGGTGGCGGTGCCGACCGCCGACGTCGATCGCGAGATGGCCAAGCTCCCGCCGATGCAGGAGTTCACCATCGACGAGATCGAACGGTCTCCTCGCACGTCGCGCGTGGCCGTCACGGTGACACCGGAGAGCGGGGCACCCCTCCACTACGAGATCACGCTGGCCCGCGAGGGCGTGGGCTGGAGAGTGACGGGAGTGGAGAACGACTGGAGATCGACCGGCGGAGGCTCGTAGCCTCACCCGCCGTTGTCCGAGATACTGTCCGGAGCATCGCACACGATCGAAAGGATACACGTGGAGCAGAGTACATACATCATGATCAAGCCGGATGCCGTCGCGCGCGGGCTCATCGCGCCGATCATCTCGCGCTTCGAGGCCACAGGTCTTTGCATCGACCGTCTCGAACTCGGGATGGTCACCCGCGAACAGGCCGAAGCCAACTACGCGGAGCATGAGGGCAAGCCGTTCTACGAGAGTCTCATCGCCTACATCACCTCGGGTCCTGTCGTGAAGATGGTGCTGTCCGGGCCCGAAGCCGTCCTCGTCTGCCGCAAGCTCATGGGTGCTACCAACCCGCTGGATGCGGCGCCCGGTACGATACGAGGAGATTTCGGCCTGACTATGGAGGCGAACATAGTCCACGGTTCGGATTCTCCCGAGTCGGCGAAGCGGGAGATCGAGATCTTCTTCGGCGGATAGCGCGCACACGGGCCGGTACGAAGACGTACCGGCCCGACAGCTAGATGGACCGGCGCGCCTGGCGCCGGAACCTGGATGCCGTGCCGGCGGTAAGGGGTTGCTCATGTTCTTCAGGATCATGGAGAAGGACCGGATCGGCGACCTGGTCGCGGGTCTGTCGACGGAATATGAGGTGATCGGTCCGGTAGCCAAGGGTCACAGCTTCACCTTCGCTACCATCGACGACGCAGACCAGTTGAGGCTCGACTACGACACGACCATCCTGCCGCCGAAGAAGCTGTTCTTCCCGCCCGAGGACCAGATGATGAGGTTTCGGGTCGTCGACAACGAGGTGCTCGACGACGACGTGTTCGCCGGACCGCGTGTCGTGATCGGTCTCCATCCGTGCGACATCAACGCGTTGCTCCTCATGGATAACGTCTTCCTCGGCGAGTACGAGGATCCCTACTACAAGGCGCGCCGGGATTCGACGCTGCTCATCGGCTTGTCGTGCGAACCGTCCGACACGTGTTTCTGCAACGCGTGGAACACCGATGAGGCCCACTGGGGTTTCGACCTCTTCCTGACCGACCTCGGTGACGCCTATTTCGTCTCGGTACGCTCGGCCAAGGGTGCTGAGCTGCTCGACCGCAGCGTCGAGACCCGTGTCGCCGCACACGACGACACCGTGCGCTTCCAGGAGCGGACGCGGGCCTTCAAGCGCTCCTTCCCCGAGCGCCTCGATACCGACCAGCTTCCGGTCCTGCTCGACGCGAAGTTCGACGACCCGCTGTGGGACGAACTCGGGGAGCGATGTCTTTCATGTGGCGCATGCTCGATGGTGTGCCCGACGTGCTACTGCTTCGACGTCCGCGACGACCTGGCGCCCGATCAGCGCACCGGTGTGCGCACCCGGCGCTGGGACTCGTGCCAGTTCAGCGAGTTCGCGGCGGTCGCCCACGGCGAGAACTTCCGCGCCTCGCGGGGTTCCCGGGTCAAGTACCGCTACTACCACAAGCAGTGGGGATACCTATCCAAGTTCGAGCGCGTTCTGTGCGTCGGGTGCGGACGGTGTGCACGGGCGTGTCTCGCCGGCATCACCCCTCGCGACGTCGTGGCCGCGCTGGTCGAAGGTGAGGAGATACGATGAGCGCGTCGCAGACGTACCGCGAGCTCGCGCACAACCCCTACCGTCCGTGGCCAGCCCGGATCACCTCGATCATCGACCTGACCGAGAAGGAGAAGCTCTTCGAGATCCGCCTCATCGACGACCGGGTGCGGGAGGCGTTCGACTTTCACTCCGGACAGTTCGTCGAGGTCTCGATCTTCGGGGTGGGGGAGGCGCCGATATCGATCTCCTCGGCCCCGAGCAAGCAAGGCTTCGTCGAGCTGTGCGTGCGGAAGACCGGTGACGTGACGCGCGTGCTGCACGAGAAGCAGTGCGGTGACATCATCGGCATCCGCGGACCGTTCGGGAGGGGGTTCCCTTTCGAGGAGATGCGCGGGCACGACATCTTGCTCGTGGCCGGCGGGCTCGGCATCGCGCCGCTCAAGAGCCTCATCAACCACATCCACGACGACCGTCACGAGTTCGGTAAGGTCACCATCTTGTATGGTGCGAAGAACCCCTCCGAGATCCTCTTCCGCCAGCAGTTCGAGATGTGGAAGCACCGGGAGGACTTCGATCTCGTGATGACCGTGGACGAACCGGACGACACGTGGAAGTTCGAGGTCGGGCGCGTCACCAAGCTCTTCGAGACGGTCGACGTCGATCCCGCAGTCACGTACGGGGCGATCTGCGGCCCGCCGGTCATGTATCGGTTCGTCATCGACGAGATGCGCAAGAAGGGCGTCAACGTCGATCGCATCTACGTGAGCTTCGAGCGCCGCATGAAGTGCGGCATCGGCAAGTGCGGCCACTGCGGCGTCGGACACCAGTACGCGTGCATCGACGGCCCGGTGTTCAACTACTGGGAAGCCATGAACCTCCGGGAGGCGATCTAGATGGCGCCGCGTGTCGTGGTCGTAGGCCTGGCGAGCGATTTCGGTTGTCAGGTGCAGATGACCAATATCGAGGACCACCTGCTCGACGTCCTCGGCGTGATCGACCTCGCGTACTGGCAGCTCGCGTCCTCCGGGCACATGCCGGAAGATTACGATGTCGCGATCGTCGAAGGGGCTGTGACCATCGAGGAGCACGTGCGGACGCTGGAGCGTCTGAGGCGGACCGCCTCAGCGGTGATCGCGATCGGCTCGTGCGCCGTCACCGGCGGTATTCCAGCTCTCGCGAGCGCGGGAGACCTCGAGGCCCGGTACGGCTGCGTGTACGGAGCCGAGGGGGCTGCGGTCGCGTGCGGGCGCATCTCGCCGAAGCCGGTGCACGCCGTCATCGACGTCGACTACCGGGTCCCGGGGTGTCCCATCGACACCGACGAGTTTGTCCGCGTACTCTCGCGGGCGCTCCTCGGCCTGGCAGACCGCATCGACGACGAGCCCCTGTGCGCCGTCTGCAAGATGAAGGAGAACGTATGCTTCTTCGAGCGCGACGAGGTCTGCCTCGGCCCGATCACGCGGAGCGGGTGCGGCGCGCGCTGTGTGGGGTTCGGTAGGCCGTGCACCGCGTGCCGGGGGCTCTCGCCCGAGGCGAACGTCGACTCGCTCGCCGAACTCCTCGGGGAGCGCGGAGTGGCTCGCGCCGACCTCGAACACAGGATCTCTCTCTACAACACCATCGAGGAGGTACCAGGCCGATGAGCACTACGCTGACGGTCGAGCACGTCGCACGCATCGAGGGCCACGGGACGATCACGGTCGGCGTTTCCGACGGGAAGGTCCGCGCGATCGGTATGGACGTGGTCGAGCCTGCCCGGTTCTTCGAATCGATGGTCGCCGGTAGGCGTATCGATGAGGTCCCGCTCGTCACGAGCCGCATCTGCGGCATCTGCTCTCCCAATCATGCGATCACCGCGATCAAGGCACTCGAGGCCGCCCTTGGTGTGGAGGTGAACGAGCGCACGGTGTTGCTGCGTAAGCTGCTCGTCTACGGGTCGTACCTGCAGAACCACGCGACGCACCTCTACCTCTTCGCCGCGCCGGACTACGTCAACCTGCCGAGCGTGTTCCCGCTCGCCGAGACGCACCCCGACATCGTCGAGCGGGCGCTGCGCATCAAGAAGTTCGGCAACGAGCTGACGACGCTCGTGGGCGGTCGGCCGGTGCACCCGGTGACCGCGGTCATCGGCGGGTTCACGAGCGAGCCGTCCGAGGCCCGCCTGGAGGCGTTCGCCATCGCGCTCGGCGACATCATCGAGGACGCGGTCGCCACGGCCGAGTTGTTCGCGGCGTTCACCGAGTACGAGTACGAGACCGCCGGCGAGATGCTGGCACTGCGCGACGATACCGATTACGGCATCTATGACGGCGATATAGCCTCGCTCGACGCCGGATGGAGGCGACCGGTGTCCGAGTACCGCTCGGTCATCGAGGAGACCGTCGTGGGTCACAGCAACGCGAAGCACTCGACGGTCGGCGGCAGGACGTTCATGGTGGGCGCCCTGCCCCGGGTGAACCTCTCGGCCGACCTGCTCATGCCGCGGGCACGAGCAGCGCTCGACGCCGCGGGCCTTACACCGCCGTCGCGTAACACGTTCATGAACAACGTCTGTCAGGCGATCGAGTTGGTCGATGCCGCCGAGCGCTGTCGCGACTACATCGAGCGGCTCCTGCGCGAAGGCGGGTCGGCACAGGTCGCACCGTTCGCCGTCGCCGGGGGCGCCGGTGCGGGAGCGACGGAGGCGCCGAGGGGGACCCTCTACCACAGCTACGAGGTCGATGGTGACGGTATCGTCCGTGCCGCCGACATCATCACCCCGACCGCCCAGAACCTCGCGAACCTCGAGGCCGACATGAGAAGGTTCGCTCCGACCGTGGTCGACCTGCCGCAACCCGAGTTCCTGGCCGCGATCGAGCGTCTCGTGCGCGCGTACGACCCATGTTTGTCGTGCTCGGTGCACTGAGAAGCGCCCTGGAGACAGGAATCGGGCTCCGCTTCTAGAACCCATACGTCATCGCGGTACGCCGTCGACCTGGAGGGCACGCCTGGTGTCTCCTCGCCGGTTCAGGGGCGGTATCCATCCGCCCGACCACAAAGAAAAGACAAGAGGGGGCTCATCGGCGCGGATCGGCGTTCCGGAGCGGATCGTGCTGCCGATGGTCCAACACCTCGGTACGCCGTGCGTTCCTGCCGTCGAGGCCGGTGACGTCGTCGAGCGCGGCCAAGTCGTCGGTCGTGCCGAAGCGATGGTCAGCGCCCCGATCCACTCCCCGGTCGCAGGGACGGTCATCGCCGTCACCGAGACGCTGACGGCGACGGGCGCGCGCGTCCCTGCCGTGGAGATCGCCCCCGAAGCGGAACAGGACTGGGACCGGTTCGTCCCCCTCGAGGACGCGGAGGTCGTGCATACCGTTCGGGCGGCAGGCATCGTCGGTCTCGGCGGAGCGGCGTTCCCCTCGGCGGTCAAGCTCACGCCGCCACAAGACATGCCGGTCTCGACGGTGATCCTCAACGGGTGCGAGTGCGAGCCGTACCTGACGTGCGATCACCGGACGATGCTCGAGCGCCCGGGGAGGGTTGTCGCGGGGGGACGGATCATCGCCGAGGCCGTCGGCGCGTCACGGACGGTGATCGGCATCGAGGCCAACAAGTTCGACGCCGTCGACACCATGCGGTCGGCTGCGGGCGGATCGGCCGAGGTATGCGTCCTGCCGGCGCACTACCCGCAGGGCGCCGAGAAGCAACTCATCAGGTCCGTCCTCGGTATCGAAGTACCGCACGGCAAGCTGCCGGCGGCGACCGGGGCACTCGTGCACAACGTCTCGACGGCCGCTGCCATCGCGGACGCGGTCGAGGACCGGCGACCGCTCATGGAGCGTGTCATGACGGTGACCGGCCACGTCGCCCGTCCCGGGAACTACCTCGTGCCGATAGGGACGCTCGTTTCGGACGTCCTTGCGGCGGCGGGCGGGACCGTCGGCGAGGTCGCGCGGGTGATAGTGGGAGGACCGATGACAGGGATGCCGCTCGCGGGGCTCGACGTACCTGTCGTGAAGGCGACCGGTGGGATCGTCGTGTTCGCTCAGGGTGAGGTCGCACCCGCGGTCCTCGGCGACCAGCCCTGCATCCGGTGCGCACGCTGTGTGGCGGCGTGCCCGATGTGGCTCGAGCCTTACGTGATAGGCATCCATGCGAACCGTCGCGACTGGGACGCGACCGAGCGGTACCACGCGATCGACTGCATCGAGTGCGGCTGTTGCAGCTACGTGTGCCCGACCAGCCGTCCGCTCGTGCAGCTCATCAGGCGGGCGAAGCATATGCTGATGGAGAGGGGCTCGAAGCTGTGAGCGAGACGGCCCCGACGTCGCTGCCGTGGGTCGCCGCGGCACCCCACATCGCGTCGAAGCGCAGCTGCAGGGGCATCATGCTCTGGGTCGTCGTCGCGCTGCTCCCGACGACCGGGTGGGCGGTATGGAACATGGGGTCGGTCGCCGCCTGGCTCCTCGCGACATGCATCGGCTCGGCGATGGGCACCGAGTGGCTGTGGAACCGCATCGCCCGCCGTCCGCAGACCCTGGGCGATGGCAGCGCGCTCGTCACCGGCCTGCTGCTCGCGCTCACTCTTCCGCCCCGCACGCCGCTGTGGATGGCTGTTGCCGGCGGTATCGTCGCGATAGCGCTCGCGAAGATGCTCTTCGGCGGATTGGGGTGGAACCTCTTCAACCCGGCGCTCGTGGGGCGCGCGTTCATCTCCATCTCGTGGATCGGCGTGCTCGCCGGCGTGCGTCCGTTCCCGGGGGGCTGGTACAACGCACTGGACGTTCCGGGCACCGGCGACCTCGACGCGATCACCGGTGCCACCCGGCTCGCTATCGCAGCGGCGGATCGGGCGGCCGACGGTGCATACGGTGTCGACCTCACGCACTACTACGCTCCACTGTTCTTCAGGAACCTCGAGGGCTCTCTCGGGGAGGTGTCGGCCGCGCTCCTGTTGTTCGGCGGCGCGCTCCTCATAGTCAAGGGCATCATCGATTGGCGCATCCCGGTCGGCTATGTCGGCACTGTGGCGGTGCTCTCGTGGGCGTTCGGGTCCGACCCGGTGTTCAACGTCCTGGCCGGCGGACTGTTGCTCGGCGCGTTCTTCATGGCTACCGATTACGTCACCTCGCCGATGACCCCGCTCGGCCGCCTGCTGTTCGGGTGCGGGTGCGGCCTGTTCAACGTCGTGGGCCGGTTCTACGGTCCGATGCCGGAGTCCACGACCTTCGCGATCCTGTTCATGAACGGCCTCGTGCCGCTCATCGACCGCTGGTTGAGTCCTCGAACGTACGGATGGGGGCGCGGCGATGCGTAGGGCCGAGTCGACGCCGCTCAACATGGTGACCGCCGTACTCGTGACATGCGCCGTCGCGGCGACCTCGCTCACGCTCACCTACGAGGTCACCCGCGAGCGGATCCTCGCTCAAGAGCGTGCGGCGGAGGAACGGGCGTTGCGCGCGGTGATACCAGCGGGCGAGGAGTTCGAGATCGTGCCCGACGTGCTCGACGAGGCACGTGAGGCGGCAGGCGACACGCCGGTCGGCGCCGTCTACCGCGTCACGGGGGTCGACGGCACCTTCATCGGGTGGGGTGTGCGGGCTGCACCGCGCGGATACGCCGGTCCTATCCAGCTGGTTGTGGGATTGGATAGAGCCGGGATAGTGTCAGGTGTCAGTATCATCACGATGAACGAGACTCCGGGCCTCGGCACGAAGATCGTGACCGAAGAAGGATGGATCGAGCAGTTCGTCGGCTGGGACGGGTCCGACATCGCGGCTTCGGCCCGCGATTTCGACGCGATCGCTGGTGCGACCAAGTCGGCGGTGGGGGTCCGTGAAGGCGTCGTCGCGGCCGGGCGGGTGTACGAGGACGTTCTCATGTCCGAGATGGGGGAGGTGGATGTGCCGTGAGAGAGTGGATAGCCGTCTTCAAGCGCGGGATCGCCATCGACAATCCGCTCACCGTGCTGATGATCGGGCTCTGCGCGACGCTCGCGGTCTCGACCAAGGTCGAAGGCGCGCTCTTCATGGGCCTCGCCGTCATCTTCGTCCTCGGCATGTCGAGCGTGATCGTCTCGTCCATCCGACACCTCGTGCCCGAGAAGGTGCGCATCCCCGTGTTCATCGTCATCATCGCGTCGTTCGTGACCATCGTCGACCTGACGATGAAGGCGTTCGTTCCCGACGTCTACGACTTCCTCGGCGTGTGGATCCCGCTCATCGTGGTCAACTGCATGATCCTCGGTCGGGCCGAGGCGTTCTCGTACCACAACCCGGTCCGTCTCGCCGTGGCCGACGGGCTCGGGATGGGGAGCGGGTTCGCGATCGTCATCGTCGTACTCGCGTTCATCCGCGAGCTCTTCGGCAGTGGCGAGATCGTCTTCCTTGGCGCGAACCTGCTCAGCCTCCCCGACGGCTACCCGGCTCCGGGCATCCTCGTGCTCTTTCCCGGCGCGTTCATCGTGTTCGGGTTCATCGTCGCGCTCACCGCCTGGTACAACCGGCGGACCACCGGTCGCACGGTCGAGACATCGGCCCACTGCACGATCGAGGAAGGGGGGCGCTAGCCGTGGAGACGCTCCAGCACTTCGCGCTCCTGCTCGTGGGTGGCGCGCTCGTGAACAACATCCTGCTCACCCGCTTCATCGGCCTCTGTCCGTTCTTCGGTGTCTCCGGGGCGATGGAGACGAGCGTAGGGATGGCCGGGGCGGTGGTGTTCGTCATGACGCTGGCCACCACGGCCACGTGGGTCTTCTGGAACGTCCTGCTCGAGCCGCTCGGTGTAGGAGAGTTCCTCTACATTCCCGCGTTCATCCTCGTGATCGCGGCACTCGTCCAGTTCGTCGAGATGTACCTGCGTAAGTCGAGTCCGGCGCTCTACCGTTCGCTCGGCATCTTCCTGCCGCTCATCACCACCAACTGCGCCGTGCTCGCTACGGCGACGGAGTCGGTGCGTCCCGGGTTCTTCATGATGGGGATCGACTACGGTTTCGGGTTCGGGGAGGCGCTCGTCTACACGATCGGTGTGGCGATCGGCTTCGGGATAGCGCTCATCAGTTTCGCGGCCCTACGCGAGAGGCTCGAGGTGGCACCCGTGCCAGAGGCGATGAAGGGCATACCGATGGCGTTCATCACCGCCGGACTCCTCTCCTTCGGGTACGTGGGGCTCGGCGGGTTGTTCGGATTGTGAGAGGAGCTGCGGCGTGGATCTTCTGCTCATCGTGAAAGCAGCTGTGGCGCTCGGTGCGATCGGGCTGATTGCGTCGGCCCTGCTCGCGGCTGCGTCGCGGAGGTTCCACGTCGAGGCCGACCCTCGCGTCGAGCGGGTATTGAGCGTGCTTCCCGGGGCGAACTGCGGTGCGTGCGGTAATCCATCATGTTTCTCGGCAGCCGAGGCGCTCGCCGAGGGCACGATGGAGGTGACCGGGTGCACGGCAGGTGGCCAGCGCGTTGCAGACGCGGTGGCCGATGTGCTGGGAGTCGAGAAGTGCGAGATCGCCGCAGTGGTCTCTCTCAGGCATTGTGGCGCCGGCTCCTCTGCGAAACGGCGGTACGAGTACAGCGGGATACTCTCGTGTGCTGCCGTGTCACGCCTGGCCGGCGGCGATCTGGAGTGTCCGGCAGGTTGCTTCGGTTATGGCGACTGCGTCGCGTCGTGCCCGTTCGATGCGATCTCCCTCGACGAGCGCGGGTTGCCCGTGATCGACCTCGGCCTGTGCACGGGGTGTGAAGCGTGCGTGAAGGCGTGTCCGCGCGGGCACATCCACCTGCTCGAGATGGTTCCCGAGGACGCTCCGATCGCCGTTCGCTGCAACTCGCACGACCGCCCCAAGATCCGCAAGGCCTACTGTCCGGTGTGCTGCATCGCGTGCAAGAAGTGCGAGAAGGCATGCCCGTCCGACGCCATCCACGTCATCGACCTGCTCGCCGTAGTCGACTACGAGCGGTGCACCGGGTGCGGTGCGTGCGTCGCGGTGTGTCCGCAGCAGTGTATCGACCTGCACGGGAGGGCTCTCGCAGAGCCATCGCACGAGCTCGACGGCGCGGGTGCGCAGGCGCCGGAGTTCGAGCCCGGGGAGCCCGGTGCATCCGACGGCGGTGGTCGCTCGTGACACGGGGTGACCACGCGATCGTCGCGCTCGTTGTGGCTCTTGCGCTCGTGGTGGTGCCCGTGACGATCGGGGCTTCGGTGCGATCGCCCGCAGAGGCGGTGCTCACCGGACCCGCAGGATCGAACAGCGTGCCTCTCGACGTACCCGCCACGTACGCGGTCGAAGGCCGGGGCGGGGTCGTGACGGTCCGTGTCGCCGACGGTCGTGCGTGGATCGCGCATGCTGAGTGTCCAGACGGACTGTGTGTCCGCTTCGGCGCCGCCGCACCCGGGCGTCCCGTCGTGTGCGCGCCTAACGGCGTAGCGGTCTCGGTGCAGGCCGGAGAGCGGGGTGCGCTCGATGCCCGCACGCGCTGACACGACGTCGCTCGTGCAGACGGCACTCCTGCTCGCTGTCGCTTCGGTCATCGGCTACGTCGAGGCGGTGATGTGGCCGCCGCTTCCGGTACCCGGCCTCAAACTCGGTCTGGCCAACATCGCGGTCATCATCGCGCTGGTGTCGCTCGGCCCGGCCCGGGCGGCCGCCGTTTCTTTCGGCAGGGTGCTCGTCGTCGCCCTGGCGAGCGGTACCGTGGGAGGACCGGTCTTCGCGATGTCGCTGGCTGGCGCAGCTGCCTCGCTTGCGGTGATGGTCGCGCTGCGACGGTTCGGACCGCTGTTCTCCGTGGTCGGCTGGGCGGTGGCGGGATCGGCCGTCCACTGCCTCGCGCAACTCGGTGTCTCGGCGGTGTTCGTTGGAAGCACGGCACCTCTCGCGCTGGCGCCGCTCTCCCTCGGCCTGAGCCTTCCCTCCGGGCTTGTCATCGGATGTACCGCCCGTCTCCTGATCTCCCGCATACCCCGACCTGTCCTGTCGGCTGCTGGAAGGTAAGGAGGTGGGCGCCGATGGCGCCTCGCCTGATGGGAAGCGAGCGTACCCCGCGTACGCTCGTTCTCTCCGGTCACCTGGAGTCTGTGTCCGACGCTGCGCTGCTCTCGATACTCATCGGGGAGGAGGGCGAGGAGCGTGGCCGAAGGCTGCTCGAAGCCTACCCGGTGCCGGATGCGCTCTGGAGAGCGAGCGCGGAAGACCTCACGTCGGTACCAGGGGTGGGCCCGGCCGGTGCCGCGCGCGTGCTCGCGTGCCTCGAGATGAGCAGGCGGGCCGCAGTGTGGCGTGGCGGGAGTCAGCGCAGCATCCAGACGCCAGAGGACGTCGTTGCCCTGTGCTGGCCGCAACTGCGCGGTGCCGAACGGGAACACTTCTGGTCACTCGCCCTCAACACGAAGAACCGGCTCGTGCGCATGGTGGAGATCTCGGTCGGGAGCCTGAACGCGTCGATCGTACATCCGCGCGAGCTCTTCAAGGAGGCAGTGCGGTGCTCGGCGGCCTCGGTGGTGGTCGTGCACAATCATCCGAGCGGTGACCCGACACCGTCGGGAGCGGATATCCAGCTTACAAGGAGACTCGTCAGGGCGGGTGACGTCCTCGGCATCGAAGTGCTCGACCACGTCATCATCGGCGATGGAGGAGAGCACGCGTCTCTGCGGGACCTCGGCCTCATGTGAGTGGCGCGCATCCGTCACCGTCCCGACACCTGGTCACCATACGTCGCTGTGCTACACTCATCCGGTCCGGGAGCAGGGAGTTCGCGTGCGAAAGGAGCCGCACCGACCGTGTCGCTCATCGACATGTTCTTCAACTCGTGGGGCGGTGACATGGCCGTCGACCTCGGGACAGCGAATACACTCGTGTCCGTGCGTGGCAGAGGCATCGTGCTCATCGAGCCTTCGGTCGTCGCGGTGGAAAAGGACACGAAACGCGTGTTGGCCGTGGGCATCGAGGCCAAACGCATGTTGGGTCGTACCCCCGGCAGCATCGTCGCTATCCGTCCGCTCAAGGACGGCGTGATCGCGGACTTCGAGGTCACCGAGTCGATGCTTCGCTACTTCATCAGCAAGACGCGCGTGAAGCGTTACCCCTGGCAGCCTAAGCCTCGGGTCGTGGTCTGCGTGCCGAGCGGCGTGACCGAGGTCGAGAAGCGCGCCGTCTTCGAGGCGACGATGCAGGCGGGCGCGCGACAGGCGTACCTCATCGAGGAGCCGATGGCCGCAGCTATCGGGTCGGGCCTGCCGATCCAGGAGCCCACCGGCAACATGGTCGTCGACGTCGGCGGCGGGACCACCGAGGTGGCGGTCATATCGCTCGGCGGCATCGTCGTGGCGCAGTCGATCAGGATAGCCGGCGACGAGTTCGACGAGGCGATCATCGGCCACGTCAAGCGGGCGTACAACGTACTCATCGGCGAGAGGACGGCCGAGGAGATCAAGTTCGAGATCGGCAGCGCGTGGCCGCTGCTCGAGGAGATCGATGTCGAGATACGCGGACGGGACCTCCTCACGGGCCTGCCGCGCACGGTCACGATGGAGTCCGAGGAGATCCGCGAGGCCCTCGAGGAGCCGATAGCCGCCATCGTAGCGGCCGTGAAGGGCACCCTCGAGCAGACACCGCCAGAACTGGCAAGCGACCTTATGGAGTACGGGATCGTGCTCACCGGCGGCGGGGCCTTGCTCAAGGGGCTCGACGAGCGGATCAAGCACGAGACGGGTATGCCCGTGCACGTCTCGGAGAACGCGTTGACCAACGTGGTCGACGGGTCCGCGCAAGCCCTCGAGGAGATCGACGCGCTCAAGAAGGTCCTCACTGGCTCACGGTAGGAACACACCATGAGGTTCTCTCAGCGCGAGAAATCAGGCGGCGGCTGGGTGCTTGTCGCGCTCGTCATCGTAGCGTTCCTGCTTACGACCCTTTACTACCGCGAGGGCGAGGCTGGACCGCTTCGCCAGGTCCGCAGTGTCGTCCACGGCGTGACGGCCCCAGTCGGCCGGGCGGGAGCGTTCCTCACGTCTCCTGTGAGAGCCGTCGGCGGTTGGTTGTCGGGGGTGACCGTCTCGCGCGCCGAGCTCGAAGCGCTCGAGGACCAGAATGCGACGCTGCGCCAGCGCATCGTCGAGCTCGAGGAAGCACGGCTCGAGAACGAGCGTCTCCGTGAACTCGTCGGGTTCGTCGAGGCGCGCGAATTCGACGCGGTCGGAGCCCGCATCATCGCGCGACCGGTCAATGTGTGGGAAGCGGTCGTGACGATCGATGCCGGTACCGCCGACGGCATCGAGCCGGAGATGCCGGTGCTCACCGCACACGGGTTGCTCGGCAAAGTGACAGAGGTGTCGGAGCGATCGAGCAGGGTGAGACTCATCACGGACCAGCAGAGCGGCGTCGCCGCGATGCTGCAATCGAGCAGGGCCGAGGGAGTGGTCACCGGCTCCATCGACGGAGAGCTGTCCATGGAGTTCGTGAGCAGGGAGGCGACCGTGACCGTCGGTGACGCTGTCTTGAGTTCCGGACTCGGCGGCGTATATCCGCGCGGGCTGTTCATCGGCGAGGTCGCCCAAGTGCAACAGGCTGAGGCCGACCTTCATCCCGCGATACGCGTGCGCTCCAACGTCCGGTTGGCGTCCATCGAGGAGGTGCTCGTCCTTATCGGTGTCGTCGGCGAGGTCGAGGGAGGGGGTGGAGAGTGAGTCGTGTACTCCCGGCAGCGGGCTCACTGCTCGTAGCGCTCCTCTTGCACGTCGGGCTCGCGCCGTACATCGCCATCGGCGGGGTGTCGCCCAACATCTTGCTGGTCGTCGTGGTCACGCTCGGGCTCGCTCAGGGTCCGCGTGCCGGGATGTTCGCCGGCTTCGCTGGTGGCCTTCTCTTTGACCTCGTGGGCACGGCTCCCATCGGCCCGGGCGCGCTCGTGTTCTGTCTTGCTGCCTACCTGGCGGGCTCGCTCAAGGAGAACACGTTCGCAGAAGGCTGGTCGGTGCCGCTCGTCGTCTTGTTCTTGGCCAGTGTGGTGGCGGAGACGGCATACGGGATCGCACTCGCTTTCCTCGGCGAAGGAGCGATGGGCTTCCTCGCGTTCCTCACGGTCGTCGTGCCGGGTGCGCTGTATAATGTGGCGACGGCGGTCGTGGTCTATCCATGGCTGGCCCGGTTCTTGCGTGACGAGCGCTCGATGACCATGTTCCGGCGCCTGTCGTAAGACGGCGTCGGCCCCTCGCCGTCGTCACCTTCCGGGGGCTTCAGGGAGATTTCCATGTCCACCTACCAGGAACGATTGAGACATCGCTACGCCGTGCTCGCGGCGGCGTTCCTTGTCGCGCTCGGCGTACTCTTCATCCGGTTGTGGAGCATGCAGGTCCTCTCGGGTGACGAGTTCGCGGCTGCCGCGGAGAACAACCGGGTGCGAGAGATCGCGATCGAAGCCCCGCGCGGCCGGATCCTCGACCGCAACGGTGAGCCGCTTGTGACGAACCGCTCGACCCTCGGCGTCACGGTCCCTCCTACGGCGATGAACGACGAGGACCTCCTCTACCGGCTCTCCGTCGTGCTCGACATGCCCTACGATGACGTGGTCGAGCGTGTCTCCTCGGTCAGGGAGGCGCCGCTCAAGCCGCGTCTCGTCGCCGTCGACGTCCCGATGCGCGTCGTCGCCTATCTCGCGGAACACCAGACCGACTTTCCCGGGGTCGAGGTATCCGTCGTCCCGGTGCGCGAGTACCCGCACGGCATGCTTGCGGCACACGTCCTCGGTTACACGGGCGAGATCTCCGAGGTACAGCTCGAGGAGACGGACATGGCCGACTACGCGTTCGGAGACATCGTCGGCAAGTCCGGAGCCGAGCGCCAGTACGAGTCGGTGCTGCAGGGCCTCAAGGGATACCAGCGCGTCGAGGTCGACGCGATGGGCTCGCCTCGCAGGGTCATCGACGAGGCCGAGCCGGTCGCCGGACGCGACATCATGCTGACGATCGACATCGACGTCCAGGCGGTGGCCGAGCAGGCGCTCGTCGACGCGCTCGCCGACGCGCGTGCCGACGAGTTCCCGAACGCACGGGCGGGCGCCGCGGTCGCGCTCGACGTGCGGACGGGCGAAGTGCTCGCGATGGCGAGTATGCCGACGTACGACCCGACCCTGTTCACCGGCGGTATCTCACAGGTCGAGTGGGACCGCCTCAATGCCAAGGACAGCGAGTACCCGCTCAACAACCGTGCGATCCAGGCGGCGTATCCGCCTGCCTCCACGTTCAAGGTGGTGACTGCGCTTGCCGGACTCGAGCACGGTGTCACGTCGACGGGCAGCTCGTACTATTGCACCGGCCTGTGGACCGGGATGGGCGAGGAGTGGGGCAAGCGGTGTTGGAACCGCCGCGGGCACGGCTCGATCGGTTTCACCGGCGGCATGGCCCACTCGTGCGACACCGTGTATTACGAGATCGGCCACGAGCTACACAAGCGTGGCAACGAGGAACTTCAGGCGTGGTCGCGCAGGTTCGGTCTTGGCTCCACGCTCGGGATCGACCTGCCGGGAGAGGTCGAGGGCAGGGTCCCCGACGCCGCGTGGAAGGCGGAGTTCAACCGCAACTACCCCGAGTACCGTGCGTGGCTCCCAGGCGACACGGTCAACATCTCGATCGGCCAGGGCGACATGCTCACGACCCCGCTGCAGATGGCCGCCGCGTTCGCGGGGATAGGCAACGGCGGCGAGATCATGCGTCCGTACGTCCTGAAGGAGGTACTCGATTCGAAGGGCGAGTCGGTCCGCACGTCCGAGCCCGAGGTCGTCCAGGAGATCGGGGCCTCCGAGGCGAACCTGAGGGCGGTCCACGAGTCCCTCATCGCGGTCACCACGCAGGGCACCGGCGCGAGCGCGTTCCGGTCGTTCGGTGCGACCGTGGCCGGCAAGACGGGTACCGCCGAGGTCTACGGTCGTGACGACTACGCGTGGTTCACGGCATACGCTCCGGCCGAGGACCCCCGGTACGCGGTCGCCGTCGTCCTCGAACAGGGCGGTCACGGTGGTGCGATAGCCGGGCCCGCGGCCCGCTCCATCCTCGCCCGACTACTCGGCCTCCCGGTCGACCACATCACCGCCGAGGACAGGTCACGGTGATGCGACGGTGACGAGCCGCATCGACACGCTCCGCAAGTCGGTCAACACCCCACTCGTCGTCGTCGTGACGCTGCTCCTCGCGTACGGCGCCCTCATGGTCCACTCCGCGACCTCGGGGTTCGGGTCGGGTACGGCGATGTTCATGCGACAGATGTTCGGCATCGCGATAGGCCTCGGGTTCCTTGCGGTCGCGTGGAAGATCGACTATCGCAAGTTCGACGACTGGCTCGGCCCGCTCGTCGCACTCAACGCGTTCCTTGTCATCTCGCCCCGCATCCCGGGCCTCGGCTCGCAGGTCTCCGGTGCGACGCGCTGGCTCGAGATCGGCGGTGTGTCGCTGTTCCAGCCCTCCGAGCCCGCGAAACTCCTCACGATCCTGATCATGGCCATCGTCATCTCGCGCTTCAAGGGGAGGATCGAGCGCGGGCAGGACGTCGCGAAAGTGATGGCGTACCTCGCGCTCCCGTTCGGCCTCATCCTCCTGCAGCCCGACCTCGGGACGGGGCTCGTATTCATCGCGATCACCCTCGGCATGCTGCTCGTGGGAGGGATGAAGCCGCGCTTCTTCCTCATCATGGCGCTCGTTGCCGTCGTCGGCGTGGGCACGGTGATCCAACTGGATCTCATCAAGGACTACCAGCGCGACCGGCTACTCGTGTTCCTCGACCCCGAGCACGACACGCGTGGCGCGGGCTACAACCTGCACCAGTCGATGATCGCCATCGGCTCGGGTGGGCTGACCGGCAAGGGCCTCGGGCAGGGCACGCAGTCGAACCTCAACTTCCTGCCCGAGCGTCACACCGACTTCATCTTCTCGGTGCTCGGAGAGGAACTCGGCTTCGTCGGCGCGGTCGTGCTCCTTCTCTTGTACCTCGGACTCCTCGTGACCGCGCTCGAGATCGCGACTTCCGCCCGCGACCTGCTGCAGTCGCTCATCGCGGTAGGCCTCATCAGCATGTGGACGTTCCAGATCCTGCAGAACATCGGCATGACCGTCGGCATCCTGCCGATCACGGGTCTTCCACTCCCGTTCATGAGTTTCGGATCCTCGTTCATGATCACGAATCTGGCCGGAACGGGTATGCTCCTTTCCGTATGGGCCAGACGCCGAGCCGCCTAAGACCGATCGCCGAGGAGGGATATGTGTGGCCCTGCCAGTCAACGTGAGGGACATCGTACGCTCGAGCACCAAGATCCGCGAGGAGCGCGAGAAGCCGCTCCGCATCGCGATCATCATCGAGGCGAACGCGCCCGACGAGCTCATCGACGCGGTGAGGGATCGTTTCCGGCCGCAGACCGCCGGGGCCAAGCTCGGACTCGAGGTCGCCGAGCCGGGCGTGTCCATCGGCTTCCACGCGTCGACCGACGTGGTCATCGGCCTGGTGGGCACCGGTAGCGGCGGTCTTGCCGGGGTGCTCGCTGACGCGCGCGAGCAGGGGTTGCACACCGTTGCGGTCGGCGTGTCGCCGCGCCACATAGAGGTCGCTGAGCGTGTGGGCCACCCGTACGCCGATACCGTCGCGGCAATCGACCCCTTGACTGCCGTGGACGCCGAGCTCGCGTCGTGGCTCGTCGAGCGGCTGGCGGGGAAGCGACTCGCGCTCGCTCACAACTTCGCATTCATGCGCTCCGCGGTCGCCGAGGAGGCCATCAAGGCGACCGCCACGCAGAACGCGCTCGTCGGCGCCGTACTGTTCATCCCCGGCGCCGACATGCCGGTGATGACGCTCAACCAAGCCAAGATGCTGCTCCAGATCGCCGCCGCGTACGGCGAGCCTCTTGGTGCGGAGCGCGCTAAGGAGTTGCTCGCGGTCGTAGGCGGCGGATTCGCCCTCAGGGCCGTGGCCCGTCAGGCGCTCGGTTTCGTCCCCGGGTTCGGGTGGGCGATAAAGGGTGCTGTGGGCTACGCCGGGACACTCGCGATGGGTAAGGCAGCGGTCACCTACTTCGAGCAGGGCGGGGATTTCTCCAACATGGCCCGCAAAGCCGTCGAAGCAAGGGATGCCGCCGTGAGGCGTCTCAAGGACGCCCGTGCCTGCTGAATCGCCGGACGTAGCCTGGGAGCGACTCGAGGGTGTGCTCGCCAGGGTCGAGCGGCCGGCTCGCTATATCGACAGCGAGTGGGGAGCGATCCGAGGTCGTGACGGTGCCTACCGGGCGGCCCTTGCGTATCCCGACACCTACGAGATCGGCCAGGCGAACCAAGCGCTGGCGATCCTCTACCAGCGCCTCAACGCCGAGGAGGGGTTCGCCGCCGAGCGCGTCTACGTGCCGTGGGTCGACATGGCGGCCGAGATGCGAAAGGAGCGGATCCCGCTCTTCTCGCTCGAATCCCTCGCGCCGATAGCCGGGTTCGACCTCCTCGGCATCACGCTTCCGTACGAACTCACCTACACCAACGTTCTCGAGCTGCTCGATCTGTGCGAGGTGCCTCTGCGAGCAGCAGAGCGCACGGACGACCACCCGCTCGTAGTGGGTGGCGGTCCGTGCGCGTACAACCCCGAGCCGATGGCCCCGTTCTTCGATGCGTTGCTCATCGGAGAGGGGGAGGAGGCGGTCCTCGATATCGTCCGGACGCACCGCGAGGCGCGCGAGGAGGGTCGCGAGCGGGCCGAGGTGCTCGAGCGGCTCGCGACGATACCGGGCGTCTACGTACCGTCCCTCTACGATGTCGTGTCGGACGGGGCGCCGATGAACGCGCGCCCGCCGGCCCCCGACACCGTCGTCAAACGTGCCGTCACCGACCTCGGCGAGTACCGCCCTCCGGTGTGTGGCGTGGTCCCGTACATGGACGTCGTGCACGACCGGGTCGCCATCGAGGTGCTCCGCGGGTGCACGAGAGGGTGCCGGTTCTGTCAGGCGGGAATGGTCTATCGCCCGGTGCGCGAGCGGGTGGCCGACGATATCGTGCGCGAAGTGATGGAGGGGCTCGCCTGCACCGGGTACGACGAGGTGTCGCTCACCTCGCTCTCGACCACCGACCACAGCCAACTCGAGGAGGTCGTGCGCCGCCTGACGTCTCGTCTCGAGAGCACCGGCGTCTCCGTCTCGCTCCCGAGTCTGAGGGTCGACGCGTTCAGCGTGGGGATGGCGCGCCTGCTCGCCGCCGGAGGGAAACTGCCCGGCCTGACGCTCGCTCCCGAGGCCGGGACGCAACGGCTGCGCGACGTCATCAACAAGAACGTGACCGAGGACGATCTCATCGACGCGGTCAGCCGTGCGTTCGCCGCGGGCTGGCGCCGGGTGAAGCTCTACTTCATGATCGGGCTGCCCACCGAGACCGACGCCGACATCGTCGGCATCGGCGAGCTCGTCCGCGGCGTGCTGTCCGCCGCGCGCGAAGCAGCCGGCCCGGATCGCGGCTCGGTGCGCGTGGCCGTCTCGGTGTCGACGTTCGTGCCCAAGGCGCACACGCCGTTCCAGTGGCTCGGCCAGGCGCCGCTCGACGAGATCCTCCGTCGTCAACAGGTGCTTCGCGATGCGGTCCCGCGCAAGGGGGTGGACCTGTCGTGGCACGACGCGGACGTGTCGCTCCTGGAAGCAGCGATGGCCCGGGGAGGGCGCGAGGTCGCATCCGCCATCGAGGCGGCGTGGCGTTCGGGCGCGCGGTTCGATGCGTGGACCGAGCGGTTCGACCTGACGTTGTGGCGCGAGGCGTTCGCATCGGCCGGCCTCGACGCCTCCTCGATCGCTGAGCGTGAGTTCGGGGAGGAAGACGTCCTTCCGTGGGCCCATATCTCGTGCGGGGTCTCGCCCGATTACCTGTGGCGCGAATACGAGCGGGCCGTCTCGGCCACGCCGACCCCCGACTGCTCGTTCGACAGGTGCACCGGGTGCGAGGTCTGCCGCGCGCTCGGTATCGACCTTGTGGTGGGCGGTGAGCGCCGTGGCGCCCAATGAGTTCCGGATGCGGGTGGCGTACCGCAAGACGGGCAGGGTCAGGTTCCTGTCGCACCTCGAGGTCATGAGGGCACTCGAGCGTTCCGTACGCCGCTCGGGGCTGCCGTACGCCGTCACACACGGATTCTCGCCGAGGATGAAGCTCGCCTTCGGGCCGGCGCTGCCGGTGGGCACCGCGGCGCTGCGCGAGCACTTCGACGTCTGGACGACACGCTACGTCCCGGCGGCCGAGGCGATGCGAGCGCTCGCGGACGCGACGCCGCCGGAGCTCGCCCCGCACGCGGTCGCGTACGTGGCGCACCGCGAACCCTCGCTTGGTGCGGCCGTGACGCTCGCCGAGTATGATGTGTACATGGAAGGGAAGGGGGTGACGGAAGAAGCGGTGCAAAGGGCGCTCGACACCGTGATCGGTAGCGGACGGCTCGACGTGGAGCACAAAGGAAAGCAGAAGGTTTTCGACCTTTCGCGCAGCCTCCCGAAGGAGGTGCGCGTGAGGCCGACGGGGTCTGGTGTCACCGCCACGGTGACGACGCGGATGGGCCAGGAAGGCTCGCTCAGGCCCGACATGCTCTGCACGGTCGCACTCTCCCGCGCACGATGCGACGGCGCTGTCGTTCGCGTGACGCGCACGGACACCCTCATCGAAGAGGAGGAAGGTCCGCGCCGTCCTCTGTGACGGGAGTCGTGATGGCAAAGCTCAGACGCGAGATGCTCGTCTCGCACGACGCACACGAGACACGCGTCGCGCTGCTCGAGGACGGGGAACTCGTCGAACTCTACGTCGAGCGCCCCAAGCGCTCGGTGGTCGGCAACGTCTACCTCGGCAAGGTCAGTGACGTCCTGCCCGGTATGCAGGCCGCGTTCGTGGACATCGGGCTGGAGAAGAACGCGTTCCTCTACGTCGACGAGGTGGTCAGCCTCGAGGGCGTCGAGGCCAGCGGCCGCCGTTCGATCGCAGACCTCCTCGTTCGGGGCGAGCAGGTCATGGTCCAGGTGCTCAAGGACCCGATGGGCACGAAGGGCGCACGGGTGACGACCGACATCACCCTGCCGGGACGCTTCATCGTGCTCATGCCGTTCTCGGCGTCGGTGGGCGTGTCGCGCAAGCTGTCCGAAGAGGAGCGCGACCGGCTCCACGCCATTATCGAGCCGATGGTCCCGGAGGGCATGGGGGCGATCGTGCGAACGGTGGCCGAAGGGGTGGCCGACGAGGAGATCCGAGCCGACCTCGAGTTCCTCATGCGCCTCTGGAAGCGTGTTGCCCATCAGGCAGAGGAAGGACTCGCCCCGGAGGTCATCTACACCGAGATGGACCTCGCTCTCCGCCTCGTGCGCGACGTGTTCTCGGCGGGGTTCGACCGGCTCGTCGTCGACGACAAGACGACGCACGGTAAGATCGTGTCGTTCCTCAAGAAGACCTCCCCTGAACTCGTACGCCGGATCGTGCTCCATAAGGACCGCACGCCGCTCTTCGAGTCTTACGGCGTACTCGGCACCGTCGACTCGGCGATGCGGCGCACCGTCGAGTTGCCCTCAGGCGGCCACATCGTCATCGACCGGGCCGAAGCACTCACCGCCATAGACGTGAACAGCGGGAGGTTCGTGGGGCGCAGGAACCTCGAGGACACCATCGTCAAGATCAACCTCGAAGCGGCCGAGGAGGTCGCCCGGCAGCTGAGGTTACGCGACATCGGCGGCATCATCGTCATCGACTTCATCGATATGGACGAGCCCGCCAACCGCGCCGCCGTCACGAAGCGGCTCTCCGATGCGCTCGAGCGCGATCGCACCAAGACGCGGGTCGGCGAGATCTCGAGGCTCGGACTCGTCGAGATGACGCGCAAGAACGTCACCGAGGGCTTGTTCGGGGTGCTCACCGACGTGTGCCCGTGCTGCGACGGGGAAGGTCGCGTGCTCTCTCCGATCACCCGGCGTACCTCGGTGGAGCGCACGATGCGAGAGATCCTCGACATCGCCAGGTCGAAGGCGTACCTGTTCGGGGTCAACCCGGAGACATACGCTCTGCTCATGGAGCCCGGGCGCAACACGGCCGCGGCGCTGAAGGCGCAGACCGGTAAGCACGTCGTCATCGTCCCGGAGCCGGAGTGCACCCCGCTCGAGGTACGCGTACTCATCGAGGGCGCGGCCGGGGTCCGGTGGCGCCCGCCGAAGGCGTGAGATGTCGTTGACGCTGGTAGGACCCTCTGCTAGAGTATCCCTTCGCGCATGGAAGCGATAGAGAGGGTAACGATGTACGCTGTGGTGTCTACCGGCGGTAAGCAGCATAAGGTCGAGGCAGGCAACGAGATCGTCGTCGAGAAACTCGACGCGGCAGTCGGCGAGAAGGTCTCGTTCGACGTCGTGTTCGCGACCGACGGCGAACAGTACGTCACCGACACCGACGCGCTCGCCACCGCTCTCGTGACCGCTGAGGTCGTCGAGCACTTCAAGGGCGACAAGCAGGTCGTATTCAAGTTCAAGAAGCGTAAGGGTTACAAGCGCCTCAAAGGGCATCGCCAGGACCGGACCCGCGTCGTCATCACCGACGTGGCACTCACCGGCGGCTCTGGAGTAGCGAAGAAGAAGGCGGTCGCTGCCAAGCCGGCCGCCAAGGCAGAGAAGCCCGCTGCGAGGGTCGAGAAGCCCGCTGCCGATACCGCCGTCGAGGCCGTTGAAGCAGCTGCCGATCAGTGCGAGGCCGTGAAGGCCGATGGCGAGCGGTGCGGCAACAAGGCCAAGGAAGGCTCGAAGTACTGCGGCGTCCACGCAAAGAAGTACGACCAGTAGGGCGGCCGATACCTCACTCGGCACGCGGTTTGTTGCGTCCGTGATGCGGATCACGGCGCTGACGCACGAAAGCAGGGAGAACAATGGCTCACAAGAAAGGTCTTGGTTCGACCAAGAACGGTCGCGATTCGAAGGCCAAGAGGCTCGGTGTCAAGCGGTTCGACGGTCAGGAAGTGACCGCCGGATCGATCCTCGTGCGCCAGCGTGGGACCCGTATCCATCCGGGCGACAACGTGGGCCGTGGAGGCGACGACACCCTCTTCGCCAAGGCCGATGGCACCGTGGAGTTCACCGCGGGCCTGAAGCGCCGCGTGCACATCCGACCGTTCGAGGGCTAACCACTGCGGTAGGCCCGCTTGAACGAGACTCACGACGAGACACGAGCCCTCCGCTGAGTACCGGGCGGGGGGCTCGTCGCATGTGTCGCACGGGCGACGGCAAGAACAAGACGACAAACGATCGCATGACGGCGGGATGACATGTTCGTAGACCAGGCGACCATACAGGTGAAAGCGGGCAACGGCGGAGGCGGCTGCACGTCGTTCCGTCGAGAGGCGCACGTCCCCAAAGGCGGGCCGGACGGCGGCGACGGCGGCCGGGGCGGTGACGTCGTGCTCGAGGCCGACGCGACCGCGTCCAGCCTTCTCGAGTACCACTATCGCAGGCACTACAAAGCGCAGCGAGGCATCCACGGCAAGGGCTCGCGCCGTCACGGCGCGGCAGGCGAGGACCTCGTGCTGCCCGTGCCCCTCGGCACGATCGTCCGTGACGCCGAGACCGGCGAACAACTCGCGGACCTCGTGCACCACGGTCAGCGGATCATCGTGGCACGCGGCGGACGCGGGGGACGCGGCAACATCCACTTCGTGACGCCGACGCGGCGGGCACCGGCCTTCTCGGAACTCGGAGAGCCGGCCGAGGAGCGGACGGTCTCGCTCGAGATGAAGCTCATGGCCGACGCGGCGCTCGTGGGGCTGCCCAACGTCGGCAAGTCCTCGCTCATCGCGCGGTTGAGCGCGGCGAGGCCCAAGATCGCGGACTATCCGTTCACGACGCTCGTGCCCAATCTCGGCGTCGTTCGGGCCGGAGAGCACTCGTTCGTCCTCGCCGACGTCCCCGGGCTCATCGAAGGCGCGAGCGAGGGCGTGGGCCTCGGCCACGAGTTCCTCCGCCACATCGAGCGAACGGCGCTCATCGTCCACGTCGTCGACCTCACCGGCGGGTGGGAGGGGCGCGATCCCCTCGGCGACATCGAGACCATCGACCGCGAGCTGGCGCTCCACGCGGTCGAACTCGCGGAACGCCCGCGAATACTCGTCGGCAACAAGGTCGACGTCGAAGGGGCGCGGGACGCATCGGAGGCGGTCGCGCAGTACGCGGCTGCGAATGACATCGCGTACTTCGCCGTGTCCGCGGTCACCGGTGAGGGGCTCGACGGCCTCGCTCTGGCGGTGGGATCGATGGTCCACGACCTGCGCGAGGCCGTGCTGGTCGAGGAGGCGCCCGAGGCGATATACACTCCTATCCAGAGGGAGGACCGCTCCTTCGTCGTGAGGCGTACCGGGAAGCACTCGTTCGAGGTGCATGGCCGGTCGGTCGAGCGGATGGTTATCATGACGGAGATCGACAACCCCGAGGCGATCGCGTACCTGCAGAAGCGCCTCGTGAAGGCAGGTGTCGAGTCGGCGCTCGTCGAGGCGGGCGCGGTAGACGGCGACGAGATATCGATCGCGGGCGCGGTGTTCGAGTTCTCGGGTATCGCGGCCGACGATCCGGAAGTAGAGTTCATCGAAGACGAGCCAGCGGAGGCCGCGAGCGAGCCCCACGAAGGGGCAGCGGCATCCGACGTCGCCGAGACGGGAGCCGGAGAGGACGACTGAGGTGGCCGGGTCGAAACGTGTGCTCGTGAAGGTCGGGAGTTCGACGCTGGCCCCTGAGGGTCAGGGGCTCGACCGCGTCTACATCGACTCGCTCGTCGGTCAGATCGCCGCGCTCCGTGACGCCGGCCACCAGGTGGTCCTCGTCACCTCGGGCGCTATAGCCGCCGGCATCGAGGCCCTCGGCTTCTCCGCACGGCCCAAGGACATGCCGTCGCTCCAGGCGGCGGCCTCCATCGGCCAGGTACAGATCGTCGGCATGTACGCCGCGTTGTTCGCCTCGCGTGACGTCCCGGTGGGACAGGTGCTCCTGACGCGCCACGATACCGCTCACCGTCAGGCGTTCCTCCACGCGCGCGACACGCTCGAACGGCTACTTGCCCTCGGCGCCGTACCGATCGTCAACGAGAACGACACCGTCTCTGTGGACGAGATCCGTTTCGGCGACAACGACACGCTCGCCGCGCTCGTGGCGACGATGGTACGGGCCGACCTCGTCGTGCTGCTGACAGACATCGACGGTCTGTACGACGCCGATCCGCGGCTCGTGCACGAGGCGCGCCTGCTCGAACGCGTCGACGAGTTGAGCGAGCAGGTGGTGACCGCAGCGGGCGGGACCGGCTCGGCGGTAGGGTCGGGCGGGATGGCGACCAAGATCGAGGCCGCACGTGCGCTCATGAGCTCGGGCATCCCGATGGTGGTGTGCGACGGCCGCCGGGAAGGCGTCCTGGCCGATGCGGTCGACGGCGCTGCCGTGGGCACCCGTTTCGATGGTGGGTCGGCCTGCCGAGGAGCCCGGAAGTCATGGATCGCCCTCGGCGGCACCCCTAAGGGCGAGGTCGTCCTCGACGACGGCGCAGTCGCGGCGGTCAAGGAGCGCGGCAAGAGCCTGTTGCCCGCGGGTGTGGTCGCGGTGAGCGGCGCATTCCGCCCGGGCGATGCGATAGTATTGAAGGACCTTGCCGGACACACGGTCGCGAAAGGGCTGGCCGGCGTGTCCTCGGCAGACCTCGAAGCGGTGAAGGGCATGAAGACGAGTGACATCGCGAGCGCCAAGCCGGATGTCGCCGGTCGAGAGGTGGTCCACCGCGACCACCTGGTGATCATGTGAATGTCCGGGGAAGCAGGTGCCCCGGCGAGAGGCGGCGCACGCGCCGTGAAGGGGTGAACACATGTCGGAAGTGATGAACCTGGCGGTCCAGGCGCGTAAGGCCGCGGTGAGGCTCGGCACGACCTCGACCGAACAGCGCAACCGTGCGCTCCTGGCGATGGCCGGGGGCCTCATGCACGCGCAAGACGAGATCCTCGCTGCGAACGCCAAGGACATGGAGGCCGCGCGCGCCAAGAACGTCGCTGCCTCCCTCCTCGACCGTCTCGAGCTCGACCCCGGTCGCCTGAAGTCGATGTCGGAGGCGCTCAAGGCGCTCTCGCTCCTCGCCGACCCGATAGGAGAGGTGGTCGAGGGACACACGCTGCCCAACGGCATCCAGCTTTCGCAGGTGCGGGTACCCCTCGGCGTCGTTGCGATGATCTACGAGGCGCGCCCCAACGTCACCGCCGATGCAGCGGGGCTGTGCGTCAAGACCGGCAACGCCGTCATCCTGCGCGGCGGGTCGCTTGCGGTGCACTCGAACCTCGCGCTCACGAAGGTACTCTCGAACTCCGTTGCGGGCGCGGGACTGCCGGCCGCGTGCATCCAGAGCGTGGAGTCGACCGACCGGGAGGCCGCCGAGGAGCTCATGGGCTTGCACGGCTACATCGACGTCCTCATCCCGCGGGGTGGGGCTGGCCTCATCCGTAACGTGGTCGAGAACGCGAAGGTCCCCGTCATCGAGACGGGGGTCGGCAACTGTCACGTCTACATCCACGGGGGCGCCGACTTCGAGATGGCCCGCAAGATCGTCGTCAACGCGAAGTGCCAGCGCCCCGGCGTGTGCAACGCCGCCGAGAGCCTCATCGTCGACGAGGCGGTCTACGAGCGCGTCCTCCCGCCGATCTTGAAGGAACTCGAGAGCAACGGCGTGACGATCGTCGCCGACGAGCGGGTGCGCACGCTCGGCGCGGTCATGCGTATCGAGCCGGCGACCGAGGAGGATTGGGGGACCGAGTACCTCGACCTCAAGATATCGGTGAAGGTCGTGTCGGGCCTCGACGAAGCTATCACCCACGTCAACACGTACGGCTCCAAGCATTCCGAGGCGATCGTGACCGGTGACTACGCGGCCGCACGGCGCTTCCTCGCCGAGGTCGACGCCGCTGCCGTCTACGTCAACGCTTCGACCCGCTTCACCGACGGCGGGGAGTTCGGCCTCGGCGCCGAGATCGGCATTTCGACCCAGAAGCTGCACGCGCGCGGCCCGATGGGTCTCGCAGCCCTCACGTCCACCAAGTTCGTCTTGATGGGGAACGGTCAGATCAGGTAGTGAAGAGAACGACCCGCCTCGGCATAATGGGGGGCACGTTCGACCCCATCCACCTCGGCCACCTCGTGGCGGCCGAGGAGGCGCTCGTCCAGTTCAACCTGGATAGCGTCTGCTTCATGCCGACGGGACGGCCGGCCCGCAAGGACGACCGGGCCGTGACCTCCCCCGAGCACCGCTATCTCATGACCGTCATAGCGACCGCGGCGAACCCGGATTTCGACGTCTCGCGCCTCGAGATCGACCGGCCCGGGCTCACCTACACGGTCGACACGCTTCGCGTCCTGAGAGAGACCCACGGCCCTGCGACCGAGCTCTTCTTCATTACCGGCGCCGATGCCGTGTGGGAGATCGTGACGTGGAAAGAGGCGGAGAGCTTCCGCGATCTCGCGACGTTCATCGCCGCTACGCGTCCCGGCTACGACCTGCAGACGGCGCGCGAGGAACACGCCGAGGAGCTCGCACGCATCCGGATCGAGTTCATCGAAGTCCCCGCGCTTGCGATCTCGTCGACCGATATCAGGCAGCGGGTCGTCGAGCGCCGTCCTATCCGGTACCTCGTCACCGAATCCGTCGCAGCGTACATCCGCAAGTACGAGCTCTACCAGGAGGCACGGTGAGTGATCGCTCTATGGTCGCCGAGGTCGAGGCGCGGCTCGCCGAGCGTCTCGGCCCGGAGGCATTCAAGCACAGCGTCGCTGTCGCTCGCACGGCGGAGCGCCTTGCCGAGGAGTACGGCGTCGACCCGGAGCAAGCATACCTTGCCGGCCTACTGCACGACTGGGCCCGGGAGATGAGCGGCACGGAACTCGTCGCCTCGGCCCGGGAGTACGGTTTCGAAGTGAGCGACGTCGACGGGGCTGTCCCGTACCTGTTGCACGCGCGGGTCGGAGCACGGCAGGTCGTCGAGGCGTTCCCGGGCATCGATGGCGAGGTCGTTTCGGCGGTCTCTGCCCATACGTTCGGAGACGACGAGATGAGCGACCTGACGCGCATCGTCTACATCGCCGACATGATCGAGCCTGGACGAGATTTCGAGGGCGTGGCGCGGCTGCGCGAAGCGGTGGGCGCCGTGGACCTCGACGAGCTGTTCGCCAGCGCGTACACCGAGACACTGCTGCACCTCGTACGTTCTCGCCGGCACATCCATCCGCAGACCGTCGCGGTGTGGAACGCGATCGTCGAACGGGGCGATAGCTGATGGCCCCGACGGGTGAAGACAGGCGCGACGAACAGCCGCAGGGCAGGTCGAGAAAACCGCCTCCCGCACCGGAGATGCCCAACGGTTGGCGGTCGTCGCGCCGCGGCTCGCGGGCGCGCCGCACCGCCGAACGGGCGATCAAGGCCCACGAGGTCAAGGCGAAGGCAAGCGGAGCTGCGCGCAAGGCGAGACGTGCGGCGAGCAACACGGTGTACCTGACCGGCATGGGACTCGGTGCGCTGGCGATCTGCGTGCTACTTCTGTGGGTCGCTGCGATCGCGGTCAACGGTGTGGCGCGCTGGAACGCGCAGCGGATCGCGGCGATCGAGTCCTCTCCCGAGTCGCAAGAAGAACACGCGCGCGACAACCTGCTCGTGATCGCGGTGACCGAGGGACGGGCGACCGGCTTCCTCGCGCTGCGGGTCGTTCCCGACCA
>SKMN01000056.1 GCA_007121015.1 Coriobacteriia bacterium
CACCCGTGAGCTGCCATGCGTGCAGGTAGGCACGCGCAAGCTGGGCGTTGTCGTAGAGCATCTTCTCGAAGTGCGGGACGAGCCACTTCTCGTCGGTCGCGTATCGGTGGAACCCGCCGCCAAGCTGGTCGTAGATCCCCCCGCGCATCATCGCGTCGAGCGTCCGGGTCGCCATCTCGCCGATACGCTCGTCCCCGGTGGCGCGGTAGCGCCGCAGCACGAACTCTGCGACCGTCGGCTGGGGGAACTTGGGTGCCGGTCCCCAGCCGCCGTGCGCACGGTCGAACGCGCGGAAGAGCCCCTGCAACGCACGGTCGAGTACCTCGCGCTCCGGGATCCGGTCTGTGCGCGGCACACCTGTCGCCGCTTCCTGCCCGAGCGCGCCCTTGAGAGATGCAGCGGCCTCGACGACCTCGTCGCGCCTCGTCGACCAGATCGAAACAAGCTGAGTCAGGACCTCGGTGAACGACGGCATCCCGTAGCGGCTCTCGGGCGGGAAGTACGTGCCGCCGTAGAACGGCACCGCGTCCGGAGTGAGGAACACGCTCATCGGCCAGCCGCCTCGCCCGGTCAGCGCCTGGACCGCATCCATGTAGATCGCGTCGACGTCCGGTCGCTCCTCGCGGTCGACCTTCACGGCGACGAAGTGCTCGTTGAGGAGCGCGGCGGTGCCCTCGTCCTCGAAACTCTCGTGCTCCATGACGTGACACCAGTGGCACGCCGAGTACCCCACACTCAGGAAGACCGGCTTGTCCTCGGCGCGCGCCTTCTCGAACGCCTCGGCGCCCCACGGGTACCAGTCGACGGGGTTCTCGGCGTGTTGACGCAGGTAGGGGCTGGTCTCTGAGATGAGGCGATTGGCCATGGGGATCGGCCTCAGTCGCTCAACGCTCGCCGTACCCGCTCCACGACGCTTGCCGCCGTGAAGCCGAGTTCGCGCATCGCGACATCGCCCGGCGCCGAGGCGCCGAAGCGGTCGAGTCCCAGCGCGCCGGCCTCCCCCGCGCCAAAGTAGGTCTTCCAACCGGTGGTGGCGCCCGCCTCGACGGAGACGACCGGCACGCCAGGCGGGAGCACGCTCGCGCGGTACGCCGCGTCCTGCTCGGCGAAGAGTTCGAGACACGGCGCACTCACGACGCGGACGTGCACGACTTCCTCGGCCAGGAGTGTGCGCGCCTCGAGCGCGATCGAGACCTCGGAACCGGTCGCCACGACGACGGCGTCCGGCACGGAGCCGGACGCTACACCGCCGGGTGCCTCACCGGAGCCGCCCGCCTCGGCCAGTACGTACGCGCCGCGGGCCACGCCCTCGGCGAGCGCGGGGTACTCGGCAGGATCGAGCACCGGCAGCTTCTGGCGCGTGAGCGCGAGGAGTACGGGCCGCGAGGCCTCGGTGAGGGCGATGCGCCACGCCGCGGCGGTCTCGTTGGGGTCGGCAGGGCGGATGAGGATGGAGTTGGGCATGAGCCGCAAACCGCCGAGCTGTTCGACCGGCTGGTGCGTGGGGCCGTCTTCGCCGAGACCGACGCTGTCGTGGGTGAACACGTGGATGACGTGCAGGTGGCTGAGCGCGGCGAGCCGGATCGGCGGACGCATGTAGTCGCTGAAGATCAGGAACGTCGCGCCGTAGGGGACGAACCCGCCGTGGTAGGCCATGCCGTTGACGATCGTGCCCATCGCGTGTTCGCGCACGCCGAAGCGCAGGTTGCGTCCCACTCGGTCCTCGGCGGAGAACGAGGGCGAGTCATCGATGAGCGTCTTGTTGCTCGGGGCGAGGTCGGCCGAGCCGCCCACGAGTTCCGGGACGCGGGCGGCGAGCGCGTTCATGACCTTCCCGCCGGCCTCGCGGGTGGCCATCTCGCCGTCGGCTGCGGTGAAGACGGGTACGTCCGCGTCCCAGTCCTCGGCCAGCCGCCCGCGCTGGCGGCGCTCGAACTCCGCCCCAAGGTCGGGGAACTCGCGCCGGTACGCCTCGAAGCGCTCGTGCCACGCGTCCCGCTCCGTGGCGCCCCGTGAGGCAACCTCGCGCATGTGGGTACGCACCTCGTCGGACACGTGGAACGCCGGCTCGAGCGGCCATCCGAGCGCCTCCTTGGTGAGCCGCGCCTCGTCTTCGCCGAGGGGCTCGCCGTGAGCGGCGGCGGTGTCTTGCTTGTTGGGACTCCCGTAGCCGATGTGAGTGCGCACCGCGATGAACGAAGGTCTGTCCGCGACCTCACGTGCCTCATCGACGGCCCGTTCTATCGCATCTAAGTCAGTGCCATCGTCGATGCGCTGCACGTGCCAACCGTACGCGGCGAACCGGGCGACCGTGTCCTCGGTGAAAGCGAGATCGGTCGAGCCGTCGATCGAGATGCCGTTGTCGTCGTAGAGCGCGATGAGCTTGCCGAGCTTGAGGTGCCCTGCGAGAGACGCGGCCTCCGAGGACACCCCCTCCATCATGTCCCCGTCGCTGCATAATACGTATGTGTGATGGTCGACGATCTTGTGGCCGGGACGATTGAACCGCGCCGCGAGCGATGTCTCCGCGATCGCCATACCGACCGCGTTGCCGAATCCCTGTCCCAGGGGACCCGTGGTGGCCTCGACGCCAGGCGCAAGTCCGTGCTCGGGGTGGCCAGGGGTGCGGCTCCCCCACTGGCGGAAGTTCTCGAGTTCGCTCATCGGCAGGTCGTAGCCGGTAAGGTGAAGCAAGCCGTAGAGGAGAGCACACCCGTGCCCGGCCGAGAGCACGAACCGATCGCGGTCGGGCCACTTGGTGTGGTCGGGATCGAAGCGCAGGAAGCGGCTCCATACGGTGTAGGCCATCGGCGCGGCGCCCATCGGCATACCGGGATGACCTGACTTGGCCTTTTCGACCATGTCGACAGCAAGGAACCGGAGAGTGTTGATGGTCAGTTCGTCGATACTCGTCTTCATGTGCGTCGCTCCAGTGGTCGGTGCCCGCATGCGGAACGGCGCGCCCCACGACGCGCCTACTGTGCTCATTCTTCCCGTCGCGCCTACACGCAACACGCGCGGGGACAAGAGGGGTACGGCAGCGGACGCGGCGGACGCGGCGACGCGGCGATGGTTGATTGACAAAGTAAGTGCAAGGGCCGGACGGCACTGAGCCCCTGCCACCCTCAGTGCAAGAATCATCAGCTCAGGAGACGTGTTTCGCCTCACCGGACAGGCGGCGGATCGTGGCC
>SKMN01000020.1 GCA_007121015.1 Coriobacteriia bacterium
CCTTCCGGGCGTCTACGAATGGTCGGGATGGCGGGATTCGAACCCACGACCTCTGCGTCCCGAACGCAGCGCTCTACCAAGCTGAGCCACATCCCGACGAGGCGGTATGATACACGCTCCGTCGCAGGAGGGCAAAGTACGCGCACGGTAACCTTCCTGAATGAAGAGGCCCCCTCCGCGGAGGGGGCCTCTCGACGTTCCCGAAAACGTTCCGTGGATCTGTGCGCTACTCGCGCCCTAGTCTCACGTGGCACGCCGCACAGAATGTGGGTGCGTGACACTCGAAGCATGGTTCGGCACCGCTATCCCTCACGATCTGCGGGTGCTCGAGTTCCCACGGTCGGGCACCGGTGGCACCCTCGTGGTGGCATCTGTCGCAGAACAGCTGCACGTGGCAGTTGTCACACACAGGCCTCGCGAACTCGTTCTCGCGGAAGCTCGGTGCATGCGTCTCCCTGAAGTCGGCCGGGTGCGGCATCTCGAGCCGGTGGCACGCATTACAGAACGTCGCCGCCGCTCCACCTTCTCCGTGGCAGTACGTGCAGTTCTCGGGCTGGCTCTCGTAGGCCGGCGGATGGAGTGCGGGGGTGTCGATCTCGACACGACGCGTCCAGCCCGCCTGCTCGTGACTCGTGGGCAGCACGGTCATGTCGTTGTGGCAATCGATACAGAACTGCTTACTGTGACACTTGACGAAGCATCCGTCGGCACCGATGTCGTTCACCGTGTTGGCGTGGACCCTCAGCCACGGCTGCCCGTCGATCGCACCCTCGTGGTGGCAGTCGCTGCACAGCTCGACGTAGGTGTGACAGTTCGCGCAGGCCTCCGGATTGTTCCGTCCGGTGGTGGCGTGGAACTCCGTGAACTCCTGCGGGTGAGGCATGTCGAACACGTGACAGTTCTTGCAGAAGGCGGCGTTCGGCCCACCCTCTCCATGACAGACCTCACACGCCGTGATCTCACTATGCGCCTCGACGGCATGCTGGCCGAGCTCCTCGGCAGGTCTGCGGAGCCAGTCGCCCGCCTGGTGAGAGGTCGGGATCGGGTTCAGCGCCGTGTGGCAGTCCTGGCAGTAGGAGACCTCATGGCACACGCCGAGGCATCCCGGCACGCCATTCGTGCGCACGGCCTCCGCATGCTGCTCGCCTCCCCAGAACACGTCGGTCTGGAACTCCCAGTCAGACATGGTCCCGTGGTGGCAGCGGTCACAGAAGTGCGGGTCTGCGGCCGTGTGGCACATCTCGCACTTCTCCGGCTGGGCGACGAAGAACTCGGCGTGCGTCTGAGTCCTGAACTCGATGGGGTGCGGCATCGCCATGCCGTGGCAATCCATGCAGAACCGGTCGATGACGTGGCATGTCGAGCAGTATCCGACAGCCGCTACCGGGGGTAGGTGCTCGAGCCTGTCGGGCATCGGGGCGTCGGCCCCCGGGGCTTCTCCCTCGGCAGCGTACGCACGGGCGATACCCCTGCTCGACTCCTCGGTGCCCTCTCCGGTGGGTGTTTCCTCTTCGCTGGCGGGCACATCGTGATCAGCCTCACCTGCTGCGGCCGACATCGCCTCGAGATCGACGAGAGCAAGGTCGGCATGGCCGCGCGGAAGGAAACCGTCATCGAAGTGGCTATCGGGCGTCAGGACGAAGTCCGGCGTGTGGCATGCGGAGCATGCGCCGGGAGCCATGATGCCGCTGGGCGATTCGCTCGTGAGTGTGTGACACCGGAAGCACGCGGTCATCAGCATGAAGTCCTCGTGCGGCTGGTTGGGCTCGCCCGTCACCGGGTGCACCAGCGTCAACTCGAAGTCCTCAGGGTGAGCCACGCGATTATGACACACGGTACAGTGGATCTCCGCTTCAGTGTGCACGTCGTGATCGATGATGATGCCGGGACTCGGGGTCACCGGGCGATTGGCGAGGTTGTGACATTGCGTACACTGTTCCGATCCCATGTGGCTGGCGTCGAGCGCAAGGTGCGAACCCGGGTTGAGCGGCAGTTCGAATCTGTTCGTGGCCGTCAAGTAGAGTTCGCCGAGCGCCTCGGCCTTGTGGAGCATGAACGTGATGGGGCCTGCGTTCACAGGCATGTGGCACGCCATACATGAGACGTTCGAGTGAGACGAGCGGTCGTACGCGATGATGGTGTCGTCCTGGACCTTGTGGCACCCGTTCGCGCAGAACCAGTACGTGGATGTCACCCCCAGCGCCGTGATCATGACCGCTGCAAGCACCAGGACTGCGGCACCCGTCCAGATGATATAGCGCGGCCTGCGGACCGGATCCTTGAATCCGGCGAGGGAGATCTTTGCCATAGACATTCTCCTTACCCCAACACGGACGAATGGTGTACGAAAGTGGCGGCACTGGCTGCCCTCGAACCCGTAACGCTCTTACGATACCGGAACGGACGCTCGTCCAGCAACTGAAAAGCTCGCCCGTGAAGGCTCGCAGGAGTCCCACGAACTCCCTTATGTCGAGTTCGAGAGCGAGGGGCCCTCTCCTGCCGACCGGACGGCGCGAAAGACACCTGCGCAACCACTACCGACCGACCTCGAGCACGATCGATATCTCGACCGGGGCGCGGCGGGGCAGTTCGGTCACTCCCACGGCCTCGCGCGCATGCCTCCCCGCTTCACCGTACGCAGCGATGAGCACGTCGCTCGCGCAGTCGACCACCGACGGCTGCTCGGTGAAACCGGGTGCCGACGCCACGTATCCGACGAGCTTGACGGCCCTGGAGACGTCGTCCAGGTCGCACGCGACCGAAGCTGCTGCGAGCGCGTTAAGGACGCATGCCCGCGCGCACTCGCCTGCCACCTCCACCGAGACGCCCGCACCGACCGATCCTGTGGCGACGAGTTCGCCATCGCGCATCGGCAATTGCCCGGCCGTGAACACCAGTCCACCGCTGCGGACGGCTGGCAGGTACGCACCGAGGACGTTGGGGGGGCCTGGCAGGGTGAGGCCGGCGGCGGCAAGACGATCGACGACTGTGGACACGTCAGCGCACCGTCTTCAGCGAGTCGGCGAGCGAATCGAGCCGCATGATGGCCCCCGAGATCTGCCGGGAGGTCTCCGCCGATTGCTGGGAGACGCTCGACACTTCACGCATCGAAACCACGACCTGGTCGGAAGCAGTACGTTGCTGCTGGGTCGCGATCGAGATCTGTTTCGCCGCATCGGTCGTCTCCTCGACCTGGGCGACGATGCGTTCGAGCGCCTCGGCGGTGCGCTGCGCAAGCGTCTTGCCTTCGTCGACCTTGTTCGCCGCTCGCTCGGTCGACATGATGAGCGCCGAGGTCGAAGCCTGGATCTCCCGGACGACGCGTCCGATCTCCTGGGTCGATTCGGTCACCGAGTCCGCCAGCTTGCGGATCTCCTCGGCAACGACGGCGAATCCCTTCCCCGCATCTCCCGCGCGCGCAGCTTCGATGGCCGCGTTGAGCGCGAGGATCTTCGTCTGCTCGGCGATCTCGTCGATGATGGTCAGTACTCGCCCGATCTCCTGGCTGCGATCGCCGAGGGCGAGGATGCGGTCGGACGCCGCGTTGGTCGTCGAGCGGATCTCCTCGATCCCCAGTGCGGTGTCGGACACGGACTGCATACCCTCTTCGGCGCTGGCCAGCGTGCGCTCGGCGACCGAGACGACCGACGCCGAGTTCTCGGCGATCTGCTTGGAGGTCTGCGCGAGTTCCTCGACGGTGGCCGAGGTCTGCGAGACAGCAGCAGCCTGCTCCGCGGCACCCGACGCCTGCTGCTCGGTCGCGGCGAGCACCTCGGCGCTGAGCGACCTCACGTCGCTGCTGACGGACTGGATGCGCGAGAGCACACGGCCGAGTTCCTCGGCTTCGCGAAGCAGTTCAGTCCTGATGCCCACGATACCCTTCTTGTGGGCGACCGGCACGTTGAGGAGTCCGGCCATCTCGACGAGCACGTCGGCGAATAGCTTTTCGGCGGCCCGCACGGACAGCTTGTAACAGAGCGCCCCCAGAATCACCCCGGCGGCCAGCGCGATCCCCCAGAACGCCGCATGAGCCGCTGGACTCTTGGGCTCCACGAACAACCCTGCGATCACGGGAAAGAGCGCCCCTATCGCAAGACCCGCGCCGACCATCACGACAAGCAGGTTTCGTGCACCGACACCACGAGTCCGATCGCTCACGGCAGCTCCCGTCATCAGACCATCCGGTCGCATCAATGGTACCAGCAGGTCCATCGGCTAGATACTGTTGCATTGTTATACCCTATGGGGTATCCTTCTCCGTGAACGTGCGCACGGATTGGGGCAGATACTGTGTAGGAGAGCAACATGTCACGTATTCGCATCGAGGACGCCTCGTGCGACCGGTCGGCAGCATGTCCCGCACGGCGGGTGTGCCCGAAGGGTGCTATAGTCCCCCTCGGCGGTGGATCGTACCCGGGGGCGAACGGATACGTTGTCCTGCAGGAGCGTTGCGCGGGATGCGGCGTATGTGTGCGGGTGTGCCCCAGTGGAGCGGTCACCCTCGGATGATGGAGAAGAAGATGGCGAACGATGTAGTGGTCGTCGAAGTGTTCGATCTGCCGGCTCAGACCTCGTGCTACTCGGGAGGTTGAGGACCCTCGTGGTCTCCGGAGGAGATCACCGCGCTCATACGCGACGAGATCGAGCGCCGGTTCGGCGACGCCGCGACCATCACGTACCTGGACGTGACGGACCCTGCGGTGAAAGCGGAGCGTGCCGACGTCGTTCGCGAGATCGACACGCGCGGCCTGCTCTATCCCGTCACGGTGGTAGACGGCGTGCCCACGTACGATGGCGCGGTGTCATACCCGGGCATCATGCGTTCGGTCCGAAACGCGCTGGAGCGAGCCGCCTCGTAGGCCACGCAGTGCGAGGACCGACGTGCGCGGCGCGCGGACGCGTCAGCGTCCGGGCGTCACCCGCTCGAGGAACATGCCGACGAGCCCTTTCGACATGAAGGTGTCCCACGCGTTCGCCTCCGATGCCGGACCGAGCGCCCGGTCGTAGCGGACTCGCAGCTCGGGGTCGCTGAGGACCCGGTATGCCTCGTTGATGCGCTGCATCTTCCGGGTGGCGGCTTCCTGGCGAGACTCCGGGGTGACGTCCGGGTGGTACTTCAGGCAGAGCGCCTTGTAAGCCTTCTCGATCACCTCGGGCTCGGCATTCCTGGCCACCTGCAGGGTCTTGTAGTAGTCCACGCGCTCCCTCTCCGAAGACGCCCGGGGCCGGCTGCACGTCCTGCGTCGTCCGGTCAGTGTATCCGGTGCCGCTCCGCCGAGTCCAGGTCGGCTTGCGGGCCGGCAAGCGGTGCGATCGGTCACACGAGGGCGACTTCTTCGACCTCGCGGACCCGTCGTTCGGCCGTGACGACTCCCGCAAGCACCAAGGCTGCTCCCACCAACTGCAGCCACCCCAGACGCTCGCCGAGCACCAGGGCGGCAAGCACTATCGTCACGAGGGGCTCGATGGTCGAGGTGATCGAGGTCTGTGCCGGACCGAGGTGACTCATGGCCTTGAGATAGAGCAGGACTGCAGCGAACGTCGGGACGAACACGATCGCAACCAACAGGATCCACGTCGCGAGATCCCAGCCTACCGGGGCTACACGCGCCCCTACCAGGAGCGCCACAAGCGCTATCGCGAGCGCGTTGAACCCGAACGTGTACGTCATCAGTACCCCTCGGGAACGTCCAGGCAACCATCGGTAGGAGAGTACGTTGAACGACGCGTACCCAGCAGCTGCACCAAGCCCGAGCAGCACACCCGCAAGCGAGACGCCTTTCTCGATGCCGAAAGGGTCGACGACGAGGGCACAGCCGAGGAACGTGATCGCAACCGCCCCGATGCGTGCGCGGTCGAGTCTGTCCCCGCTCACCACGCGTAACACGATCGTGACAAGCGCAGGGTACGTGTAGAACAATACAGCGACGATCGCGGCATCCGTGTAGACCAGCGCGAAGAAGAAGCACAGCGACGCCGCACCGTACCCCGCCACCGCCAGGACGAGGTAGCGGACGAGATCGCCTCGCGGCACCCTGAGCATGCCCGGCCGAGTGACCAGAAGGTAACCTCCGAGCAGGAGCGACGCCATCCCGAACCGCCACACGAGCAACTGGAGCGGTTCGGCGCCGTGCCGGTATGCCATGCTCGTGAACACAGCAAGTGTGCCGAAGCACGCAGCCGATACCGTTACCGCGATCAGAGCGGTCCGTCGTTTCACAGGCGGTTCGACCCTTCGTCCGCACCATCGAAGAAGAAGAAGAAGAAGAAGACAACCCTGCCACGCACTTCGGCCCAGGTCAATCGGGTGTTCAGCGAACGTTCTGGTAGACTCTCTATCCCGACGGACACGTGCCCGCGAAGGAGGTGCCCCTGATGTTGCCGAAACGGTTCGCGACACGCCGCGCGACATGGACCGTCGCCATATCCTGGATGGCGTTCATCTTCGCCCTTTCGTCGCTACCCTCCTCGCACGTGCCGAGCACCGGGAGCTCCTTCGGGCACTTCGGCGTCTACTTCGTGCTCGGTGTCATCCTGTTCCACGCATTCTCCTACGAGACGCCCGCTAGAGACCGCGCGTTCGCGCTCGCGGTGATCGCGGCCTCGCTCTACGGGGTCACCGATGAGTTGCACCAGGCATTCGTGCCCGGGCGAGTGCCCGACGTCGTCGATTGGGCCGTGGACACCCTCGGGGCGCTCGCCGGCGCGAGTGTCGCCCTCGTGCTCGCGCCGCGACGGATCTCCGCTAGCTGACCTCCTCGACCGACCCGGTCTCCAAGTCGAGGTAGTACGCGTGGACGAGAAGTGCCGGAGCGCTTTCCGCGAGTCGCCTCGCTGTAGTGCGCAAGTCATCGATCTGACGCCTCTTGACCCGTTCGGCTTCGCCCCCCACAGCCGCGATGTAGCCGCCGCACTCGCTGTGGGCGGTGAGTACCACGCGCGCCGCGCCGCCGCCGAACAGCGTGCCGAGGAGTGAGGCGTCGTGAACGAGCCTGGGCGCGGCTGCGCCGGTGAACGAGAGCAGTCCTCCCACGTTCGAGACGTAGGCCTCATCGAGCGGCTCGCGCACCGGGACGAGCCCCATGAGTGCACGCGTCTGCGGCTCGGAGAAGAAGTGCTCGAGGCGCGGGTCGGCACAGCGCACCACGACGGTGAACGTCGGACCCCCCGACATCAGTAGATACCGCTCTCGGCGGCCTGCTGGGGGTCGACGCCAAGGTGGCGCACCTTGATCTTGAAGTCGTGTGCGTTGGCCGCCATAGCGATAGCGTCGTCGAGTGTGATCATGCGGTCCTGGTAGAGGCGGAGTAGGCTCTGATCGAATGTCTGCATCCCGTAGTACTCTCCCTCTTCCATCGCGTCACGGATCAAGTGCGTCTTGTCGGGGTCGTTGATGTACTCGCGGATCGTCCCGGTCATGACCATGATCTCGACCGCGGGCACGAGGCCCCCGTTGATCGTGGGGATGAGACGTAGGCTGACGATGCCCTTGAGCGTCGAGGCGAGCATGAGGCGGATCTGTTTCTGCTGATACGGCGGGAAGAAATCGATGATACGGCTGATCGTCTCGGTCGCATCGATGGTGTGCAGGGTCGAGAACACGAGGTTACCGATCTCGGCCGCCGTGAGTGCGGCATTTACCGTCTCGTGGTCGCGCATCTCGCCGATGAGTATGATGTCGGGGTCCTGACGCACCACGTGCCTGAGCGCATCGGCGTAGGAGTCGGTGTCGATGCCGATCTCACGCTGGTTGATGATGCACTTCTTGTCGGCGTGCAACACCTCGATCGGATCCTCGATCGTCACGATGTGGCCTTCACGCGTATCGTTGATGTGGTCGATCATCGCGGCGAGGGTCGTCGTCTTGCCCGAACCGGCGGTACCGGTGACGAGCACGAGCCCACGGGGCTCATCGGCAAGCCGGCGCACGACGGAAGGTAGCCCGAGCTCTTCGATAGCGGCCCGCTCGGTCGCGACCCGACGCAGCGTGATGCCGACGCTGCCGCGCTGGCGGAAGACGTTCACCCGGAACCGCCCGACCCCGGGCACCGAGTAGGCGAAGTCGATCTCGCGGTGATTCTCGAAGGACGCCTGCTGGCGTTCGTCCATCATGCCAAGGGCAAGGACCCTGGTCGTGTTGGTGTCGAGCGGCTGCATCTCGCGCATGACCACGAGCCTGCCGTTAAGTCGTACCGCAGGCGGGCTACCGACCTTGATGTGTAGATCCGAGGAGCCCTGCTGGCTCATGAGCTTCAGGAGCCCGTCGATCTCAGCCATCGCACCTCACCCTCGCGCGCAGTGTTGCGGGTACGGGAGACAGCATACCGCATCGGCACGCGAGTGGTCAGGAGCGCGTCCTACGGGCGCACGGCTCCGACGTAGTCCCTGCGGCCGGAGAGCGAGTTGATCCTGACGACATCGCCGGTGCGGGGAGCGTGGATGTAGTTCCCGCCGCCCACGTAGATGCCGACGTGCCGGATGGGCGAGCCGAAGAACACGAGATCGCCGGGTTGCAGATCGGAGCGCGATACCTTCTCGCCGACTCCGTACTGCGCTCGAGAGGAGTGCGGAAGCGAGACGCCGACCTGGCGGTAGACGAACAGCGTGAAGCCGCTGCAGTCGAAACGGTCGGGGCCTGACGCCGCCCACTGGTACGGCGCACCAAGGTACCGTTTGGCGATGTTGACGACCTCGCTGCGCGGTGCGCGTGTCGGCGGCGGGAAGGACCGCTGACTCGATGATGCAGCAGCATTGCTTCGCGAGACCGCGGCACGCGCGGCCGCCTCGGCCCTCGCCCGCTCGGCCTCTTCGATCGCGGCTATCTCAGCCTCGAGACCGGCAAGCATGCGCTTTCGGTCCGCAAGCCGCCGCTCGATCGCCGCCTTGCTCTCGGCCATACGCTCGACGACTGCTTTGGCTGCCACTTCCTGTTCTTCGAGACGCTTCTCTGCAGCCTCGAGCTCGACGCGAGCCGCCGCAAGCTCTGCCACATCGATGGCGTCGCGATCGTTCATGTCACGCAACACGCTCCACACCGTCGCGAACTGGTCGAAATCACGCGCCCCTAGGAGCACCTCGAGGAAACTGAGGGGTCCGTTGCGGTACATCGACTCGGCACGGGCTCCCAGGCGACCTTGCAGGTCATCGATGACCGCGGTGGTCGCGGCGATGCGCGCCGAGGTAGCTTCGATATCGGCGACGAGCGCCTCGTGCTTGATGCGGGCTTCGTTGTACTCTTCGGCCGCAAGCTCGACTTCGACGTCGAGGGCATCGATCTGCTGTTTGACCTGGCGGGCCTCCTCACGCTTCGACGCAGCCGGACTCCCGAATGCGGGCACGGTCGAAAGCACGAAGACGATTATGAGAAGGATCGCGACAGGTGTGCGTCTGCGAGAGATCAGAGCGCTACCTCCCTGTGGCTCAGTCGGTGAATACACAACCGCCAGATTCTAGCACGTCCTATGCCTACCGTGCCAGGGCACGACAGATCGCGTCGAACATGCGTACGGCCGTCCGCTGGAGTGCCTGGTCCGACCCGTCGGTAACCTCGACGTCGATAGCGATCCTCCGCTGCCCGGGATCCGCCGCCGCAAGGGCGGTGATGATGCGTCCTGCGAGCGAATCGACGTCGTCGCCCCCCGCGACTACCACCGGTACGCCCGAGGCGTCCTCACCCTCGGTCACGACGCGGATGGTCACCTCGGCTCCATCGACGTCCTCGAGCAGCGCGATACGCGCTGTGGGCTCGGACGCCAGTGCGACGTTCACGATACGATTCGCGATGTCGCGTGCCGTCACATCGTCGCCCGCGACCGCGACGGAGGTGCGTGTCAGGACCGCGATCGGGTCGGGCCGAGCGCTCCCCGAACGCGGGTGCAGACTCGCACTACGGCCCTCCCACACGTGCCTGAGACGCTCGACGAGGCGCACGGTCTCCGTCCCCACGATACCGTCGACCGGCTGGCCGCTGTTGCGCTGGAACTCGCGAACGGCCCGCTCGGTGTTCGGCCCGAATATCCCGTCCGGCTCGACCGCCATGAAACCGAGTGCACCCAACGCTTCCTGGAGCGCACGCACGTCGCGGCCGTGGAAGTGCGGCAGCCTCAAGTAGAGGACCCGGTCGCCAAGGGTGAACGTCGCATCGACCAGCGCCGACCACGTCTCTTCTCCGACGATGCCGTCCTCGGACAGCTCGTTCTCCCGCTGGAACGCCACGATCGCATCGTGGGTCATGCCGAGGAACACGCCGTCGATGCCGGTGGGCCCCAGATCGTATCCAAGCGCGTGCAGCCGCCGCTGCACGTCCTCGACCGCCGGACCACGCCCTCCGGGCAGTATGGGTTTCATTCGGCCACCTCAGTACGGTTCTTGCCGGTGCGCTTCGCTTCGTACAGCGCCCGGTCCGCAACATCGATGAGGCCTGCATGTGTCTCGGCATGGATCGGATACGTCGCGACGCCGAGCGACACGGAGACGCGGACCTCCTCTTCTGCACCGGGTATCGGAAGGATCTCATCCCCCACACGGTTTCGTACCCGCTCGGCGACGGAGCGGGCACCGTCCGGGCCGGTCTCGGGCAACAGCAGCACGAACTCCTCACCCCCATAGCGTGCGGCGATGTCGATATCGCGCAAGTTGTCTCGGATTATCGAGGAGACGACCTTGAGGACCAAGTCGCCACGCGGGTGGCCGTACGTGTCGTTGAGCGCCTTGAAATCGTCGATGTCGAGCATGACGAGTGAGAGGGGGTGGTCGAACCGGGTAGCCCTCCTGATCTCGGCGTCGAGTCGTTGCTGGAAGTAGCCGTGGTTGAACAGGTCGGTCAGCTGGTCTGTCACGGAGAGCCTCTCGAGCTCCCCGTGAAGCAGGGCGTTCTGGAGTGCGAGTGAGGACTGGTTGGCGATCACCTGCAGGCGCTCGAGCTCCGCCGGCGACAGCTCCCTGGGCGTCGCCGACGCCACGACCATCACACCAAGGACCTGCTCGCCCGAGCGCAACACCACCGCCACGTGGGACCTGATGTCTTCCGTGTCGACCATCCAGGCGACCGAGTCGGAATGCGGCGTGACCACGTGTTCTTGCACAAGTCCGTCACGGAACGCTGCGCCGAGCAACGTCTCGGCCACCGGGACCACAGGCACGAACGAGCCGGGCGGACGACCCTGGGAAGCCTGGAGTCGTAGTGTCCAGTCTTCGCGCTCGAACAGGTAGACACAGCTGATCTCGGCACCGAGTATCCCGTTGGCCCCGTCGACGATGAGGCTGCAGACCTCATCGACGCTCGTGAACCTGGTGAGCGCCTTGAAGAACTCGTGAGTGAAGAAGATCTCGGCCAGCCTCGACTCCAGTTCGCTGTTGGCCCGCTCGAGGGCTTCTTTGCTCGCCTGAAGGCGACGTTCGTGGCTGCGGATCTTGTCGTAGGCCACCTGAAGCTCGACGAAGAGCCTCTCCTGCTCCTCGCCACGCTTCTTTGCGACGAGCAGGTCCCACACGAGTTCGGAGCCGACGGTCCCGATCATCTCGACGTCTGTCGGCTTCTCGGAGTCGAGCAGCGCGTGCACGTCTTCGTCCTCGGACATATCGACGATGAGGTCGAGGTCTCTGACCCGGAATACCTCCGTGACGTCCGGCATGACGTGGACCCCGAGGTCCTCGGCAAGGCGGGCCGCAGGAGCGGTGGGTGTAGGACACGCGACGGCGGCCACGCGGACGTTGTCGACCTCGGAGAGCAGGCGCAGGATCGAAGCCGCCCGTAGGCTGCCTCCTACGATCGCTATGGTCGGTCCCTTGGTTCGTCCGCCTCTCGAGGAGACGGCTGAGTCCGCGGATCGGTCCATCACGTCTCTCCTCGTCACGTGCTCGCTGGAACGGTCTCACACTATATCGGCACGAGGGCAGCGTATCCACATCGCTCCCAGCTCGGGCATCCACCGTCGTAGCATCACACGCCTAGTCGATCGAAAAGGGCGGCGAGCCCGACAACGTCCGGTATGAACACGAGTGCGACATCCATCGCCTGCCCCTCGATAGAGAGGGTCGTGCGCACGAACGCCGCCCACGGCACATCGTGAGCGATGTCTGCACGCGCCTGCTCGAGGATCGCCGATACGCGATCGAGGTGGAATCGGGAGAGCGACACGTCGATGGGAAGGCCGGTCAGATGCGACACGGCATCGACGTAGGCGTCTGCGAGCGCCGTACCGACTTTCAGTGCAAGCTCCTCTTCTGCCGGGCCGAGGGCCGACGTGGTGTCCGTGGGCCTTCCGTTCGTGAGGTCTACCAGGTTCAACAGCGCCTCACACGTGGCGATCGCGAGGATGCCGCCACCCACGCTGCCGGACAGGTGGGCGAAAGTCGCCGCCACGAGCGTGTTCTCGAGACCGAACGCGTACGGCACCTCGGTGGCCGGCACGACCAGTAGTTCGGGCTGAGAGAGCGCCACGCGCTTCCCTAGCAACCCCGAGAGGGCCGTGGCGGCGTGACCCGCTCCGATGTTCCCCACCTCACCGAGCGCATCCTTGCGCATCTCGCTGAGCGTGGGAAGGACGCTCTCCGGCTCGCAGACGACGAGCTGCTCGGCGCTCGCCTCCTCGACCTCGACCACGTTGGTCGCTGCCGCGACGAGGTCCTCCAGGCTCGCTCCCGTTCGCAGCGTGACCGCAAAGGTCCGGTCGAACCGCTCTTCGTGCAGGTGTGTGGCGGTAGGTTCGCTCCCGGTGACCTCTCCCATAAGCGAGAGGCGCTTGATTACCACGTGTGCACGGACCGCCTTCAAGGAGCACTCCTCGGCGAGAGTGACCGATACACGCACGAGTCGCCGCTCATCCGGTCCGGCTGCGGGCGAGAGGCGCGCACCGAACGCGCCCGGATCGAGATCGATCGAGGGGACCTCGGCGGTGGTATCTCCGGCGATGTCGGCTTCCACGAGACGCTCGAGTGCCGAGGCGGCACGCCCGATGGCCACAAGCACCTCCGGTGTGAGCCGTATCCTGCGGTCGCGCGCGTGCCCCATGAGGTCTTCCATGCGGCCCGCCAGATCGGCCGAGCGGACGTAGCCCATTGCCGCAGACATACCCTTCAGGCTATGGGCGCCGCGGAACACGGCCTCGATCTGCGTAACATCCTCAGGGTCACGCTCGAGCCCGCGCAGGCCATCGAAGACCATCGCGAGGAACTCGCCGCTCTCCTCGGCGAACACCTGATCGTATGCCGCATGCTCACTCATCGCACAACTCCCGTGCACGTACGGCGCGCCTGATCTCGGCAGGTATGTTCCCTATCGGAACGGCGCGGTTCGTCGCCTTCTCGCGAAGGGCCGCGCCAGGCATCCCCCACACCACGCTCGTCTCCTCGTCCTGGACGACCGTCGCGCCACCTGCCTCCCTCATGAGGCGTAGGCTCTTCGCTCCGTCAGTGCCCATCCCGGTGAGCACGACACCGACCGCCATCTCGCCGAACACGTCGACGACGCTCTCGAAGAGTACGTCGGCTGCAGGCCGCACGCCGTGCATGGGCCCCAGACGGTGATCGAACGTGATGTGCGGTCCGGAACCGTCGATCTCCACGCACATGTGCGCCCCATGAGGCGCAAGGTAACCGCACCCGTTGCGCAGGACCATCCCCTCCTCGGCTTCGACGACCGGGATGCTCCCGGCGCGTGAGAGCCGGCGAGCGAGCGATGCCGAGAAACCCTTTGGGAGGTGCTGCACGACGAGTACTGCCGCAGGCAGCGACGACGAGAGTCCTGCGAACACCCGCTCGAGGGCGGGCGGTCCGCCGGTCGAGGCTGCGATCGCCACGGCGGTCTTCGAGATCGCCCCGGGAGACGATTCGAAAGGTGGCTCCTCCCCGGAAGACGCCGAACGCTCGAGGATCGCCGTCATCGTTCGGGCGATGGTGTCGCCGTCGATGGCGATCGCGCCGGGCGAAACACGGTACGCGGTCCTGATCGTCTTCTGAAGCTGCTCGCACAACTCGCCCATCGACATCGTGAGCCGACCCTTGGGCTTGGGCACGAAGTCGACCGCACCGAGGGCGAGTGCCTGGTACATGGTGTCCGAGTCATCGATCGACGACAGCACGATCACGCGCGCATCGGTCACCGTGCGCAGATGCGGCAGCGCTTCGAGCCCGGTGAGTTCAGGCATCTCGATGTCGAGAGTGATGACGTCGGGGTCCAGCTCTCGCGCGGCCTCGATCGCCTGCACGCCGTTCCGCGCGACACCGACGACCTCGATCCGCGGATCGAGCGACAGCACGTCGAGCAGGATCTGCCTCACGAGAGCGGAGTCGTCGACGACGAGGACCCGTATCGTCGCGCGTCGCCTGCCCACCCGGTCGCTGGGCCCTACGCGCTCAAACACTTCTTGACCAGCTCCAGCACCTTGGCGGGCTGGAACGGCTTGACCACGAACTCCATGGCTCCCGCCTCGAGCGCCTCGGCGATCATCGACTCCTGCCCCATCGCGCTCACCATGAGTACCCGGGCCGACGGATCGATCTCGCGGATAGCCTTCACGGCCTCGACGCCGCTGACCTCCGGCATCGTGATATCCATGGTGACGAGGTCCGGGGAGACCTGCTCGTAGACTTCGACGGCCCGAGAAGCCGATTCGGCCTCGTGGACCTCGTAGCCCTCGCTTTCGAGGATGTCGCGGAGCATCATGCGCATGAATGCCGCATCGTCGACAACGAGGATGGTGGTGCGCATAGACGACGTCCTTTCGCCCTGCCGGGGGCCTCCCTGGAACCTTCCCCGTATCTTACCCGAAGCACGGCGCACGCATGGGGACTACTTGCCCGCTGCTTTGTGCCCGCGCTTCCCGTCGTCCTTCACGCTGTACATCGCGTCGTCGGACCGGCCGAGGAGCGCGTCCGCGTCATCGCCCTCCCGGTAGACCGCGACTCCGACACTCGCCCACACGTGGAGGACGTGAGGAGGACTCTCGACGGGCTCGGACAGGACACCGAGGAGTTTCTCGGCGACCGAGACCGCATCGGCCTCATCGTCCACATCGGCGAGGAGGACGACGAACTCGTCGCCCCCGAGGCGCGCTACGGTATCGCTTTCCCGGACCACGGACGCGATACGCTGACCCACGGTCCTGAGGACGCTGTCGCCGACAGCGTGACCGTACGTGTCGTTGACGACCTTGAAGTCGTCGAGGTCACAGTAGAGCAGCGCCGGTTGCGTGTGCTCCCTGCGCGCACGTGCAAGGGCGACCTCGAGCCGGTCGTTGAAGAGTAGCCTGTTCGGAAGTCCGGTGAGCGCGTCATGGGTGGCGAGGTGCTCGGCCAGTTCCTCGGCCCGCTTGCGCTCCGTGATGTCGCGGAACGACTCGACGATGCCCACGGCCTTACCGTCCACGACGAACGGTTGGACCGTGAGCAGACACGTCACCGGCTCGCCACTCGGGCGCACCTTCCGGACCTCGGACGTCATCCGGCCCTCACCGGACAGAACCCGGGTCAGCGGACATCTGTCGGTATGACAGTTCTCGCCGGCGAACGTCTCGTAGCACGCGGAGCCGAGCACGTCCTCCCGGGTGAGACCCGTCATATCGAGTAGCGTGCGGTTGACACGCGTGACGTTGAACTCCCGGTCGACGACGCGCATGCCGTCCCCCGCCGTCTCGAAGACCTGTTCGATCTCCTGGTACGCGCGCGTAAGGGCGGTCTCAGTCTCTTTCCTCTGGGTGATGTCACGGATGACCGCGATGATCATCGCGTCTTCACCGAGGTGGACGAGGCGCGCGCTGACCTCCACGGGTACCTCGCTCCCGTCGAGACGCGTGTGGACCGCTTCAAAGAGCGTCCCCTCGGTCGTTATGCTTCCGCCACGCGTCGCGTCTTCTGGTTCTACCGGCGTGTCATCGGACGAGACCACCAGGTCGTAGACTCGCATCCTGAGCAATTCGGAGCGCGTGTACCCGTAGAGCGCCTCGGCGGCGTGGTTCGCAATGACGATGCGCCCATCCTCGACACGCACGAAGAACACCGCATCGCTGAGGTGTTCGAGAAGTATCCGGCACTCCTCGCTGACATGCTCGAGTGCCGGCACGTTGTCGCCGAGAGCGGCCATCGTCTCGTGCGCTCCATCCGATACGTGACAAGCCAAAGGTCCCATCGGGGTCGTGCTACACTTTTTTATATCGTCACCACGCCCTCTCACCTGGAGGATCAATCGTGTGTCTTCGTGCCATCGCACCCAGGGCGGCAGGGCTCCTCGTCGCACTCGCACTCTTCGCCACCTCCGGCGCACTGGCATGGGCGGTCGCCGACGACTACGCGACCCGCATGTTCATCCCGGCCGGCGTCACGTTGACCGGAGGCCACGACCTCGGAGGCTTGACGGCCGAGGAGGCGCGAGAGGTCATGGCCGAGGAGGTCGTCGCGCCGCTCCACGCGCCCGTCGACGTGTCGTTCGATGATCTGGCGTTCACGCTCGACCCAGCCGAATACCTCTCCGTCGACGTCGATGCCGCCGTCACGGAAGCGTTCGAGCCGGTCCGCGACTCCACCATCAACGAGCGGGTATGGCGCACCCTGGCCGAGGTGCCCGTCTACCACGACGTCGTCCCCGCGCTCGGGCTCGACGAGGAGGGTCTGGTGGTGGCGGTGAGGATAATGGCGTCCGCGATCGACACCCCCGCGATCGATGCTTCGATCTCGATCGAGGCAGGCGCGGTAACGATCCAGGAGTCGCAGCCCGGGCGTGCTACCGAGGTCACCGCTGCCGTCTCCGCCATAAGCGCGGCGATGCTCGCCGGCGAGAAGCAGGTCTCGCTACCCGTCGCCGACGTGCCACCCGCCGTGAGCGAGGCCGATCTGGGCAAGACGATCGTCGTGTCGCTCGGGTCGCGGCGCCTCGAACTCTACGAGGGGGTCGAGGTCGACCGCACGTACCGCGTCGCGGTAGGCAAGCCTGGCTACTCCACGCCGCGCGGCGAGTGGGAGATCACGCTGAGGCGCTACATGCCGACATGGGGCAATCCCGGCAGCGCCTGGGCGGCCGATATGCCCAAGACCATCCCCCCGGGGCCGAACAACCCCCTCGGCACGCGGGCACTCAACCTCAACGCCCGCGGTATCCGCATACACGGGACGCCGGACGTGAGATCGATCGGCACTGCAGCGAGTCACGGTTGCATCCGCATGGTGCGCAGAGACGTAGAGGAGCTCTACGATCTGGTGGAGGTCGGCACGCCGGTGCTCATCGTCCGGTAGGCAGGACGGCTGGCCGTCAGTATTGCAGCCAGACCGTGTCGAGGTAGAGGGCGTGGTCCTCGTGTCCGCCGCTCGTATGATCGATGCGGATGCGGAGCTCTTGTCCACCGGAGACGAACGAATCATCGGCCAGCGGGTACGTGTACATCCCATCGATCGACGCTGTGGGCAGCATGCCGAGGACGACCCACCCAGGCGCGTCGTAGTCCCACGCCTCGACGTTCACGTTGTGGCCGAGGCCTACGCCCGCAGGGTCGTAGCGGCCCCAGATCCGAAAGCCGACAGGTGTCGACGTGACGCTCTCGAAACCGACTTCCACGCGCATGGCGTTGCTGCCCTGCTTCTCGTACGCGATGAAGTACTCGCCGTCCGGCGTCTCGGGTTCGCCCTCACCCGTCAGCTCCTCGATGCCACCGGACGTGCCCGCCCCGAATCCGTCCACTGCGGTGACGGATGTCGGCAGCAGCGTCCCGACGACGCGACTGTACGCATTAGCGGTACTCCCAAGATGGCACGACGTGAAGCACGCTCCACCGTTGGCGGCGTCGACCCAGTCGACGTCGGTCCGGATGAGGTAGCGGTTCACGCTGCCGTGGTTGGTGTGACACGTCTGGCAGCTGAGCCCGAAGTCGCTCACGTGACGCGAGTGAAGCTGCGCGCCGGTAGTGGCGTCGTAGAACTCGCTGCCTTCCGCGTCATCGTGGTAGACGCCGTAGTCGTGACAGCCGTAGCACAGCATACCCCCGTCACCGGGCAAGATGCCGAGGATCGCCGAGGAGAGCAGCGGCGACGCCGGACTCACGTGCGGCCCGCGCGGAGCGGCCGGTGGAACTGCTTCCGCTTCCGCGTTGCCGTGACAGTCGACGCAGTGGATCTGGGCTTCGGTGACGTCGTGCTCGCTCATCACGGGGTGCGCCGAACTGCTCGGCTCGGTCGAGTCGAACTCCGCCGCCACGTCACGCGGCGACCCGCCCCACGATGCCGGACCGTGACACTTGAAGCACGTCTCGTACTCGTAGTCGACTCCCCGCTTCAGAGTGTCACCCGCCGGGTCGTAGCCCCACGAACCCTTGAGGACGCCATAGACCTCGGGGGCCGGAGCGGTCGAAGCGTCGGCGACGTGCACGTTGTGACAATCGACGCACTCGGCGTGACGCGGGAATGAGCCTTGCTCCGTCGAATCGTGCGCTCCAGGGATCGCACTCGCCGGGTGACGGCTACGCCCCACCGGACCGAGGTCGGCAACCGCGATGCCGGGTGTTTCGCCGGCCAACTCGACGCCGCCGGCCCAAAGATCCTCGTCGCGCACGAACGCGCTACCGTTCCAGTGCAACGACTGGACCGACGGTGAGACCGACTGGTCGACATCGCGCGAGAACAGGCCCGCGTTGGCAACGGCGACCTGGAGAAGCCCATCACCGTTCACGTCACCTGCCGCGAGGGAGGAGGTAGAGACCCGCTCCCCGGTCACCACGTCGCTACGGTCGCCGAGCGTCCCGCCAGAGACCCCGAAGATACTCACGGCACTGTCGCCTGCTTCGTTACGGACGGCCACTGCAACGCCGAAGCCGCCGCCCGGCATGAACCCGTCGACGAGGGTGTCCCACGCGCGCGGCGAGCCAGCGGGAGCGGCAACCTCGTAGGTGTCGTCGAGCACGCCCTCGGCCGAGTAGACGGAGATCGTAGGCGGAGCAACGTCCGCCTCCGCGATGACGATCCCGGGCCCGGTGTCAACGCCATCGCTGACGAGGTCAGGTCCGATCGACGGTCCACGCGCCCCGTCGGCAACGGGGAAGGTATCGGTCGCGAGCGTGGCCGCGTCGGGCTGTCTCATCACGTGTGCTTCCCAGGGGCTCGTAAGCTCCTCGGCGGAGCGCGCGGTCACCACGAGCTGCGCGTCGGAGATCCCGAGGCCGAGATCGCCCGTGGCGATACCGCTCGCGTCGTACCCGACATCGAACGGGCCACCGAGCGGCGCATCGACGCGCACGAGCCCGGAACCTTCCTGGTAGCGGTAGATGCGCAGCGTGCTCGAGCCGTCCCAATCCGCGCTTACGACCGCGATCTCCGGAAGACCGCTGCCGTCGAGGACGAAGTCTCCCACCGCCACCAGCGACGCGGTCGCCTCGAGCGAGTAGGGCGTGGATGCGAGTCCCGCGAGCACGTCGTACCGGTAGACGTGGAGTCGTCCGGGATCACCCGGATCCGCGACCACCAGGTCCGTGCCGCCGTTGCCGTCGATACCTCCGTACGCGACCGCCACAGAACCGCTCCGCGCCTCAGGAGCTGTAGGCGCGTACCGGCGTGGCCCTTCGAGCGAGCGTGGCGCGTCCTCGTCGACACCCGTATACACGTGCAGCGAACCGTACGCGTGCGGCAGGTTCTCCGGGTCGTAGACGACCACGACCTCCTCGCCTGACAGGTCGGGTCCCACGGCCATCGATGCGAAGTCGGTCGCAGCAGGCCCGGTGTCGTTGTGACACCCGTAGCACAGGTCGCGACCCTCGACCTCCGCGAGCGCGTCGATCACGCCTCCTCGGCCGTCTTCGCGTCCCATGGGGTTGTGGCACGACTGGCACTCGCCGGCGAGACGTGTGGCGTCCTCGGAGGCCCACTCGCCCAGCGGCGCGACGGTGGCCACGGTCGAACCGTGCGAAGACGCCGAGTACACCGGCTTCCCGTCCCACGTCGTCACGGTGTCGGCTTCCTCGTGGCAGACGTAGCACAGCGTGCGGTCGTTCGCCTCGATGATTGCGACTGCAGGTGCAGCGGGGGTGGTGAACTCGCTTCTGATGAGCGGCGCGATCGCGGAGCCATGCGACTCGTGGCAGATCGAGCACGTGATGTCGGTCCCGAGAGCAGAGATATCGAGCCTGTAGTGCGCGGTGTCGCTGTAGACGCCGAGCCCTCGGAAGCGGTTGTCCTCGCGCGCCTCGAAATGGCACGTGGCGCAGTACTCCTCGGCGGCGTGGAACTCGACACCGTCCGCGGTACGCGAACGCAGGAGCGCGGTGTAGGGCTCCTCGGACTCAGTGCGCGCCGTCCCGTGCGTGTCGTGACAGCTGCTGCACTGCTTGGGCGAGGGTCCGTACGCCGAGGATCCAGGGGCGATCAGGTGCGTAGAGTCTTTCGTGAACGCGGACTGTACGTCGGTGCCGGACCCGAGGGCGTCGACGCCGTGGCACGTGAAGCACAGAGCGGTGTCCCCGCCGTTCGGCTCTCCGTCAGCCGGCGGAGCGGCGATGACGAGCGCCGAACCGGTCGTGTCCCACGACCCTGCTTCAGCGCGCTCGACGACACCCGGGGCGCTGTGGCCGCGGTGACACATCGCGCACGCTTCGGGCGTGTCGCCATAGACGACGTGGGGGGCTGTCGACGCGTACGCCGGCACAGCAGCCAGCGCTACGAAGGCTGCTGTGATGAGCACGCCCTCGAGCACCTTGCCCCATGTCCCCACAGCGGTGCTCTCGCTCCACTCGCGGGCACCGTGACCATGCGTCATCGGCCACATCCGTCCTGGAATCGTCTCGACGAGGGCCATGCCGGGACCCCCGGAAATCCACCCGACCAGTATACCTGTTACCGTCGCGTGCCGCGACTGCCGCTACCCGACCGGCGAGCCCTCCGCTCCATCTGGTCCGATCCGTGCTTCTTCGGCGGGAGCGCGAACTCCTCCACGAAGCCGGCGACGTCGAGCAACTCCACTCCGCGAGCACCGGCGACAGTCGCCAGCATCGGGTCGCCGGTAAGCAGGACGTGGTGCCTGAGCGCGAGCGACAGCGTCTCGGAGTTCGCGTCTCCAAGCTCGTAGTCGCGTGCGATCTCCACGACGTCAGGGTGCGAGAACTCCGAGACCTCCGCGCGTGGCCCGGGTCGCCGGGGAGCATTCCTGGCGACCGTCGGAGTGAGGACGAGACGGACGCGGCGCCACTCCCATGCGGGATCGACAGATGCACGCAGCTCCTCGAGCGCCTCCCGCGAAACCACCACCCGGACCGGGCGGACGAACCACACGAGTGCCAGGGGCGCAAGCAGAAGGGGACCCGAGAGAAGACCGAGCCAGCTTGGACCGCCCTCCCACACGAGTGCGGCCAGACCACGCGCGTCGGGCCACTCGTACACCTGGATGCGAGCGTTGCCGGTGTCGGCGACGAATAGCGCAGTCTCGGTGACTGCCACATCGTTGGGGAACTGCAGCATGCCGCCCCCGCTCCCCGGCCCACCTACCCTACCCACCTCGGACCCGATGTCGCTCACGAGCACCACCTCGTGTGAGAACGCATCGATGAGCGCGAAGTGCGGTCGGGAGCCGGGTTCGCCTATCTCGAGCCTCGCAAGCCCCCGCACGAGCCGGCCGAGGGGCACCGAGCGCACCACCTCGCCCGCACTACCGAGCTCGACGAGGCGGCGATTGTTGCTGTCGGCCACCCAGACCCGCCCCTCCGAGGCGACGACGGCGTTGGGGAAGTCGAACGCGACCGACGGGGTCGTCTCCTCGGCCGCCTCCACGGAGGGAACCACGCCGAGCACCTCGCCCCCACGGCTCATGTGCCAGACCCGGTGTTCGTCTGCGACGTCCGTTACGTAGATACTGCCGTCGTCGGCGCGAGCGACTGCGATCGGAGCCCAGGCCTCGACCGCAGCCGACTCCTCGGCAAAGCGGCCGACCGGGGTCACGGTCTCGACGAACGAGCCGTCGAACCCGAACACGAGGAGTGCGCGAAGCGAACGATCGGTCACGAGCAGCTCGCGGGCGTCCTCATCCCCGGCGAGATAGAGGGGGACCTCGAGGCGGTCGTCGCCGATGACGCCCTCGAACGCGCCCCCCTCCCGGAAGACGGCCACGTGACCGGCGAGCGAATCGGCGACGTACACCGTGCCGGCGATGACAGAGACGCCGACCGGCCGGCGCAGAGCGCTCTCGCCGGTGCCGGCGAACCCGTACGCGAACACGGGAGCCGATACGGCGGGTGTCGTTTCGGGCGCCGGTGCGCCCTCGGCACGTCCTCCCAGGATGCGCCTGGCGTCACTCGAGACGCCGAGGACACCGATGGCGAACAGGACACACACTGCGGTCACGAGCACGCGCCTGCGTCGACGCAGCCCCGGTAGCCGGGTAGCCGGCCCTGTCCGAGAAGCGCCGGGCGCGGGAGCGTGACCGCTCACGTCGTCACTGTCCCGCGATCGCTCTCGCAGCCGCGATCATCGCGTCCTTGTGTTCGGCGGGGTTGTCCGAGGTCGTGTAGAACTCCAGCGAGACCATGATGCCACGGTCGAGCATGCCGAGGCGGACGTAGTTGGGGCGCGTGCCGATATAGCCCTCCAGGCTGCCGATGGAGATATCCTCTCCCGCCGTGGGGAAAGGTCGCCGGACACGCTCGTCGAGCATCCGCCGTGCGTGTGCGATGTCCCCGAACTGCTCGACCTCGACAGAGAGCTGGACGATCGAGCCCTGCTGCTCCGGAAGGTAGTCGCGGAAGAGCACGAACGGATCGGACGTGACCGACTGGCCGACGAAGCCGGGGATGCGGTCGGGGATGTAGTGAGTGAGGTTGGCGATGGGCCCTACCGGGTCTTGCCCACCCGTGTCGCCACCTGGCGTCTGGTCGCCCGATCCGCCGGGCGAACCGCCGCCGGCAGACCCGCCGGGAGTGCCGTTACCGGGTGCCGTCGCCGCGTCCCCTGACGAGCCGTCCCCGCCTGCGCGCAGACTGGCGAGCCGCGAACTCGTGTTCCTGAACGAGGGGTCTTCCTCGGCGATCTCCTCGAACGCGCGCTTCGCGGCCTCGAGGTCGCCAGCGGCGAGCGATCGCTCGGCCTCCTCATAGAGGGCCGCGAGTTTCTCGTGGAAGTCGCACGTGATCACGCGGGTGGTCACGCCGTGGTCGGCGACCTCGTCGGCGGGCACCTCCCGCAACTCGACCGTGTCGGAGACGACATGCCCCTCCGTGCAGAGGACGATCTCGCCGGTCTCGACCTGTACCATCTGCTTGCTGCACCCTGGCGCGACGAGCATGACGGCGACGAGCGCCGCGGCCATCGTCGTGGTGATCAAGTGCCTCATCGTGTTCGACCTCCTGGTGACCTCACGGCTATCCCGCGCGAACCTCTGTCCCGCACCGTCCGGTACACCGCTTGCGCGACCAGGGCCGCACTCGCGATGCCGAGCGCCGCGACCTGCGCGTCGACAGGTACGGGCTCGAACACGATGTTCGCATACTCCGTGCCGTAATCGTGCTGTACCTCCGAAGGAATCCACGATATCCACGTTTGTAGGGGCGTGAATCGCACCCACGCGTACGCGAGGGCGCCCGTCGCGCCACCCGCCACCGCCGCCCACGCACCTGCGAGCGACATGCGTTCGGCCCACGAAGCCAGCGCGAGCAGGGCGACCGCGAGGACGACCCACCCGCCGACCGTGCGATACCCATCGAGCGTGAAGTTCGCGAGGAACGCCGCTCCGTCCTGCGTGGTCCCGGTGGAGGTGCCGGCGACACCGGGAGAGCCCATAGCGAACAGCGCCACCGCGACCGACGCCGCAGCGACGACGATGCCCGCCCTGCGGAGCCAGCCGGCAACATCGCCTGATCGCCGGGTGGGTGCCGGCTGGAGAGCCTGCGTGACCGGAGTCCGCGACGACGCGAGTGCCACGAGGACCGCACCACCTACAGTGAAGGTCGCCCATCCAGCCGCGTCGAGCAGTATCGGCCGAGGACCGAACACGCCGGTAGCTTCTTCGACGAAGAGCAGCGCCGTGATAGCCGAAGGTGTGAGCAGGTATGCCGCGCCGGCCGCGTGAGTCCCGACGCGTCGTGCGACCTCTACCGTCAACGCGAACGTGAGCCCTCCGGCGGCGAAGTACGGGAGCGCCTTCGACGGGGCCGCGAGAGACGCGACGTCACCTCCGGTCTGCGCGAGCGACCACACGAGCGCTCCGAGGAATGCCGCTCCCGCGGCAGGCAGGTAGACCGGACGTCTTCCGTGTGTCATCGCCATGCGGGCGATCACCATCACCGCCACCGCGAGCAGTACGCCGGCTGCGATCATCGCTGCCTCGCGATCCGGGTACCTGACGAGAAGCGAGAACGAGCTCGGCCGCTCCCAGTTGCCGAGGACCCCCATCGCTCCCGCCGCGCCGAGCACCGCGGCGGCGACCCACACCGGCCTACGCGACACGACCGCAGCGGCGATCATGAGCAACCCGCCTGTGACCGCAGTCGTCCAGAACACGACGACAGCGCCCGGTGGTACGTCCGTAGCGCGGTTCGCGAGCACGAAGGCGGGTGCGACCGCGCTTCCAAGGATGCCCGCCGCCGCTACGAGGAGTCCGTCCCGCGCGCCGAGGGCCTTCAGGTCTGCCCGCCGAGGAACCCCGCCAAGGACCCCGAGGAACACTGCAGCGGCGAATGTGACACCCAGGAGAAGCGACGGGGTGGTCGTGAGAGCTACGACCGCCGTCTGGAAGACGAATGCGGCAGCCACGGACAGTCCCAGCAGGAGCCACAACACGGCGCTCACGGCTATGTCTCCCGTTCGTGAGGGAACCGTAGCAGAAGAGGGAGGGCCGGGCTCAGCCCGACCCTCCCCTCGAGTGCGCTCAGAGCGCTCCCGATAGTCGTGCGATGCTACTTGTTGTGGCACTGCTGGCAGACACCACGGTTGTCGAGCCTCAAGAACGCGTTCTTGTTGCCCGGGTCCACGCCGCCGACGCCACTGTCGGGCTCGGGGTCGGTGGAGTCGAATACGTTCGCATAGCCTTCCATCACAGCGTCGGAACCGTGCGCACGGTGACAGGTCAGACAATCGATCCAGTCGGTTTCGCTACCGGTGGTCGAGAAGCTGTCCTGCGCGAGCGGCAGCACCTGGTCGGTGATGATGAGCGAACGGGGGCCCTTGTAGTTCGCGAGCTCCACGTTCACCGGGTGACGGTAGCGCATGGTGTAGCCGAAACCGTCGTTGGCATCGTAGACGCTCGAGATAGCAAGGTCATCACGGTGGTACTGCGTGTGGCATGCCGCACACCAGGCGCTGATGCCGCGGGTCGGATCCTGAGCAGGAGCCTTCGCGTACATGGGCATGGTGTAGTTCGGCTCGTAGCCCGCCATCTGGGCAGCGCCAGGCTCGTGGAGGAGCCAGCCGTCCTCAGGATATCCGGGCTCGTTGGAGATCACGTACGGATCCGGCACGAAATCGCCAGGCGTAGGCTCGGTGTAGCCACCGACAGTCACGCCGTTGACGATGTCCTTGAGCAGGCGGTAGTTCGAGCTACCGTGCACGTCGTGGCACGAACCGCAGCTCATCGCGATCAAGCCGCCGTGACCAGTGGAGATGATGCCGTCGCGACCAGTGTCGCCGCCACCCCACGCGCCCCACGAGCTACCGTTGAAGGTGTGCTTGTTCTGCCCGACGACATGGTCGCCGAATGCACCGCTGTTGAGCATCATGCCCGTCGTGCCGTAATCAGTACCTTCGTAGATACCGTCGACGACGTTGGTGTCAGCACCTGCAGCCGCCTGACCGTGACACGTGAAGCAGAACTCGTAAAGCTCTGTCGCGGTCGACAGCAGCAGCGCGCTACGCTGCTCGCCGTCGTTGTTGGTCCACGTGATCGGGCTTGCCGCAGTATGTGCCCTGTGGCAGCCGGCGCACGCATCGGTATCCATGGAGTAGCCGCCATGAGGCCCGAAGTTCGCGAGCGCGATACCAGGGGTGAGGAGCAGCACAGACGCGACTACGGCGACTGCGAGCATGATTGAAAGCTTCCGCATACCGATCACCCCTCTCTCATTCCGACGGACTCTTCCATGTTCGCCTGACGGCGAGCGATCACCGCGAGCAGTCCGCCCGCAAGGAGCGTCGGCACGAGTGCCGCCTTGGCGAACGGGCCTGTGAGCAGATTCGACATCATCGGCGTCACGTGATCCTCGATGTAGGGATCCGCCTTGGGCTGGATGATGATCGCCCTTCTGCTCGCCCAGAACACACTACCATCACCCTGCGCGGAGATGAACTCGTTCGCAGGATCGTTGATGTAGGCATGCACGTTCTCGCGCGTGTCCCACTTCATGGCATTGGCCGGGCACGTGTACACGCAGCTCGGCTCGTGGTCCATCTCAGCGACGTGAGCAGAGTCCGGTAGGTTGTTGGAGTTCATCGGCAACGGGGTACCGTAGGTCGAATCGAGATCGGCGTCGGCTCCGGCGCGACCCCAGCACAGGGTGCACTTCCACGACTTGGCGGTGGGGAACTTGTCGCTTCCCTCTCCGATCTTCGGGTAACCGGAACGGTTACAGTCGAGCTGGCACTGATGGACACACGTGACGCCAGCCGCGTTCGTTCCTCCGGGATTGCAGAGGTTCGGGTCGATCGACACCGCACCGTTGCCCTCCTTGGCAAGCGCGTCGAAGGGACAGCGCTTCACGCAGGGCGGATCGGGGCAGTGCCAACAGCTGAACCTGATGAACGGACCGTTGTCCACGCGCTTCTGAGACTTGATGATGATCCGCACGTCCGGGGCCACCTTGTGCACACCCGGGTTCTCGGCCTTCATCATCCACGTACGCTTGCAGCTGATGACGCACCCGTTGCACCTGACGCACCTGTCGACGTCCTGGAAAATCGCCATAAGGTTACTCATCGTTCACCACCTCCTTACATCTTCTCGATTCGGCAGAGACAGGCCTTGTACTCGGGGATCCGAGTGTTCGCATCGAACGAGTCGATGCACAGGTCGTTCGCACGCGAGCCAGTGGAGAGGCCCTTGTCACCCCAGTGCCATGGAATCGCTACGACGCCGACTCCGACGCGCTGGTTGGACTCGGTACCGACGCCCACGCGGGCGATGAAGCCCTGCGAGAAGCCGGAGTCCGTGTGAGGCGAGGCGGGATCCAAGAGATCTCCCTGATTAGCCGTGTCGGCACGTGCGGTGATCACGTTGATCATGTCGCCGGACTGGATGCCGAGTGCGTTCGCGTCGACCGAGTTGATCTCGATCCACGGGATCGGCTCACGCTCGACGTTCCACGCGTTGTTCCGCGTGATAGGTCCACCCTGGAAGTGCTCGACGCACCGGATGGTGGTGAGCACGAGCGGGTAGTCCGACGGATCCTTGCGGTGGGTCGCAGGATAGTCCGCGTCGTTCGTTGCGACATAGCTGGGCTCGTAGGCTGCTCCGGTGGCAGCGGTACCCGTGTGGATCAAGTCCCACTTGGCAACGCCGCGAGTGTTGCGGCCAAAAATGGTCAGCATATCCGGGTTCTTGACCTCGAGCGGCGTCTCGTAGGGCTCCACGTGCGCAGGGAAGCGGCCGGGGAGTCCGACCGAGTGCACCGGGCTCGTGCCTGCGTTGTCCGGCATGTCTGAGAGACCGTGCACCAGTCGCCAGTTGTTGTTGGCGTAGCTGATGGTACCGGGCTGCTGGCAGACGAAGAGGCGCGCGCACCTGTCGGGACCCTGATAGCCGTCGCCGACATCGCCAGGGACGTCGCCGTTGTTGTAGAGCACGCGACGGTTGACGAGCCACGAGTAGCCCCAGCCGGGATAGGCGTAGGTGCCGTTCGGGTCGGCCGTCGCACGCTGCTTGGACCGGTTGGCACACAGCCACGGATCCTGACCGGTATGCAGGCGAGCCGTCTGTGTCAGGTCTGTGTTGTACGCATCGAGATACAGCCACATCGTACCGCCGGCTGCAGGCACGGGACAGCACTGCTTGTAGATGTTCTCCGCGACGACCTCCGAGCCGTACACGGTATCCATCTCGGGTGCGTCCTTGTTCGCGTACCACATCTCCGTGACCGCGCTGACCTCCTCGAAGGCGGCAGCGTCAGCCGGGCTCCAGCCGTACTGGTCCCTGTAGAGCTTGTTGTAGACGACACGCGCGTCGGTGACGTCCCAGCCCAGGCCGTCCCAGACGTCCTTGATGTGGCTGAATCCATCAGCGAGATCGACCGCGTACGCGAAGCGCAGCAGGAGTTCGAGATCGGACCTGCTGTTGCCCTTGGGCGGACACGCACGCTCGCGCCACTGCAGGACACGGCCGGAGTTCGCAACGCTGCCTGCTTCCTCGGCGTGCGAGCATGCCGGGAAGAGGTACGTGACGCCGCCCGCCTTGCGGTCGACCGCGGCGGTCTCCGTCTCGAACATGTCGGTAACCACGAGGACGTCGAGTTCCCTGAAACCGTCACGGATAGCCGACTGGTTGGGCTCGGTGACCGCAGGGTTCTGGCCCCAGACGACCATGCCGGTGATATCGCCTGTAGACGCTTTGCGGAACATGGTGATGTGATCATCGCCGTTGTTCTTGGGCCACAGGCTGTAGATCGCGTCGACGACCGCACGCTTGGCGTCGTTGGCGTCCCGCTCGGCCTGGTTCGTGGCACGAGCGTAATACGTCATGTCGTTCACGGTGGCCCAGTCGCCGAACCAGTTGAGCGTCATGTTGTAGAAGCCGTCGGCCTGAAGTGCGAGTCCGCCCTTGATGCGATAGGCGTCGTCGTACGCCAAGGCATACGTGTCGGGCGCCTGGAAGTCCGCGAACCGAGTGGCCTGACCCCACAGCTTGTCGGTGTACTGACCGAAGGTGACTCCTTGTCCCGGGTTACCGGAGTAACCGGGGATGAGGTGCTGGAGCACGCCCATGTCGGTCGAGCCCTGCACGTTGTGGATACCGCGGAGAGCGTTGATGGCTCCGCCTGCACGACCGACGTTGCCGGTCAGGATCTGGAGGTTGGCGAAGGTCTTCACGTTCTGGGAACCGTGAGTGTGCTGCGTGAGGCCCATCGCGTACATCATCTGCGTAGCGCGATAGTTCTCGAAGTCCCGCGGGTCTTGGGACCCGACGACCGAGTCACCCGTGAGAGCCGAGCTCGTCATTCGGCTGTGGTCCACGAACGCCTGCGCGACGAACGCGATCTCCTCTTCCGTGACGCCACATATCTCGGCAGCCACATCGAGAGTATACGGCTCGATGTGCTCCTTGAACTTACTGAAAACGGTCCCCGGGTCCCTGAAGTCCGCCGCCTTCGCGGGCAGGTACTCGAAGTCGGTGGGATCGGTGCTCATATCGCGCTCGTAGTCCGTGCCACCAGCGTTCACGATGAAACGAGCATCGGTGTACCGGGAGCCCTGGATGCCTGCAGGCGTGGCGACTTCACCGTCGTTGCGGCGGAAGGCCTGGTCCTCCGTCTGGTTCATGAAGGCTACCCAGTTGTCCCTGACCGCCTGCGGCACGTTGCCCTCGACACCCTCGAAAAGACGGATGATCTGACGGGCGACCGCGTTGTTGAACGCGATGTCGGTGCCCGGACGGTGCCGGATGAACCGGCCGCCGTAGTTCTCCGCGAGCAGTGCGGTGCGCGACTTGCGAGGATCGATGACGATCATGGTCGCAGCGGGACGCGTGTCGTGCGCCCGCATCACGTGCGCGGTCGCTGCAGGATGGTTCTCGACGAAGTTCGAACCCATGGCCACGAACAGCGTCGAGTTCGCCATGTCGGCCCAGTTGTTCGTCATAGCGCCTCGTCCGAATGCGGAGGCCAGACCGGCCACCGTGGACGAGTGTCAAATACGGGCCTGGTGCTCGATGTTGCTCGTACCGAAGTTCGCGATGACCTTACGGTACAGGTAGTTCTGATCGTTGTTCATGTGCGATGAGCCGAAGAACGCGACCGACTTGGAGTTGTTCTCCGTCGGAGCAAGAGATAGGTCGCCACGTGCGGTAAGCATCGCCGCGGCCGCCTCGTTCATCGCGGTCTGGAGATCCATCTTCGTCCACGCGCCGTTGCCGGTGCGCTTGTACCCTACACCGTTCGGGAACGCGGGATCGTAGTCGAACGTCGAATTCTCCGGATGGTTCGAGAATGCTCCGAGACGGCGATCGTTGTTCACGAGCTGGAAGGTCCCGGCGCCCTTGGAGCACAGGCCGCCCGCGTTCCAGGGGGCCATGTGGTCGCCGTAGATATCCAACACGTTGCCATCGGAGTCCACGTCGACGAGCTGACCACAGCTCGCCGAACAGTACGGACATGTGGTGTGGTAGGTCGCTTCAACCGTTGCGGCGTTGGCGGTCGACGGCTTGGCGGCGAAATCAATGCCCGCGGCGCCGACGGCAGCTGTGGCCGCTCCCGCTTTCAGGAAATCCCTACGCGAGAGTTGCAGCTTCCTCCCATCCATGTCCTTGTCAAGTTTACCCATGCGTCTTCCCTCTCTGTTCGTCCGCGGTTCTCCTCGCGGAGACCATGCGAATCGTCATGCGGACGGTTCTCCGCCCGCACTACACGTTGTCGCGGTAGACCTCCTTCCCCGTGCGTCCTGGGGGTGAGAGTTGAGAACGAAAAAACCGGCCAGCAGTAGGGCGCATGGGCGCCGAACCGATAACCGGTCTTCATCTCATCTCTGCTCCCTTACCCCGCGTACCGATGCCGACGGACCCCTTTGCCGGAGGATCCGCCTCACTACATCAGTCCCCTTTCCAAACGGGAGGCCCCGCAGTTTCCTGTGGAACCCTATCGGCCCAACCACCATGACCATCCCGGTTGTAGGTGTGTGGGGCTCGGGAACGATGATCCTGTTGTCATCCCGATCCACGGCGTTCGCCCTGGATACAGGGGGCGTTGTAACAATTGTTACAAACGCCATGTACATAGACTACCACACCGCTGCCACGTGTCAATACGTACCCGTAACCGCCCACGCTCATCCGCGTCTACGTGCGGCTCCGCAGTGGAAGGTCGCTTACCTGCCACCGCCCTCGCGTGTCTTGAGGAACTTCTCCGCGAACAGGCGCGCATCGTAGACATCGATACCGAGCGCGCGTCCGGCGACCGCGAGTCCCCGGTCCTGCGTGCAGAGGGTCTTGGCACGCTTGGCCACGACCAGCAGGACTGCCGTACGGTGTTCGACACCGATCCGGTCCATGAGGTCCCTCGCGTCGGACTCGGAGTGCGCCTCGGGTGTAAGGAGCTCGTCGAGGGACACGCCACCGAGCTCCCGGCCTTCGTAGCGCGAATACTCGTCGGCGGGCACGATCCACTTCCACCGCTTCTTCCCGGCCATCGCGACGATGAGGTCGGCAGCGGCCATCTCCTCGAGGAAGTCCTCGGTGACCGCGAAGCGGCGCCTACGCAAGAGCAAGAGTAACGGCAGCAGAAGGAGAGGTGCCAGACAGAGGGCCCATTGCGTCGGGGTCTCGGGAACGGGCGGGACCACAGGGATCGGCTCCGGCCAACCCCACACCTGGACCTGGTGGTTGACGCGGTCAGTGAGGAAGATGCGTGTACGCTGATCGAGCGCGAGATCGTTGGTGTATCGGAACTGCCCGGGACCTACCCCTGGCCCACCGAAGCCAGCGATCCGCTCTCCGGTCGCACGGTAGACGTCGGCCTGGTGAGCCAGTGCGTCAGCCACGTAGAGACGTGCCTCCTCGTCCATGTCGATCCCGCGCGGCGTACCGGAGGTCCGGATGAAGTACTCGAACTGCCCCTCCTGGGTGAAGACCTGGATACGCCGGTTGTTGCTGTCCGAGACGTAGACCACCCCGTCACGCACGTGGATGCCGTTGGGGAAATCGAACAGGCCCGGAGAGTCCGTGACCTGCTCCACGCGCCCGAAGCGCCCGAAACGCCGGATCTCGTTGCCCTGGGGATCGAAAGCGATGACCTGGTGGAGGTCGGTCCGGCCCACATCGGTGACCCACAAGTTCCCGTCCTCGTCGAAAGCCATCGCGAGCGGGCCCCACACCGCCGCCTCCTCGGGATCGGCGGGAACGATCTTGCGCAGGTAGTCCCCATCGGCCGTGAATACGTAGACCGCGCGGTGGCGCCGGTCGGAGACGTGCACTTCGCCAAGCGTGTTGACCTGCACGTATACCGGCGTGCCGAGCTCGGTGCGCTCTCCGTCGCTTATCGCGGAGATGCTGAACTGGTAGTCGCCGTCGACGTTGTATACGCGCACGACGTTGGCGACCCCGTCGGTGACGTAGACGAGGTCATCGGCGGACACGCTGACACCCCACGGCTCCGCGAGCGCGTCGGGACTCCCCTGCGGTCCGCTTATCGAGTAGAGGTACTGCGGCGGTGCGACGACGTCCTCGGCGGTGCGCACGATCCCCGGCACGGGAAGGCGCCGGTGGACGTTGTAGTAGTACACCGAGTAGAGCGCGGCCGCCAGCAGCGCGAGCAAGACGAGCAGCGCGACGATCTTCTTCCACGGCGTACCGGAGTCGGCCTTGCCGAACGGTTCGCGTTCCCGCTGTACATCGTGTGCCATGGGGGCTCCTCGCTAGTCCTGCTGTCCGAGTCGTTCGACCGCGGATGCGGCATCGGCATCGCCCGGTGCTATGTCCAACACGGCTTGCCACGCATCCATCGCGTCCCGGGTCTCCCCGACACGCTCGTACAGGATCGCGACGAGCTTGGCCGCCTCGAGGTCGGCGGGCTCGAGCGCATGCGCGATGCGCGCCTCGTAGAGTGCCGCCGACGGCTCGCCGTCGGCGAGGCGCCGGGCCTCCGAGATGCGATCCTCGAACGGACCGAGCTTCGCGAGCTCATCGTGGGGCTCGCGCCGGTTGGGCGGAGCGTTCTCTGCCGAAGTACGGAAATGCTCCGCCGCCGCGGCGACGTCACCGTCAGCGAGCATGAGGAGACCGTAGTCGTAATTCGCCTCCGGCATCCCCGGGTCGAACATGAGCGCGTTCTCGAGGAACGTACGCTGGTTGCCCTCCGAGCCGATCTCGCGATAGGCCACCGAGAGTGCGTAGTGGGTATCGGATGCCGAGCGCCTGATGCGCAGCGCCTCGTGCAGGTACTGCGCGGCCTCCTCGTAGCGACGCTGCTCGAGGAGGGTCATGCCCATCTGGTGGAACGCAACAGCGAGACGCTGGTCGAGACCGGAGAACTGTCCGCCGGAAAGAGCCTCGATCGCCTCGTGCCAGTAGTCCTCGGCCACCTGCCACTCGCCCTGGAACATCGCAATCAGCCCGAGTCCGCTCAGTGCGTCGGGGTTGTTCTCGTCGAGTTCGAGCACCACATTGTACTGCTCGATGGCTTCCCGGGGCTGACCCGCGGCTGCATAGGCCTCGGCGAGCGCGAGTCGTAGTCCGATGTCGTCGGGGTTCTGCTCGATGGCGACGATGAGGTTGTCGATCGCGCGCGAGGCGGGTGCCCCGCGACGTTCCTGGGACTGCACCGACACGACGCTGTACGCCAGATAGCCGATGGTGAGCACCAGGATGAGCGCGACCCCTTTAAGGGCCACATCGAGCCATCGTACGTCTTGCAGGAAGTTCACGCGCCTCTCACCTCGATACGGTGTCCGCCTCACGCACAGGCGGGTCAGATGTTCAGGTCATCGTGGCACCTGCGGCAGAGCTGGGAGCCCGGCCACGGTGCGATCAGGACGTTGCGGAAGTCGAGATTGCCGTGACAGTCATAACAGATACGCAAGTCGTGTGCCTGAGTTTCGAACGCATGCTGTCCGACACCGCGTACACGCGCCACCGTAAGCCCGATGTGGCAGTCGTCGCAGCGGTACGGTCTACCGACGCGTTCCTCGACGTCGAAGTGTACCGCGTGCTCGACGAGTCCCATCACCTGGATGTCTGTCGCTGGCTCGGTCGCCATCTCGGGATGGCAGCCGACGCAGTTCTCGGCGAGCAGTTCGACGTCACGCACCGCGTCGTGGTGGCACTCCTGACACGTGGTGCGATCCTGGTGGCACACCTTGCAGTCATCACGCGAATACCCGTTCGACGTGTGGGTGGCCAGCCACACCGTGGGATGCGGCATCGGGGTCTCGTGGCAGCGGGCACACGACTCATCGGTATGACAAATCGAGCACCCTCCCTGTCCGCCGAGGAACAAGCCGCCGTGTTCGGCCATCCACTCCACGCGGCGGTGATCGTCTGGGATCACCTCGGGGCTCATCGTGCCATCGGGAAGCTCCCTCTCGCCGCGGTGGCACTCGGCGCAGAAGTCCGAGGCGTGGCACATTACGCACTCGACGAGGTTCTCCTCGGCGGGTTCACGATGGTCGCGCTCGATGAACACGACCGTGTGGTCGGCCGGCACGAGCTCGAAGTCAGCGGGGTGGCACGCCAGGCACTCCTCGGTGGCGACCTCACCCCTGTCGGCGTGCTCGAGGCTATGGCACCGGTAACACGAGAGCATGTCCGTGCGCTCGATGTGATCCGGCCGGTGAGGGAACGTCTCGTGGCAGGTGGCGCACCGGTAGTCGCGTGCGATGTGGACATCGTGCGTGAAGATGACGCCGTTCCACTCGCCCCGTTCGATGTCGGGATGGCAGAAGACGCACTGGCCCATCGTCACGGGGCCCTCGGTGTCGATCACGACCGACGGCCGAGACTCGACCACCGGGATAGTACGCAGGAAGATCGGTGGCACGCGGGGCGTCTCGATCTCCTGCTCGCGGTGGCACGTATCGCAGTCGGCACGGGCGTCGTGACACATGATGCACTCGTTGGAGCCGGCTCGCTCGACTGCGTCGGCGTGTGGGGTCTCCACCCAGTCGTCCGTGTGAGTGGCCGGACGCAGTTCGAACACCTCGGTGTGGCAGTGATCGCACGAATCGGCGGCGATGACGCCTCCAGCACCGTGCACGAGGCCATGACATGCGAAACACGTCACCATCGGCGGGCTGTGCGTCTGACCGGCCTCGTGAGCCGTGCGGATATGGCACGCGGTGCAATCGACCATGATGTGCGTGCCGTGGTTGAACACGAGGCCCGGGTCGCGTGACTCGGCTATGCGAGCATGACACGCCGAGCACGTGGTAGCGCTGACCGGGGCCGTGAGGTCGATCTCGGTCGGCACCATGGTGCCGACCCCCTGATTGGAGCCGGTCATGGCGAAGACGGTCGCCATGATCACGACCGCCACTGCCACGTACACGTATCGACGGCTCAGGTCCATGCGTCCAGACTACCCCCGACCACGCATCGAGCGCCACCATCGCAAGACCGGATTGCCGTCCCGCGCGGCGCTCCGTCCGTGGATCAAGTCGGCTGACTGCTCGATGAACGACTCGTCAGAGCCGGGATGACAGTCGCCGCAGACGGCGATCGCATTGGTGACGTACATCATCGAATCGGGATCCGCGACCTCGCGGACCTCATGCGACCCGTGGCAGTCCCAGCATGCCGGAGCGTCGGGCGCACCACGCTTGTAAGCTCTGCCATGGTAGTAATCGTCGTACGTGTCCCACTCCACGCGGTGGCACTCGGCACACATCTCCTCGGAAGCGAAGTGGAGGTCGCGCCGCGCACGATCCGTGTCGAGACGCGAGATGTCGTGACCCCCGTGACACGAGGAGCACGTGGCCGAGGTGTAGTCGCCCTCGGCGATGAGTCTGCCGTGCAACGACTCGTCGTACTCGGCGACGATGTCGGCGTGGTCCTCGAGGTGACACGCGGCACACGCGAACCCGACGTTGATGCGCCACAGCGGGGTCGCAGGCTGCGTGTCGGTGTAGTTGAAGTCGACGTGACACTCACCACAGGTGTTGTCCCGGTGTGCCGAGTGCTCGATGCCGGTCACGTAGAGGGACTCGGTCCCGTTGCGGGACGCCTTGGCGAGATCCGGGTTGCCGTGACACGAGAGGCACCCGTTGCCCACGTCGAAGGTGAACGACATCGAGCGCCACTGGACTCCGAGTTCGTCGTGGCACACGTCACACTGCGCGTGCGTGTGACACATCGCGCACTCGGTGCGCAGGCGCTCCTCGGCAGGCTCGACGTGCGGCGTCTCGGCCCAGTCGGGCGTGTGCGATTCGGGACGCAGCCCGGTGCGGTCGGCGTGACACTTCTCGCATGCCTCGCCGGCGATGAGCCCCATCGGACCGTGGCGCAGACCGTGGCAGGCCCAGCATTCGAGCATGTCGGGCGTCTCGGTGCCGGCAGGGGTGTGCGGGAAGCGGACGTGGCAACTCGAGCATGCCGCCCACATGTGCGTGGCGTGACGGAAGTCGACGATATCGCTGTCCACCTCGGCGATGCGTCCGTGACACACCTTGCACGTACTCGCGAAGACGGGAGCGCCCGCCTGTATCGCGTTTTCCTCGGCACCGACGGAAGACGGACTCGTGAGCACCAGCACCAGGACGCCTGTGAGCGCCGCGGCGAAGGCGAGGATGCCGGTCCACGCCCCGAACCTGTAGGTCATCGTCCCCTACCCTTCCACACCGTGTCAGATGCGAGACTCGACGGATGCGGTCTCGCGCGATCTACCTGCCGAACACGCCCGTGACCGCCGAGCTTACCCGCTGGATGAGCGAGTAGAGCGGGTTCGCCTGCAGCACGTCACGCTGCCCATGGATGAGCTCCGCGTACTGGAGGTAGCCCTCGTTCACGTCGCCGAGGTGACATGCGCCACACGTTGCGGCGAGGTTGTCCGGGTGCACCATCGAGCGGCGGTCCGACGAGGGATAGACGTCGTGGTAGCCGTGACAGTCCCAGCACGCTGGCGCGTCGGGCGCTCCACGATGATACGCACGTCCATGGTAGTAGTCGTAGTAGCTGTCCCAGTAGTCCTCGTGGCACCGACCGCACACCGTCCAGCCGTCCGCATGCATGGCCCGCTGACCCTCGGGGTCGTCGGTGATGGTCACGATGTCGTGACCGCCGTGACAGTCGCCGCACAGCGGCACGTCGATGGCGTCCGGTTCCGCAACGCGATCGCCGTTGTCGATATCGCCACGGTGCACACCGGCACCGTACGCACGGTTCTGATCCTGGTGACAGTTCTTGCACGCTGAGCGAGCGACGTTCTCCCAGTCCTCCGACTCACGCGTGTGCGGCGCCGTGAACGCGAAGTCGATGTGACAACCCGCGCACTGGACACCTGCGTGCGGACCGGCATCGAGTTCCTCGGCGTCGACGTAGTAACTCACGATGCGATCCTCGCGCAGCCTGATGAGGTTCTCGTCGCCGTGACACACGAGACAGCCGGCCTTCGCCGCGGTGGGAAGCGTGAAGTCGACATCGTAGCCGTTCACGTCAGCGACATGCGTGCGCGGGTCGTCGATCTGCGCGAACGCTGCTGGCACGAACGCGAGTGCGATGACGCACGCGAGCATCAAGGGCAACCGTGTCTGCTGTAGCATGCTCATTCAGCCTTGCTTGCCGACGGGTTCAGGGCGGGCGCTCCATGCGGCTCGGTGTCGTGCCCGTGAGCATCGTCGTGTGCGCCGTGACTATCGTGGTCGCTCGGCAAGCCGAAGAAGCTCTGGAACGCCGGGAAGTCCTCGGTCATCGAGAGGTACGCGTGGATCGTCGTCAGGATGATGAAGAGCCACGTGATGACGTAGTGCGCCGTACGCGCGTACCAGCCGGCGAGATCGGTCGAGCCAACGAGGGCCCCGAGCCACCAACCCAACAGCAGGTCGCGCGGACTGTAGCCGAAGATGAACTGATCGGCGACGAGAGCGAACCCGGTGTAGGCCTGCAAGATCAGAAGCGGCACGAACAGCGTGTACGTGCCTTTCTGCATGACGTTGTACTTGCCGAGGTGCGGCTTGGAGTTCTTCACGAAGGTGTAGTAGAGGATGACCTTGGGCGCGGTCACGATGTCTTCCTTGGTGATCGCGAACTCCTTGTAGTCGCGCTGCTTGGCGTAGAACGCGTACCACAGGCGCCAGATAAGGTTGATCGTGACGATGATCATGAACACGTAGTGGACCCAGCGCATCGCCGTGCGGCCCCCGTCGAAGAACGGGAACCGGATGTAGAGACCCGAGAACGCGAGAGCGAACATCGAGAATACGTGCTGGAAGTGGAGGAACTTAGGGAGGAACGGCACGGGTGGACCCTCGTGATGAGGCCACTGCTTGTGCACGAAGCGCTTCTTGATCCGTCCGGTGAGGACGTTACCGATGAAGTGACCGACCAGCGCCACGACCAAGACCACGTACAGGATCGTGAACCCTACATCGAGCCACACGTTCAGTTCGGTCAGCGTAATCTCCGCCACCCCCTACTCCCTGCCACGCTGAGCGCGCGACGGGTATCGCACGCTCCGCTCGGACAAAACCCCGCCTCCCACCGCGAGACCACGCCGATGCGGCAGCACGGACGAAAGCCGGACGCCCGTGAGGGGAGTTCGTAACAACAGTTACATTTCACCATAGCACTCTGGCGAGGGCAAGCGTCGGGTGAAACCGCGGTCGGCTCACACGTCGGTCATCGTCGTGCGGGCCTTTGGGGCGATGTCGGCGTTGGCGAGCGCCCCCTCGGCGCGCACGGCGTCTGCCGGAGCCAACCTCAATGCGATGCCGCAGAGCTGTCCGAGGCCTTTGGGCGCGGGTATCGGCGTCACCGGCACCCCGATATCGAGCAGAAGGCGCTCGGCCGCGAGTGCGGCGTGCGTGGTCGCAAAACCCAGCACCACGAACGACTCCGGCGTGCGCCGGCTCACGTCACGATCTCCGCGATCGCCGCGAGGGCGGTCTCGACGTGCTCGACGGTCACGCCCCACCCTACGCCGAAGCGCACGGCTCCGCACTCGAGTGTCCCCACCGTCTCGTGGGCCCATGGCGCACAGTGGAGTCCACCGCGGACCGCGATGTCGTACCGGCGGTCGAGCTCAAACGCGATGCGGTCCGCATCGACCGTGTCGTGCACGGCGCTCACCACCGGCACGCGTGGCGCGCCGGGAGGTGGACCGAGGACCCGGAAGCCATCGATCTCGAGCAGCCCTTCGTGGAGACGGCGTACGAGTTCGGCCTCCATCCTGCGGAAGGCGCCGCCCTCCGCGGCAAGGAGCTGGGCTGCCGCGCCGAGGCCGATGATGCCGGGCGTATTGAGCGTGCCCGCCTCGTAGCGGTCCGGACGCTCGGTGGGCATCGTGAGCGTCTCCGATGCACCCGCGCCCGTGCCGCCCTCTGCCTGTTCTTCGAGGTCGAGGCCGGACGCCACGTACAGGAGGCCGATGCCCTGTGGGCCAAGGAGCCCCTTATGGCCAGAGGTCGCGTACGCATCGGCACCGAGCGCAGCGAGGTCTACGTCGAGGTGTCCGGCGCCCTGCGCGCCATCGACGAGGAGGAGCGAACCGTACTCGTGGGCGATGTCGGCGAGGTCGCCGAGCGGCTGGATGGTACCCGTGAGGTTGGAGGCGTGCTGACAGATGACGGCCTTCGTGGGCGCGGCGCGCACCTCGCGTTCGACGTCGCCGGGATCGACGAGCCCCGCGGGGTCCGCCTGCACCACGACCACCTCGACTCCCGCCTCGGCGAGCCTGGCGAGCGGGCGAGCGACGGCATTGTGCTCCATCGAGCCGACGACCACGCGGTCCCCAGGTCGCAGGCTCCCCTTGAGCATAAGGTTGCACGCATAGGTGCAGCTTGGCTGGAAGAGCAGGTCACACGAGTCGGGCACGCCGAGGAGCCCGGCGAGCGAGCGGCGTGCGTCGAAGATCGCGCGCGAGGCCGCGAGCGCCATCGCGTACGCGCCGCGACCCGGATTCCCGCCGAGTTCGGTGAGCGAGCGGGAGACCGCGTCGACGACCTGCGACGGTTTGGGCCACGATGTCGCGGCGTGATCGAGGTAGACGGCAGGCCGGGGATCGGACGCGGTCTGCAAACCAGAGGCGGGCGATCTCACGGGTGGCCTCCCCCCGCCATCATCTCGACGGCGTGCTCGAGCTGGTCGGCGACGAGGCCGAACGTCTCGCGTGCGGCCTTCTCGCTACCTGGCATGTTGATCACGAGTGTGCGCCCACGCAACCCCGCGCTCCCACGCGAGAGCATCGCGCGGCGCGTGATAGCCATGCTGCCTGCACGCATCGCCTCGGCGATGCCTGAAGCGAGGCGGTCGCACACGTCGTGCGTGGCCTCCGGCGTGACGTCCCGCGGGCTGAACCCGGTGCCTCCGCATGTGAGCACGACGTCGGCAGCGATGCGGTCAGCGAGTTCGACGAGGGCCGCACCGATCACCTCGCGGTCGTCGGGCACGATACGGTAGTCGGCGATCTCCCACCCGCACTCCTCGGCAAGCGACGTGAGCGCCAGGCCCGCGGTGTCCTCGGCGTCCCCGGCGAAGCGAGAGTCCGAGCACGTCACGACCGCGATCCGAAGCATGCGCTCGAGGGCGGTCATGTCAGGCCCCGGATCCACGGCTGGCGGACTCGGGGTCGCTGGGACACTCCGCCTCGGGCACGCGGTCGCACGTCCCATCGCCGAGGGACACGACGGTCACCGCGTCGCCGACGACGACGTCGCCAGGCTCGCGCACGACGACGAAGATGCCCTCCTTGGGCATGACGCAATCGCCGGCCTGGTAATAGATGGCGCACTTCGTGTGGCACACCTTGCCGATCTGACTCACCTCGACCACCGCCGACTCGCCGATGGCGAGCACGGTGCCGATGGGCAGCGCGAGCAGGTCGATGCCGGTGGTCGTGATGTTCTCGGCGAAGTCGCCCGCACCCACATCGAGGCCCTTTTCGACCATCTTGTCGATCGACTCCTGCGCGAGCAGCGATACCTGCCGGTGCCAGTCGCCCGCATGCGCGTCGGTGTCGAAACCGCGGTCGTAGACGAGAGTGCCGCTCTCGCGGGGGGTCTTGCGGACGGTCTTCTTCTCGGAGAGGTTCACCGAGGCGACCCGGCCGGGGCCGGGAAGAGCGGTCGCGTCGTTGCTCATAGCTCCTCCTCACGGATCCAGCGGCCGGACGCGCCGCCCGTCTTCTCGTGCAGCTTGACCTCACCGACGACCATGCCCCGGTCGATGGCCTTGCACATGTCGTAGAGCGTCAGCCCCGCCACGGCGGCGGCGGTGAGCGCCTCCATCTCCACGCCGGTCGGGCCGGTGGTCTCGCAGACCGCCGTGATACGCACGGTGGCTGCGGGGTGCACCGCGTCCGTGGCGTCGGCGAGGGCCGGTCCGCCGACCCCGGCCTCTAGAGGCTCGAGCTCCACGCTCGCGTGCGTGAGCGCGATGGGGTGGCACATCGGGACGAGGTCGGCGGTGCGCTTCGCGGCCATGATGCCGGCTATGCGCGCGGTCGCGAACACGTCGCCTTTGGGCGCGCGGCCCTCGACGATCATCGCGAGCGTCTCGGAACGCATCGTGACGAGCGCGCCGGCGATCGCGCGGCGGCGCGTGTCGGGCTTGGCGCCCACGTCGACCATGCGGGCCTCGCCGCGCTCGTCGAGGTGCGTCAGGCGGTCGTGGCGGCCGGTCGCGGCATCGTGCGACGGCGCGGCGGCGCCTGTGCCCGCGGGTTCCTCGGCAGTCATGCGCGTCTAGCCTCCTATCTGGGACATGCCGCGCGTGGTGCCCACGCGCATGCTGTGGCTCTCGGGCTTCGATTCGAGCGCGCTGCGGATCGTGGCGCGCACGTCCTCGTCGGTGCCGCCGCGCAGTACCGAGCGCACGTCGATCTCCTCGTCGGAGAAGAGACACGCGCGCAGGCGTCCGTCGGCCGTCAGGCGCAGCCGATTACACTCGCCGCAGAAGTGGTGCGAGAGCGGGGTGATGACGCCGACGGTGCCGGGGGCGTCGCCGAAGCGGTAGTAGCGCGCCGGGCCCCATCCACCGGGCGCCTTGTCGCGCTGGACCGGGGTAAGCGCACCCAGGCCGGCGGCTGCGCCTTCGGCGGCGAGACGCTCGAGGATCTCGTCTGCCGTGACGTGGTCGGCGCGCGTCCAGCCCTCGGCGCCCGGCTCACACTCCCCCTCGGCGGTGCCTCCCACCGGCATGTACTCGATAAAGCGCACGTGCACGGGCCGGTCGAGCGTCAGTCGCGCGAAGCCGAGGAGGTCCTGCTCGAGGCTGCGTACGACGACCGCGTTGAGCTTGACTGGCCCCATGCCCGCAGCGAACGCCGCGTCGATCCCCGCGAGTGCGTCCTCGATGCGACCGCACCGCGTGATGCGTGCGAACACTTCGGGGTCGAGCGAGTCAAGCGAGACGTTGACGCGCGTGAGCCCGGCGTCCACGAGTTGCTCGGCGTAGCGAGCGAGCAGCGTGCCGTTGGTGGTGAGCGCGATGGCCTCGAGCCCGGTGAACGACTTGAGGCGTCGCACGTGGCCGATGATGCCCTTGCGCACGAGTGGCTCGCCACCGGTCAGCCGGATCTTCGAGATGCCCTCCTCGACGGCGATGGCCGCGAACCGCTCGATCTCTTCTAACGTGAGGATCTCGTCGTGCGGCTTCCACACCACGCCCTTCGCGGGCATGCAGTAGACGCACCGCAGGTTACACCGGTCGGTGAGCGAGATGCGAAGGTAGTCGATGCGGCGCCCGTACGTGTCGGTAGCCATGGCGCTAGAAGCAACCGAGGTCGCAGTTGTGGACGCGCACGCCGGCGAGATCGGCGGCGGCACCGGCGACCTTGTTCGGCACCCCGTGGTCCTCGGCGAGCTTGCGGAGCACCGGGCACGTGACTTTGCCGTCGACGGCCTTGGCCTCGACCGCGGCGGTCAGCTCGGGCGTGACCTGCCCGGCCCACTTCGGGTCGACCTGCTTGGGTGTGGAGCTGCTCATTCGATCCCTTCTTCCATGTCAAGCCTGACGACCTGTACGTCGCTGCCAGCGGCGAAGGACCCTTCGCCCTCGGGCAGCACGAGGAGGCAGTTGCCCCGGTGCGCCGCGGTGAGCAGCGCCGAGGACTGACTGCCGGAGAGCGCGACCTCGTAGACGCCATCGCCGGTGCGCGTTACGCGGGCGCGCAGGAAGTAGCGGCGGTCCTGCTTCTTCTTGACGTCGTGCGCCAGTCGGGCAGGGTGCCGCGGACGATCGAGAGCGGTATGACCCTGCATGTAACGCAGTGCGGGCCGCACGAAGATCTCGAAACCCACGTACGTCGAGGTGGGATTGCCCGGCAGGCCGAAGAAAGGCACGCCCTCGACCGAACCGAGCGTCTGCGGGTTGCCCGGACGCATCGCCACCTTGCAGAACTCGAGTTCGCCCATCTCCTCGAGCACGGGCTTGACGTAGTCGAAGTCGCCCACGCTCACACCGCCGCTCGTCACGATGAAGTCGCTCTCCGCAGCTGCTCGGGTGAACGCCTCGCGGGTCGCATCGAGGTCGTCCCCGACGATCGGATAGCGGAGTGGCACCCCGCCTGCGGCAATGACCTGCGCGGCGATCGAGTAACTGTTCGAGTTGCGGATCTTGCCAGGTCCGGGCAGCTCGGCGACCTCGACGAGCTCGTCGCCGGTCGAGATCACCGCGACACGCGGGCGGCGGTGGACGGTGACGCTCGCATGACCGGTCGATGCGAGTAGCCCCACGCCCGCGGCCCCGATGACCTCGCCCTTCGCGAGCACCACGTCGCCGGCGACAACCTCCTCGCCGCGACGGCGGATGTGCTCGCCGAGCATCGGCTCGCGCATGATGCGCACAGTGCCACCTGCGCCGCCATCGGCCTCTCCGGCCTCGGTGAACTCGACCATCACGACGGAGTCCGCGCCCGGGGGCATCGCGGCGCCCGTCATGATGCGTGCCGCCTGACCGGGTGCGACCTCGAGTTCCGAGTGATCGCCGGCCCCGATATGCGAAACGACGTCGAGCGTGACCGGCGCGTCTGGCGAGGCGCCAGCAAGGTCGGCCGCGTGCAGCGCGTACCCGTCCATCGCCGAGTTGTCGAACGGTGCGACGTCGATGTCGGAGACCGCGTCATGAGCGAGCACGCGCCCGAGCGACTCGAGCAGCGGCACCTCCTCGGTCTCGAGTACGCGGCAGCGAGCGAAGACCCTCTCGCGCGCCTCCTCGACGGACATGACGTTACTCATCGGCGGTCCTCCTCGTCCGGGATCGGTGACGCGATCACCCGCTCGGGGTGCGTGTACACGGTCATCTTTCCACCGCGGGCGTACCCCGCCATCGTGATGCCGAGCTCACCGGCGATCTCCGCGGCGAGGTCGGTGACTGCGGTCCGGGACACCACGACCGGCACGCGCGCCTTGGCGGCCTTCACCGCCATCTCGTACGAGACGCGTCCGGTGGTCACCAGTACCGCATCGCGAACGGGGATCCGGTCGATCCACGCTCGGCCGAGGAGCTTGTCGAGCGCGTTGTGGCGCCCGACGTCCTCACGCACGATCACGAGCTCGCCGTCACGCCCGAGCCCGCACGCGTGCATGCCTCCCGTCTCGCGGTACGCGCTCGCGGCACGCGCCAGTTGCCCCACGAGATCGTAGAGCTGGCTGCTTGCGACCCGCACGTCGCTCTCTATCCTCTCAAGTCCCTTGGCGTGTCCTACCGAGGAGAACGTCACGCCTTTACCGCACCCGCTCGTGACGTAGCGTGTCTTGTACACCATGTCGTCGGGGACTTCTTCAGCGGTCGTCACGTAGACGAGACCGCGCTTGTGGTCCACATCGGCCGAGCGGAACGCCTCGCGGTCGGCAAGCAGACCCTCGGCGACCATGAACCCGACCGCCATCTCCTCGAGGTCGTCGGGAGTGGCCTGCACGGTGGCGACCTCGACGTCGTTCATGTAGAGGGTGACGGGACGCTCCGACGGCATCCCGCGCGGGCGGCGCGTGCCGACCTCGACCACCGACACGTGCACCCGATCGACGTCGGGACGCTCCTCGGGTGTCGCGAGAGCAGCGGGCGCGGCGCCTTCGCGCACCTCGGCGAGCTCCTCGGGGGTGTTGACGTTCACGAAACTCGCGAGATCGGGGTCGACATCGCGAAGTGAACCGAGAGGCACCTCGACGACATCGACCTCCGAGAAGAGCGCGACTAGGCGGCGGCGGCCGGTCTCGAGCACCTTGCGTGCGGCGGGCAACACGCTCGTCGAGTACAGCGCGAGCAGCGGCTCGGGCCCTTTATCACCCACCGGCACGACGACCTGTGCCTGATCGCGCGCCTCCCACAGCGCGCGGACGACGGCGGGCGAGAGGTGCGGCATGTCCGCCGCGACGGCGAGCACCCACTCGTCAGGCGCCTCGGCGAGCGCGGTCACGAGACCGCCGAGCGGGCCCTGGTACGGCACCTCGTCGGTGACGACGCGCACCGTCGCCGGCAGTCCGGCGTCCTCGAGTGCCTCGGGGCGATTGGTCACGACCATCGTATGGGCGCAGACCTCACCGACCGCCGAGACGACGCGGGCGACGAGCGTCTCACCGTCCACCGGCAGCAACGTCTTGTCGATGCCCATCCGCATCGAGCGCCCGCCCGCAAGCACTGCTGCGGTTATCGGCAGACCATCGGTCATCCTCATGCCTCCATCATCCCACTTCCGGCGACATCCGGCCTCACGCGGACCGCCGTCGCCTTGAAGACGACCTGTACGGAGGAGCCTTCCGCGATCTCCATCTCGCGCACCGAGGAACGCGACACGTGCGAAGCGACCCGTGCCCCGCCGATGTCGAGCACGAGGTGGTACATCACGCCCCAGAGTCGCAGGGCGACGACGGTGCCGTCGAAGCGGTTGCGCGCAGAGGAGCGCGGTATCTCGGTGCCGGCCTCGAAGAGCAGCACGTCTTCCGGACGTACCCCCGCGATCACGTGCGTTCCAGGCGCCAGTTCGCCGGTCGAGTAGACGACCGGGCCGCCCAGGTCCACCCCGAGCAAGCCCTCGGCCGATGTGGTCACGACACCGCGCAGAGGCGCCTCGGAGCCGAGGAAGGTCGCCGTCCACTCGTCGGGGGGCAGGCCCATGACGTCCTCGACGTGGCCGGAGGCGGCCGCGCGGCCGTCGCGCATCACGATCATGCTGTCGGCCACCGCCATCGCCTCGTTCTGATCATGCGTGACGTAGACGGTGGTCATCTTGTCCTCGTGGATGATGCGCGCGAAGTCCTGCGACAGCCGACTCTTGATGAGCGGGTCGAGCGAGGAAAGCGGCTCGTCGAGCAGAAGCACGCGCGGCTTGAGCACGAGCGCGCGAGCGAGCGCCACCCGCTGCGCCTCGCCGCCGGAAAGCGTGAGCGCCGAGCGGCCCTCCCACCCACCGAGGCCCACGCGCTCGAGCACCTCGGCCACCGCCGCGGAGCGCTTCGCGCGCGACACGCCTCTCAGCTTGAGTCCGTACGCCACGTTCTCGGCGATGGTGCCCTTGAACAGGTACGGGCTCTGGAACGCCGCGGCCATCTGCATGCGCGCACCGCGGTCCCGGGCACTCACCGGACGGCCGTCGAGGAATACCTGCCCGCTGTCGGGCTTCTCGAGCAGGCCGAGGATCGCGAGTAGCGTCGACTTACCCGCCCCCGACGGGCCGAGGAGCGCGAGCGTCTCGCCTGGACTCAGCTCGACGTGGTCTATGTCGAGGACGACCCGCTTGCCGTAGCTCTTGCTGACGTTCTCGGCCCTCAATGCGAGGCCTGCAGTGGAGGTGTAGGCCGTCATGCGTTCGCACCCCGCTCCCACCGCTCGCCGGCGTGCTGGTACCACGTGATGAGGCCGTTCAGGCCGAACGTGATCGTCATGAGGATGACGCCGAGAGCGAGCGCGAGTCCGAAGTCCCCGCGGCGCGCCTCCTGCACGATCGCCGTGGTGAGCACGCGGGTCTGGCCCTCGATGTTGCCGCCCACCATCAGCACGGCACCCACACCGCGCACGACCGCACCGAACCCGGCCGCCACGGCGGCGACGACTCCGAGGCGCGCTTCCTTGAGGGTCAGGAACGCCTCGTGTACGCGCGACGCGCCGAGCGAGCGCGCCTGTAGGCGAAGTTTGTACGGCACCGATGCGACCGCGGCGGACGTGAGGCCCGCGATGATCGGCGCCGCGATGAGCGTCTGGGCGATCGACATCGCGTCGACCGTGTAGAGCAAGCCGAGCGGCCCGAGCGGGCCCTGGCGGGAGAGGACCATCATGACGACGAGGCCGATGACGACGGGGGGCACGGCCATGGCGGTGTTCGTGAGCGCGATGAGGACGCTCCTGCCGCGGAAGCGGGACGCGCCCATCACGAACCCCATGGGCGCACCGAGGACGATCCCGAACGTGGTGGACACGAGGGCGACGTGGAACGTGACGCCGATGATGTTCCAGAGCTCCGGAGAGCCCTCGGCCATCAGCCTCACCGCCGTCACGATCGCCTCGATGAACACCGCCACGGTCCGCGTCCCTCCGGCTACTCGGCGTCAGGCACGAACAGCGGTTCGCCGTAGGCGTCCACACCAAAGGTCCGGATGATCTCCTGGGCCTCGGCTGAGACGATCCACGCCGCGAATGCTCGGGCGCCATCGAGGTTCGAGGCATCCGTCACGACTATGACGCCGTAGGGGTTGAAGAGGCGCTCGTCGCCCTCGACGTGCACGGCGAGTTCGAGCCTCTCGCGCATGGCGAGGTACGTGCCACGGTCGGCGAGCGTGTACGCCTCGACCTCCGAGGCCATCGTCAACACGTCTCCCATCCCCTGCCCCACCGAGAGGTACCAGGGGCCGGACGCGCCGATTCCCGTCGCGTCCCAGATGCTCATCTCTTTCTTGTGCGTGCCCGAATCGTCACCGCGGGAGACGAACGCGTGCTCGCCGGCGGCGATGGTCGAGAAGGCTGCGGCAGCGTCGGTGCGGCCGGCGATCCCCGCCGGGTCGGCTGGGGGCCCGACAAGCACGAAGTCGTTGTACATGACGTCGAGACGCTCCTCGCCGTAGCCCTCGGCGACGAACGTCTCCTCGTCGGCCTTGGCATGCACGAGCACGACGTCGGCGTCCTTGTTGCGACCGATCTCGAGCGCCTGACCCGTGCCGACCGCGACCACGCTCACGCGATACTGCGGGTGTGCGTCCTCGAACGCCGGGACGAGCGCACCGAACAGGCCTGAGTCCTCCGTCGACGTGGTCGAGGCTATGACGACGTTGGTGACCTCGACCGGTTCGGGAGCCGCGGCGTCGTCAGGCGTGGGTCGCGGCTCGCCGTCGGCGCACGCGACAAGCAGCAGCGCGACGACACTGACCAGAAGAACGGGGACGGCCCGCCGGAAGACGGCGGACCCAAAGCGATACTCGAGCATAGTGCGTCTCCTTTCCACCGGGAGGCGAGGAGGTTTCCCGTCCTCACCCTATCGGTCCGGCATCCGTGGCCCGCTCGGTTGGGCTGTAGGACGTCCGGACTCGGAGATATATGGGGCCGCCTCATCTGCAGCCGTATGCAAGACCATACCGTACAGCGGGCGTCTCGCTCAAGCCCGCCGCCTACCGTGCGGCCGCGGTGACCGGCCACGAACGTGCCGGCTCTCCCACGGTGATACTCATCGGTGTCTGCCCCCTCGCCGCGCAGGTGTGTGCGAGCGTCTTCATGTCGCACGGCATCCTGAGGTGGCGGACGGACATCCCATCGGGCACCGCAAGCCTGACCTTGGGCGTGAGCACGAACGCTCCGGTGATGCCCGCTTCGAGCAGAAGTTCGAGCACAGGTTCGAGCCACGTCTTGGAGCACGCGACGAGGGCGATCTGCGCGTCCAGGTCAGGGTCGAGGTTCGGCAGTTCGGTCACGTGGGCCACCTGACGCTCGCCAACGACGATACCCACTTCTTCGGGGAGCTCGGAGAAGTAAGCGACCGAACTCACGCCATACGAATCCGCCGGGATGAGCATCTCGAGTGCTTGAAGCATGGTGGCCGTACCGATGCGTACCACCGGGTAGTCCTCACGCAAGCCGAGGCACTCCTGGATCGCGGAGTGAAGCCCGTAGAGCCGGTACCCGATGCCGCGCCTGCCGTTCCCGGCCACGTATGACAGGTCCCTGCGTACGGTCGTTTCTCGGATACCGAGATCCCCCGCGATGTCCGACGACGTCAGCAGGCGGTCCTCCTCGCCAGAACGGATCGTCTCGCCGAGGTGGCAATCGTAGAGTGCAAGCCGGTAGAGGGTCGCCTCCGGAGGTCTGATGTACGGTGCCATGGGTATCCCGCCCCCCATCGTGATGAACTGTTTCACCATCACGATGGCGCCGCGGAAGCTCCGTGCGCGACGGGGATACCCCGCGGGTGTCCGTGGGGGAATCCCCCGCCCACTACCTGCCGACGTGCTCGCGCAGGTAGGTGACGAACTCCTCGGATGCGCGCGTCGGGGTCGCGCGGGACATGACGAGGTACAGTGGCCGAGAGGCCGGGAACCCCGCAAGCGGCACCGTGGCGACCGTCCCCAGCTCGAGCGCCTTCTCCGCCACCCACGAACTCACCATTCCCAGCCCCATGCCGCCCTCGACGGCGTTCAGTATCGCCTCTCCCGTTCCGAGTTCGGTCAACACGCGCAACTCGGCGGGGTCGATCCCTACATCGCGCAGGGCCTGCTCCGCCACCTGCCGGGTACCCGAGCCTTCTTCGCGCATGACGAACGGTTCGCGGACGACGTCATCGGCAGCGACCGAGTCTGCAGTGGCGAACGGGTGGTCCTTCGGGCAGAGCATCACGATGCTATCGGTACCGAGCTTCTCGAACTCGACCCGCGCACCTTTCACCACGGCGCCGGCCATACCGAGGTGCACCTCGCCCGAGGCGACGGCGGCGACGATCTCGGTAGTGTCGGCGACCGCGAGCGAAACGCTCACCTCGGGATACTGCTTCAGGAACGAGCCGAGGAGGCGTGGCAGCACGTACTGCCCGGGAGTGGTGCTCGCAGCGATGGAAAGCCTGCCGGTGACGGTCTCCGAGAGACGCGAGATGTCCTCCCTCGCCGCCTCGAGGTCCACGAGCACGCGGCGTGCGTGCGGAAGGAGCGTCCGTCCGGACTCGGTGAGTTCGACCTTGCGATAGGAGCGGTCGAAGAGTGTCACGCCGAGGTCGGCCTCAAGGCCTTGCACCTGCATGGTCACCGCAGGCTGCGACACGCCCAGGTCACGCGCGGCCGCTGAGAACGAGCCGTTCTCGACGACCTTGACGAACGCAGTGATCTGTCCGAGGTTCACCGGTGCATCCTCCCCATCGTCCGAGACACGGGCTAGACATCATCGTACCCGATTGCATCGCGATCGTGCCGTTTGAGCGGCGCTCTGCGGTGGTACCATGCACACATGAGCACAAGTGATAATCATTCTCACTATGGACGCGGACGCGTGACCGCTCCTCGGCGGGTCATCGCCTCGGCGGTCGACCGGTTAGGACGCGCGTTCACGATCGACGACCTCGTGGCCGAGGTCCGTGCGCTCGCGCCGAGCGTCGGCATCGCGACCGTATACCGGGCCGTCGCCGCCATGGAGGCGGCGCACGCCGTGGAGCGCGTGGGCACCCGGGACGAGAGCGCATTGTACGTGAGGTGCACCGCGGACGGCCACCACCACCACCTCGTATGTACGGGGTGTGGCCTCGTCGCCCACGCGACCTGTCCGCTCGATGACGTGCCGCCTCTTCACGGCACCGAAGGATTCGTCGTGACCGCCCACGAGCTGACGTTGTACGGATTGTGCGCCGGATGCGCCACGGAGGTCTCGCCCGCCAGCGAACTGCCAAGGAGCTGATCTGCCCATGTCTCACATTCACATTCCCGACGGCGTCCTCCCCGTCTGGCTCTGGGTCGCCGGCTGGGCCGTGGCCCTCGCCATGGTAGGCGCAGCAGGCGTGCTCGCATCGCGCTCGGGCGCTCGGCGCAAGGTGCCCTTGGTAGGCGTGGTTGCCGCGCTCATGATCGTAGGCATGTCATCGGAGATCGTACCTATCGCCTATCACATCAACCTCTCGGTGATCGGCGGGATACTGCTCGGTCCCGCTCTGTCGGTCGTCACGGCGTTCATCGTGGGCCTCATCCTCGCTATGCTCGGTCACGGTGGCGTGACCGTCCTCGGACTGAACACGATGGTGATAGGCGCCGAGATGGTGATCGGCTGGGCGCTCTTCCACGCCGTGCTCCGCGCCATCGGACGCCCTCGCGCAGCTCTCGGCGCCGGGCTTGCGACCGTCGTGACGCTCGCCATCACGACGACGTTCGTCGTGGGGATCGTGTGGATCGGCGGAGCGGTCGATGCGGCGGCGCACGAGACCGGCGCGCTCGACCCGGCGACGCTGCGGTTCGAGGACCCATTCGAGCACGGCGTGTTCGAGATCGGCTTGTTCGGGGGTGGACACGACCACGATCACGACCACGATCACGATCACGACGACGGGCACGACCACGACAACGACTACGAAGCCCACCACTACGACGACGAAGACCACCACGACGACGAGGTTGCGGCCGACTCCGAGCGCTACCTGTCGGTAGGCCGCTTCGCCGCCGTCGTCTACACGCTCGGACCCATCGGCTGGCTTATCGAGGCGCTCGTGACAGCGGGTATCATCGGCTATGTCGCCGGCGTACGTCCCCGCATGGTGTTCGAAGGCGCGCTCGCCGAGGACAAGTCCCCCATACCCGGGGATGAGTCGGGAGGTCACTAGTGCACATCGGCCGGATCGACAGCTCGGCCACACTCGGCGATTCGTGGCTCCACCGCGTCTCGCCCAAGAGCAAGCTGCTGGCGTTCGCCACGGTGCTCGCCGCGGTCATCGTGAGCTGGAACGTCCTCGTGGTCGGATCGCTGACAATAGCTCTCGTCGCGGTCGCGGTGTCCGCTCGCCTCGACAGCAGACTCGCAGCATCGCTCGCGATATATCCGGCCATGTTCGCGCTCATCTTCGCGTTCAGCGCCGCTACGAGCCTCCTTGGGGGCGTGGTCATCGTCCTCAAGGCGACGACCGCTGCGCTCGGAGCCGTGATAGTGGTGCTGACCACCCCGTACCCGTACATCTTCGCTCCCCTGCAGCGCATCGTTCCCGGTATCGTCGGCGATGCCCTCCTCATGACGTACCGGTCGCTCTTCTTGCTTCTGGAGAAGTTCGGCAACCTGCTCACAGCGGCCCGGCTCCGCTCGGGGATCAGAGCAGGACACCCGGTACGTGCGGCCCGGGCCACGACCCGCGCGCTCGGCGGACTGCTCCTCTACGCATTCGACCTCTCGCAGCGCTCCTACGACATCATGCGGATGCGCGGCTACGAAGGCCGCTTGCGCGTCACCTTGCCGAGGAGTGCGTCGCTTCCGACCGACGCCGCATTGCTGACAGGCGCACTCACGCTCCTCGCCGTCTCGATCACATGGCGCGTCGAGTGGCAGACGCTCAACCCGTTCAGCTGGGTCGTGCCAGTCGTGCCCGTGCTCGGGCTCGCGCTCGCCCTGATCGCCCGCAGGCGCAGCGCATGAACGGGTTCCGTCCGACATCGCGCCCCACCACGAACGACTCGCCGGTCGTGCACGTGAGCTGCGTGCGCCACTCCTACGAGGACGGCACCACGGTGCACCTCTGCGGGCTCGACTTCGTGGTAGAGCGCGGCACCCGCGTCGCGGTGCTCGGCCCGAACGGTTCGGGCAAGACCACCCTCATCTACCACCTCCTCGGCCTGCTCAAGAGCCATGAGGGCGAGGTGCGCGTGTTCGGCGAGGACCCGGCGCGGGCGTGGCCCAAGATCCGCAAGCGCATAGGCGTCGTGTTGCAGAACGTCGACGAGCAGCTCCTCGCGCCCACCGTCGCCGACGACGTCGCGTTCTCGCCCCGCCAGTACGGCATGGCCGAGGAGGTGGTGGCCGGGCGTGTCGACGAGACGCTCGAACTCCTCGGCATACCTCATCTGCGCGACCGCGTGCCGCACAACCTTTCCGGGGGAGAGAAGCGCAAAGTCGCGCTTGCCGGCGCGCTCGTTATGGAACCCGAGCTCCTCGTGCTCGACGAACCGTTCGAGGGACTCGATCCCACGTCGAGAGCAGCCTTCATCGGCCTGATCGAGCGGATATCTGCCGAGCGAGGTACCACGGTGGTCATGTCGACACACGACATCGACTCGGTGCCCGAGATGGCCGAGTACGCCTACGTCCTCGCGCCGGGCGGCGCGATCGTGTTCTCGGGTACGCCCGAGCAGGTCTTCAGCCAGGCGGACCTGTTGGCCGCCGGCAACATCAAGCCACCGATACTCGCCGAGCTGTTCACCGAACTCAAGCGCGCGGAGCCCGACGCGCCGGCGCCGGCGCTCTCGATCGAAGGCGCGGTCGAGGCGCTCGTGCAGTGGAGGCGTGGAGAGGCGTAGAGGGCGAGTGCCCGCGCTAGCCGACCGGGCCGTCGCCGCCCGGGCGGTCCTTTTCGGCGATCGGTGCGTCAGTTGTACTCGCATCCGGGTACCGAAGCGGGATACGCAGCGTGAAGGTCGAACCTGCGCCCACGACGCTCTCAACGGTTATGTCTCCGCCGAGGAGGCGTGCGTGGGCGCGCGATATCGCCAGGCCGAGCCCCGTCCCGGTCGGCTTCGCGACATCGCCCGTGCGCACCTGCGTGAACTCCTCGAACACGGCGTCAAGGCGGTCGGGCGGGATGCCGGGTCCCGCATCCGCGACGTCGATGCGCAACACGTCCCCCTCCAGCGATGGAGAGACGGTGACCGTGCCGTGCTCCGCGAACTTGACCGCGTTACCCACCAGGTTGATGAGTATCTGCTCGACTTTGGACCGGTCGGTGTGCGCTTCGTGATCGTGGACGCACGGACCGGCCTCGAGCTCGAGTCCCCTCTCCGCAGCGGCCGGCTGGAACAGCCCCACGACGCCCACGACCGTCTCGCACGGCTTGAACCGGCTGACCGTGACCCGCTCGACCCCGGCATCGAGCGCAGAGTACTCGAGCAGCTCCTCGACGAGGCCGAGGAGATGACGTCCGGAGTTCGCGATCATGTCGAGCTGTGTCCGCTGCTCTGCGGTGAGAGGGCCTGCCAACTCTTGCTTCATCGTTCCGGCGAACCCGATGACCGAGTTGAGCGGCGTGCGCAATTCGTGACTCAGGTTGGCGAGGAACCTGTCCCGGGCAGCGTTGGCGGCCACTACCTGCGCGTTCGCTGCCTCGAGTTCCGTGATGCGCCGGTCGATCTCGAGTGCGAGTTCATCGATCGTCCCGGCCAACTCCCGTATCTCGCTGGGCCCGCTCGCCCGGACTCCGTCCCTGAGCGGCCGGGTCCCGGACGCGATCTCGCGCGCGCTCGCCCCCACCAGTGCGAGCGGACGGATGACCTCTCTGCGGGCGAAGGCGAACATGACCGCAAGCGTCACGAGGAGAAGGCCGAGGAGCATACCGGAGAGGCGGATCGCGACCCCGTCAGCACCAGCGTAAGCCACCTCGAGCGGTATGCGTATCGAGAGGGCCGAGGCCACCTCGCCCACCTCGCGTCCGAAGCTGCGGTCAGGACCGTAGTAGGCGACGAGCTCCGCAGGAGCTACGTCAGGCGTGCTGTGACACAGGAGGCACTGCTCTTCCATCACCTCGCCACGCTTGAGCAGGTAGAAGACCTGCTCCCCGTCGACCGCCCGAACGCCCGCGCGTTCCTCGAGTACCGGGTCCGCGTTCAGCGCCCGCAGGAACTCGGCCTCGTACGTGTCGGCTTCGTTCTCCGGACTGCGCGCATCGATCGCGCACTCCTTGTAGTAGTAGGCTCCCGAACCGGTGTCCGCGTAGCTGGCGATCCTGCGGACAGCGTACGTCGACGACATCCACGAGGGCTCGAACGAGCCGTCGTCGAGGACGGGGTCCGTCAGCCCGAACAGCTCGGGCTTGAGCTCATGGTTGAAGTAGCTGTGTATCGCCAGGTTCCGGGTGATCAGCAGGTCGGCCCTGTCGCGCGCGTCAGCCAGGACGTGCTCACGCAGCTGGTCCCTGACGAGCGCAACGAGCGCTACCGAACTCGCCACGTAGACGATGACGATCAGCAGCACGAGGCGACCGGTGATGCTCCGAGCCCGATTGCGCACGCTACCGCCTCTCCACGATCGGCGCCGAACTGCGAGGTAGACCCTCACACACGATATCACGCGCATCTCGCCGGCCGATTGAAGAGGCAGCGAACTGGCGATACACATCATGAGGAGCGCTGTCGAGGTGCGTGCGCGGGCAACCCGTGACGATGGGCATCGCCTGCTGTGCGCGCACGAGGAGGAACGAGGGTGCACGACGACCATACGGGCGAAGCGGGGCATAAGGAACAGTCCGGGCAGGCGTCACACGACCGCCACGAGGGGCACTCGACCGAGATGTTCCGGCGCAAGTTCTGGCTCTCGCTCGCGCTCACCGTGCCGGTCGTCTACTGGTCGACACACATCCAGGAGCTCCTCGGCTATCGCGCCCCCGTGTTCGCGGGGTCGGAATGGATTCCGCTCGTAGGCGGGACGGTGGTGTTCCTCTATGGCGGTCGCGTGTTCATCCAGGGCGCAGCACGCGAGCTTCGCGACCGCGCACCCGGGATGATGACGCTCATCTCGCTCGCCATCATCGTCGCGTTCGTCTTCTCCTGGGTGGTGGACCTGGGCATCATCGTGGCCGAGTCCCTCTGGTGGGAACTCGCCACACTCGTCACGGTCATGCTCCTCGGCCACTGGATCGAGATGCGCTCGATCACCCAGGCCCAGGGTGCGCTCGACGAGCTGGCGAAGCTCCTGCCCGACACCGCGACCCGCATCACCGATGACGGCGAGGAGCGTATCGCCGTGAGCGAGTTGCGCGACGGCGACACGGTGCTCGTGCGCCCGGGCGAGAGCGTCCCCGTCGACGGCACCGTCACGTCCGGCGAGAGCGACGTGAACGAGGCGATGGTCACCGGCGAATCGCGTCCCGTCGACAAGGGTCCGGGCGACGAGGCCATCGCGGGCACCATCAACGGTGCGGGTTCGCTCCGCATCGAAGTGAGCAGGACCGGCGACGAAACGAAACTCTCCGGCATCATGCGACTCGTCGCAGACGCGCAGTCCTCCAAGTCACGCACCCAGCACCTCGCCGATCGCGCCGCACGACTGCTCACCGGCGTCGCTATCGCTGCTGGACTCGTGACGTTCGCTTCCTGGCGCATTATCGGTGCCGCGGTCGACTTCGCGGTCGTCAGGACGGTCACGGTGCTCGTCATCGCCTGTCCCCATGCGCTCGGCCTCGCGGTGCCGCTCGTCGTCGCGATCTCCACCACGCTCGGCGCACGCAACGGGCTGCTCGTCCGGGACCGCCGGGGGCTGGAGGCGGCCCGGACCATCGACGTGGTGGTGTTCGACAAGACGGGCACGCTCACGATGGGCGAGTTCCGCGTCGTGAGCATGACGACCGCCGACGGCGTGTCCGAGGAAGAAGCGCTCGCCATCGCCGCCGCCGTCGAATCCGACTCCCAGCACCCCATCGCCCGGGGAATCGTGAAGTCCGCCGAGGAACGCGACGTCGAGGTTCCCCGGGCCGAGGACTTCCGCTCGCTTCCCGGGCGTGGCGTCACCGCAACAGTCCGCGGGAACGCGTACCGCCTCGGCGGATCCGCGCTGCTGGAAGACGAAGATGGCGCCTCCCGCGACGCCGGTCTGCGCGAGGCCGCCGAACAAGCGGCGCAACGCGGCCAGGCTGCCATCTACCTGCTCGACGCGGACGGGACCGCACGTGCCGTGTTCGCGGTGGCGGACGCCGTACGCGAGGAGAGCCGTGCCGCAGTGGAAGCACTGCACGACCGCGACATCGAGGTCGCGATGCTCACCGGTGATGCGCAGGCTGTAGCCGATGCGGTCGCAGAGGAGCTCGGGATCGACACGGTCTTCGCGGAGGTCCTGCCGGAAGACAAGGCTGCTGCGATCATGCGGCTGCAGCAGGAGGGCAAGCGCGTGGCGATGGTGGGCGATGGCGTGAACGACGCACCCGCGCTCGCGACAGCCGACGTCGGCATCGCGATCGGGGCGGGCACCGACGTGGCCGTGGAAGCCGGTGACATCGTCCTCGTGCGCTCCGATCCCCGCGACATCCCGCGGATCGTGACTCTTTCGCGCGCGACATATCGCAAGATGTTGCAGAACCTGTGGTGGGCTGCCGGCTACAACATCTTCGCGATACCGTTGGCGGCGGGCGCGCTCGCAGCATGGGGCGTCGTGCTCACGCCAGCGCTGGGAGCGGTCTTCATGTCGGCGAGCACCGTGATCGTCGCCGCGAACGCCCAGTTACTCAGGCGGTGGGACGGGTAGCGCGGCAGAGCGTAACCAGCCACCGTGGCGACAGCGCCCGCAGTGCGCCGACAGACTCGATCGCGACCGCTGCGCGTACGAACGGTGGCACCTCGCCCTCAACGGCTACCGTTCCCCGCGAGCGCCGGAGCGGCCGATCCGCTCCTGAAGCTCTCCCGCACTCGGCCACGCGTATCGGATTCCACGGGCCTCACCGCCCCCAGGCACGACACGCATCTCCTGCTCTACCGATACTCCGCCGATGCTCTCATAGAAGCTGACTGCTGAGCGATTCTCAGCGTAGACCCACAACCACACACCGTGGACGCTGCTGGTGGCCGCGATCCATTCGCAGGCGTGCCAGATCAGTTCCTTTGCCACGCCCCGTCCCCGCGCGTGTCGAGCTACATGCAGATTGTGGATCCTCGTGCCCCACAGCGGGTGCGCATCTCCGAGGACGTAGACGAAGCCGACGGGATGGTCGCCGATCGAGGCGATCCATCCCTGCTCATCGGTGTGAGGCGACGCGAGTCTCTTGTTCCAGAACCGCAGCCGATCAGATTCCAGGTCTTCAGTGAGGTAGTCATCACTCGCGATGCCAGTGTAGATCTCGCGCCAACTAGCCGCGTGCAAGCCGGCAACCTCGTATGAATCAGCGGTTCCCATGATGCGGACATCAACGTGTGGCACGCTTCCGGTCACCGGAGAATCACCCGACGCTCACGCCAGAAGCGCCAACACGGCAAGCGAAGACCATCCCGCCGCCATGAGGTACGGTGTCAGGCGCAACAACATCGACGTAGGCGACGTGCGCAAACCGCCTCCGTCCCCACTCCGGGGCGTCACCACCCAGCAGTTGCGGTCGTCCGTGAGGCACCTCTCGAGCCGCATGACAGCCTCCTTCCGAGTGCCGAGGTATTTGACACCGTAATGCAGCGCCACCCCGAACACGAAGCACGTGAGGAGACCACCGGCTGAGACCGCGAGAACCAGGACCGCGTCGCTCGAAGTGAGCGGGAACAGCCCGCCTTCGAGGTCCAACGTGAACCCGAGGATCGCGAGCAGACCGCCGGAGACGTAGAAGAGGTTGTTCAGCTTGACCCAGTTGAGCTTGTCTTCATGCAAGTAGAGGTCTACCGCGCGGTCGTAGAGATGGACCTTCATGTCATCTTCCACGCGCCACTCCTCCCCTCCCAGGAGATCCCCGCGGTCGCCGTTCCGTGAGCGCGCTGGGGAGATCCGCCATCGTCAGGACGCCCTTCCGGCTGTAGGAGCTCGCCCGCCACGCGCCTTCGTTGCCGACACCCCGGAGGCCAGGTCGCTAATGATAACAAAGTCGACCGCGCATACTGTCAGGAGAGGGGGGCAAGCATGCTCGCACCTGGAGCACCTCATGCGAGAGAGATCGCTCGCACCACATCATGGGGTACGAACTCACGGAGGGCACGCTCGCCGTCGCCCAACCGTCAGACACGGAGGTCATAACCATCGCTACCCGTCCCACCCGAACCGTGGTCCTCCCTGGCGTGGCCGCTTCTGTCCCCTTCTCTGGCTTTCCGTCGCGCAGATGGCCGAGGCGGATCACCTCGCCACGCGTCGCAACACCACGCTGCCTCACTCGACCTGCCATCCGGGTTGGGTTTCGAAGGCGCCGTCGAGCCTTTCGCGACGCTCACATTTGCGCTTCCCAAAGCAAGCCTTTTCCGCTGTGCGGCCGCTGTACCTGGCCGACATCGGGCTGCCAGAAGCCTTATGGCGCCGCATGGGTATCGAGAGTGGAACGCCGTTTCGTAGCGGACACATCGTCGAGGTGACGTGAGGGATGACCGAAGCGGGTACACGGGGAGACAAGTCGGTGACGGTCGCGATCTCACGACACGTGGCGCCGGGGCGCGACGCGGAGTTCGCGGAGTGGGTGCACGGCATCACAGCGGAGGCCGCCCGGTTCCCGGGACACCTCGGCGCAGGCTACATACGCCCGGCGAGTCCAAACGGCGCACACACGATCGTCTACCGATTCGACACGCGCGAGCACTTCGATGCGTGGCAACAGTCACCCGAACGCCAGCGCTGGACCGATGCGGCGCACCATCTGGTCGCCGGTGACCCCAACGTCCAGATGGCAACAGGACTCGAGTACTGGTTCGACGACCCGTCATGCGCCGGCGGAGCTCCGCCAAAGGTCTGGAAGCAGGCGCTGCTCACCTGGCTCGGCCTCTATCCGACGGTACTTGCCGTCGCCTACACGATCGGAGTGCCGGTCGAAGGGTGGCCAGTGCCGCTGCGCACTGCCGTCACCACAGCGCTCACAGTGGCGCTCATGACGTGGATCGTCATGCCGGTCGTCACCCGCGCCTTCCGGGGATTCCTTCGTCCCGGCGCAAAGAGCCGGTGATCGGGGTCGGTTTTCGACGCACACCGATACGTCCGCCCGCTCAGAGTCGCTCACTCGCGGGGCTCTACTCCTAACTCCCACAACTCGCCATTCTCGCCGTGCTGCGTGACGAAGGAGAACCACATCTCGAGATAGACGGGTTTCTCGGCTCCGTCGACCATCACGGACGTGCGCACCCCATCGTGCTCGAGCACGACATCCGCGCCCTCGATCTCGGTAGAGTGCACACCGCTCGGTAGCCCGTCTCGCTCCACCGCGACCGCAGGGCCGTCGGGGATACGGAAGACGTACATGATCGTCTTGGCCGGGAGTCGTGCGTCGCTGCGGGTGACGGGTGCTATGAGCCGTTCGGTCTCCTCGTAGCCAGCGTATGGGTTTCGCCGGTAATCGCGCGCGTAGCCGGTCTCCTCGGAAAGGATGATGGCATCGGGCACGACCTCTCTGACCTCGCCGACCGTCATGAACTGCGCGCTCACCAGGTCGAGTTCGACACCTACGTAGTCGCCGACGAGCGCCTTGCCGAGGGATTGCGACCACAGCGACTCGGTCTGCCGGTCGTACATCACCAGGTTCGATTCGTGGAGCAGCCCGCTCACACCGAACTCGAGCACTTCGTCGTCGACGGTGCGGTCGAAGACGAGCGCCGAGCCGCAGAGCGGTCAAAACGTCACTGCGATCGCTCTGCCGCCCACTACCTCGTTAACGATCTCGTGCCACACCAAGACGTTGTAGGGGTAGAAGCGGACATCATCGTCGATCTCGACGAGCACCCCGAAGACATCGTCGGGGATCGTGGACTCGTCGAGCGCGTCGAAGAGCGGGTCGGTGAGCGCAGGAATCCCGTCCTTGGGCGGTCCACCGGAGATGAACTCATCGAGTTCGACGATGCGCTTGGACGTGTCGGTTGCCAGGTCGAACCTCTCGAACTCGCGGGCCTCTTCTTCGGCCTCGGTCCGCTCCTCGGGGGCATCCGAGACGCCGCACCCTCCGAGAAGCACGACGGCACCCATCAGCATCGCAGCGACCCCCCAGGCCCTCCAGACCTCCGTCCGCGTGCGGCTTATCGCTCGTGGATGGCTCACCGGTCCTCCTCCAGTCGGACCCATCAGCCCGGGTCAGCGGCTGACAGCGCGTGCCTCGGCATCGAGGGCAGAGAGATCGGTCCCGATCGGGTTCGCCCTGATCGCCTGCACACCCCATAGCAGGTTGTGAGCCATATAGCGTGCGGTACGGTTCGTGTAGAGGTGCGCATCCCCACCCGCCTCGATGTAGCTCGGTCCGGGACCGGCGTCGCCCACCCAATAGCAATCGACGTTGGGAGGCACGAGGCAACCGAGGTGCGACAGGTTGAAGAGCGTGTTCGCACAGCAGTCGTGCGCTCCGTCTTCGTTGCCGGTGACGATGACGCCGGCGACCTTCCCGTACAGCGGGTACTGGCCGGTTCCAGGATCGCTCTCGGCGTACGTGCCGTCGAGGCGCTCGAGCACGAGTTGCGCGACCGATGAGCGCACGCCGAACCAGATCGGCATGGCGATCACGAGGATGTCGGCGGCCTTGATACGACGCAGGATGGCCGGCCACTCGTCGCCCGCGCCCTCGTCTGACGACACCCCGAACCTCACGTGGTGATCGACGACGCGGACCGTCTCCGATGCGACGCCAAGCTCGCCGAGGAGCCCCGCCACCTTGTCGATGAGCGCCTGAGTGTTCGACGTCTGCGGTGAGGGCTTGAGCGTACAGTTAAGGAAGAGCGCCTTGATGCTCACGAGGCGTCCATTCAAGGAAGACACTGGCGATGCGACCGACACGCACGACCCTACCCCATCTCGCGCACGGCGCGCGCGTACTGCGCTCCCCACTCGCGCGCCGCGGCGATCTCCTCCGCAGAGGGCCGGTACTTCTGTGTGTACGGCTCGAAGGGCAGTTCGAAGCCGATTGCCTCGAGCCGTCCGATAATCTGCTTGCACGCGCCGCTCGACCACCCGTAACTGCCGAACGCGCCGCCGATCTTGCCCGTGGGCTTGAGGCCGGCCAGGTACTGCAGGTAGCCCGCCACCCGGTAGAGCATGCCGTGGTGGAGCGTGGGCGAGCCCACGAGCAGCGCCCGAGCGTCGAGCAGGTGTCGCGTCACGCCCGCGACCGGGCTCGCCGCCAGGTCGAACACGGCCACCTCGACACCTTGCGCAGCCACCCCGTCAGCCACCGCGCGGGCGAGGATGTCGGTCGAGCCCCACATCGTCGAGAACGCGACGACAACCTTCTCGCGCGTCTCACCGACGGTCAGACGGCCGTATGCGTCGAGAACGGCGCCGAGCGCCTCCCCGCGCCAGATGACCCCGTGGCTCGGCGCGATAGTCTCGATCTCCCACCCGGTCGCCACGACCTTCTCCACCGCTTTGGCCACCTGTTTGCCGAGCGGCATGAGGATGTTCGCGTAGTAGACGGTGAGTTCCTCGAGTGCGAGATCGAGGCCGACCTCGTCGGCGAAGCGTTCGGCCGAGGCCATGTGCTGCCCGAACGCATCGTTGGGCATGAGTACGCGTTCCTCGGCGCAGTACGTGAACATCGAGTCGGGCCAGTGCACCATGGGCATCGGCAGGAAGCGCAGTGTGCAGCCGCCGAGATCGATGACGTCGTCGGCGCCGGCGGCCTCGACCTGGAGGCCGTCGTGGTACTCGGCCACACCCGCCACGCCCGATCGCGACGCGACCACGCGAGCGTTGGGCATCGCAGCCATGACGTCACGCAAGCCCCCGTTGTGGTCGGGCTCGACGTGGTTGACGACGATCAGGTCGATCTCAGCAGGGTCGATGACCGAGGCCACGCGCGCGAGGAGCTCGCCCACGAACGGGCCCTTGACGGTATCGATGAGCGCAGTCTTGTCTTCGCCGCGCACGAGGTAGGCGTTGTAGGTGCTGCCGCGCGGCGTCTCGTAGCCGTGGAAGTCGCGCAGGTTCCAATCGATGACGCCGACCCAGTCGATCCGGTCGGACACGCGTACTGATCGCATATCGCACTCCTCGGTGACTTCGCGCGAACGGTCCCTCTCTAGATACCCGAACCGTGCGCCGATCGCATCACGGACGCCGTCTTGCCATCCGCGCGCCCTACCGGCGCGGGAGGAACTCGAGGTAGGCGTCGGAGAGGCGTTGCAACTCGACGACGCGCGCAACGGCGTCCCGGCGCCCGTGGTACTCGGGATCCGGGAGCGGGTCGCGCGTCACCGGATGCCATGCCGCCGTCGGCCGGTCGGGCGCATCGCCCGGGCGGAAGATCGCCTCGTCGTCTATGTAGGTACCGAGCGGCTCGTAGTACCTGATGCCGAGGAGCTGGGCGGTGGGGTTCAGGAGGTCCTGGCCGAAGTGCACGTGGTCGACGAGGGGCACCCCGAGCAGGTTCGCGAGCGTGGGCATGATGTCGACGTGACCGCTCGGCTGGTCGAAGACGCGAGCGTCGGTGATGCCAGGGGCCACGACGAGCATCGGGACGGTGAGACGGTCGGGCCACTCGTGCGGACGGCCGAGGATGGCGTCCATCAGCTCCCGCTCGGGCGCTGTCATGTGCCGGTACTGCGGTCCGAGGTGATCCCCCACGATGACGAGCACGCTCTCCTCGAGGACCCCGGCCTCCTCGAGCGACGCGACGAAGCGTCCGAGTGCACGGTCCGCGTAGCCAACCGACTCCAGGTAGCGCCCGAAGCCGGTATCGTCCAGCTCGGCCGACAGCTCGAAGGGGATGCGGTTCTCGGGCATCTCGAACGGCGTGTGACTCGTAAGCGTGAGGACCGATGCGTACAGCAGCTCGCCGGCGGCATGCCGCTCGGCGAGGACCTCGGCGGTCGTCTCGTAGAGCATGTCGTCCGACGGTCCCATCATGATGATCTCGGAGTCGTCGAAGTGATCGAGGTCGTAGATGACGTCGAAGCCGAGCGCCGGGTAGAGGTCGTCCCGGTTCCAGAACGTCACGTCGTTCGCGTGGAACGTGAGCGTCGTGTAACCGTGCTCGCCGAGCAGCCTCGGCATACTCGGGATCTTCCGGTCCCCGAAGGCGGCGGACACCGCCTGGAACTCGAGCGGGTAAAGCGAGGTGTGGATGATGTACTCGGCGTCCGACGTGTTGCCCGGCCCCATCTGGAAGTACATGTTCGGCCAGTAGAACGCCTCTTCGAGGAGCGTGTCGAGGGCGGGCGTCACCTGAGCGTCCCCCATCGTCGCACCTATCGCGAAGGGCTGGAGCGACTCGAAGAGCACGACGATGACGTGGCGGCCCTCGGCCACCCCGAAGAGCTCCGGTACCCCGTCCGCGTCTGACGGGACCGGCGCGACACCTTTGAGGTCCGCGATGAGCGCCTGTACGGCCTCGGGGTCGGCGATGTCGATGTCGTCCACGCTAGCGGTACGCGAGCCGGCTACCCCCTCGACGACCTGCTGCGCGAAGAGTCCCCTCTTCGCGCCGAGCATCGCCCGGGCCGTCGGCTCATCGGCCAACCCGACACCGACGTGCACCCCGAAGAACGCGAGCGACACGGCAAGCATGGCAGCCAGCGTGCGAACGGGCGTCAGACCGGCGAACGCGTGACCTCCCGCCCGGACACGCCACGCCGCGAGCACCGGCAGGTCCGCGAAGAAGAGCAGCTGCACCGGCGATAGGAGTCCCGCGATGTTATCGCTCACGGCTCCGACCTGGCCGAGGAACACGAGTGAGTGCGGCACCGGCATACGTCCGTGATACGCGGCGTAAACGACCATCGAGAAGAGCATGACCGAGAGTGCCGCGTCGAGCGCGAACAGGGCGCCGAACCGCCGCCGGGCCGACACGAGGGCCACCGCGGTGACGAGGAGCATGACCGGCGGTATCTCGAGCACGAGCAAGCGGGCCACGTTCGCGTCGCCGAACGCCAACCATCTGGCGAGCGCCACCTTGCAGACCCCGAGAGCCATGAAGACGCCGATGACGAGCCAGGGCGAGTGGGATCGGGCGGCGTCAGGGGTCACGACCTAGCTGCTCCGCTTGACGAAGAAGTCGGCCATGCCGAGGAGGAGTCCGCGCGCCTTGCTCTTGGGCAGCACGCCCTCGAGCGTCGACTTCGCCTCGACGATGAGGCGCTCGGCGTACTCGTTCGCGTACTCGATCGAGCCCGCCTCGTCCATGATGTCGACCGCCTCCGCGAGCACCGCCGAGTCTTTTGCGCGGGCCGAGAGGATCTCGAGCAGCCGCTCGCGGCGCGGCGAGTGCTGGAGCGCGTGCACCGCGACGAGCGTGCGCTTGCCCTCGGTGATGTCGGAGCGGAAGTCCTTCTTGGTGGACTCCCGGGTGCCCACGAGGTTGAGTACGTCGTCTTGGATCTGGAACGCAAGTCCCGCGGCCATACCGAACTCGCGGAGCGCTGCGACCTGCTCCTCGGTGCCACCGCCGACGATCGCGCCCACCGCAAGCGGCACGCCGCCCGAGTAGAACGCCGTCTTGTGGCGCGCCATGAGCAGGTAGTCATCGACATCGAGGTCGAAGCGGTCGTCGCGCGCCCAACCGATGTCGAGCGCCTGACCTTCGATGGTGCGCGTGGTCATGTCGACGAGCTCGGCGAGCACGCGCAGCTTGGTGACGTCGTCGAGCCCGTCGTCGTGGACGACGGTGCCGCACACGAGCGAGAGCGCGAGGTCGCCCGCGTTGATTGCCACGCCCTCGCCCTCGGCGACGTGCATGCACGGCTCGTCGCGGCGGGTGAGCGAAGAGTCCTCGATATCGTCGTGGATGAGCGCTGCGGTGTGGAAGTGCTCGATGGCGGCGGCCGAGGGCTTCGCGCGCTCCGGGTCGCCGCCCACGGCCTCGCACGCGAGCAAGCAGATGAGCGGGCGGTGGCGCTTGCCGGCGTTGGCGGTGAAGCGGGCGACCGGTTCGTAGAGGTACCGGCGCATGTCGGCGTGGGCGCCGTTCTCGAAGAACGTGGCGAGGTACGCGTCGAAGCGCTTCGCGTTGCGCTTGAGATACAGTTCGAACCCCGTCATCGGTCTCCTCGTCGGGCGGTCTACCGGTCCGCCGCTGGCGTGTCCCACGAATGATACGAGCAGGGCCTCGCCGAGGCAACCTGCCGGGCAGGGTATCGCCCCTACGGCATGCTGCCTTCGTGTCTTGTGGCCAGACGCCTCTGCGCCCGCTTCACTCGTCCCGGTATCCTCTCTCGAGGTAGACTCCCTCGGCTGAGAACCGTCGCCGGTACGACAGCATCACCGCGAGCACGGCACCGATGGCGGTCGCGGCAGACACCATGAGCATGATGACGATCTGGTAGAACGATGCCGCCAGAGGGTCGGCGCCGGCGAGCACCTGACCGGTCATCATGCCGGGGATGAAGACGATGCCAGCGGCCGCCATCGCGTTGATCGTGGGGATGAGTCCGGCGCGGATAGCGACGCGCACGCTCGGTGCCGCAGCCTCCCACGGTGTCGCGCCGAGCGCCACGAGCGCAAGTACCTCGTCTGCGCGCGCGTCGAGGTCGGCGAAGGTGCGCTCGAGCGAAAGCGCGATGCCGTTCATCGAGTTGCCGAGCACCATCCCGGCGATAGGGATGACGTAGCGCGCCTCGTACCACGGCTCGACCTGCACGACGAGTCCCGTCACCGCGAACGTCACGGTGAAGCCGGTGAGCAGCATCGTGATCATCGAACTGCCAAGGATCCCGCGCGGCGCATCGGGCGCACGCTTGATGATCGACTGCGCAGCGGCCCCCATCATGAACAGGAGGATCGCGATCACCAAGATCCAGCTGTCGATGCCGAACACCCAGCGTAAGACGAGGCCGAGCGCTATGAGTTGCAGGTACGTACGGACGGTCGCTATCGCGAGGTCCTTCTCGAGGCCGAGCGCGAGGCGTAGGGAGATGATGCCCACCACCACGACGAAACCCGTCGAAAGCAGCAACTGCGGAATGCCGATAGCGATGACGCCGCCGGCGAGCTCGTTCACGCGCTCACCTCGCTCAAGTTCCCGTCAGACAACCGCAGCCGCCGCGTCGCATGCCCGTCGATGCGCTGGTGTCGCACGCGCACGACCGCGCCTCCCTCGGCCGCGAATCGCGCGGTCATCTGCGCGACCTGCGCGGCACTGTCGTCGTCGAGGGCGGCGTCGGGCTCATCGAGCAGGAGGACCTCCGGTCGCGTGAGCACCGTACGTGCGAGTGCGAGTCGCGCGGCCTGACCGACAGAGAGCCGCGAGCCATCACGTTCGAGAGCGATGTCACCGAGAGCCACATCGGCGAGCGCCTCGGCGAGAGCGCCATCGGCGGGCGGCATCTCCTCACCGCGGAGCTTGAGCGTCCACGGCAGCAGCAGGTTCTCGCGCACGGTACCGGGACGCAGAGCGGCCTTCTGCGGCAGGAGCGTCACCCGCCGCCGCCACTCCCCCGCAGCGATCTCATCGGCGGACACGCCGCGCAGAGCGAGATGACCGGTGGCATCCGGCAACAACCGCGCCAGGGCACGCAAGAGCGTGGTCTTGCCAGCCCCGCTCGGCCCGCCGATGTCGACGACCTCTCCCGCACCCACCGCGAACCGCACGCCGTCGAGCACGACCGGCGACCCGATCGACGCAGGCCCGACGAAGCGGATCTCCTCGGCCAACAGGACCGGCTCCACCGCCACCTACCAGCGCTCGTGGTGGACGAGCTCGGCGTCGTAGCGGTCGGCGGGGCCCTTCTCCTCGGCGGGACGGCCGATCGCGATCACCGCCATCGGCTCGACGGCCTCAGGCATGCCGAGGAGCGCCTTGAGCGGGATGGAGCGCTCGGTCTTGGGGTAGAAGCCGAGCCACACCGCGCCGAGACCCTGGGCGTGCGCCGCGAGCAGGATGTTCTGAGTGGCCGCCGAGCAGTCCTGCTGCCACATCACAGGGTGGCGGAGGTTGACGGTATCGCCGCAGACGACGATGCCCACCGCCGCGTCGGCGAGCATGCCCGCGTACGGGTTGGTGTCGCCGACCATCGCGAGCGTCTCGCTATCGGTGATGACGACGAAGCGCCACGGCTGCTGGTTGCCGGCGCTAGGCGCCGCCATAGCGGCGCGCAGAAGCACCTCGACCTGCTCGGGAGTCACCGGCTCGCCAGTGTAGCGGCGGATCGAGCGCCGCGTCATGATCGCGTCGAGGGCGTCCATCGTCTCACTCCTTCTCGGATCTCGCGGGCTTGTCCGCCGTATCGTTCTCGACCTCGCGGGCGCGTACCCGGCGCGCGTCGCGCGCGAGCACCGGACTAGTACCAAAGAGTAGATCGTTCTCGAAACTGATGCGCTCTAGCTTGGTGAGCTCGTCGACGATGCGCATCATGTTAGCGGTCACCTCAGGCGAATCGACCGTGAGGTCGTGCATCTCCACCCCGTCGAGCTTACCGTGCTTCGCCGCGTTCTTGTAGGTCTTCCAGAGCGCCTGGCGGATCCGTGGACGGGTCGACGGTGCCCGGAGCGCCTCGAGCATCTGCCTGCGCGCCGCCTCGAGCATCTCGGTCGGCGGGTTCTTGGGGAGCGCGGCGAGCTCGCGTCCCATCGCGTCGGCGAACGGACGCGACGTCTCCTGCAGTAGGAACTTCACCACGTGCCACGCGTCGTAGAGGTCTTTGGCGCGCGCGATCTCGCGGTCTGTCAGCCACAGCCACGCGTGGAGGCGACGGCGCCAGTCCCACCACAAGAGCGGGTTGGTGAGCGCGGAGTCGGGGATGAGGAACCACCCGGTCTCGACGAGCATCGCCCCGAACACGCCCGAACCCTCGACCTGCTCGGTCCGACGCTTGCCGATACGCGCCTTGAACACCCCGCACGAGGGAGAGGCCTCCTTGACGATCATCGCCCGCACGCCCGCGCGCTCGAGGGCATCGAGGCAGACGCGGCTGCCCGCGACGAGCTGCTCGCCCACGTCCCGGCCACGCCGGTCCTTCACCCGCGCGAGCCCGGCAAGCACCTCCTGGCCCGATCCGGTCAGGTGGACGGGCATCCTCGGCACGCCGAGGCCGGCCATGACCTCGGGACACACCGGCGTGAACGAGAAGTCCGTCTTCTCGCGGCCGAGCGTGCGCAGCGCATCGAACGACTTGCCGTTGTAGCGCACGGGGCACGAGTAGACGCACGCGCTGATGCCGACGGGCACTTTCTGCGTGATGAGCTCTGGCACGGGAGACTCCTTTCGAACCGACGTCCACTGGGGAACATTCCCCTCGGAGGTGATCCGTGTCCGCTCCGATTGTTATGTGGTTTCGCCGGGACCTGCGTCTCGCCGACAACGAGGCGCTGAGCGCGGCGGTCGAGAGAGGTGTCGCGGTGGTGCCGGTGTACGTCGCCGAAGCGGCGTCCGGCGCCCGTGCGCCCGACCCGTTCGCGCCCGGACGCGCCTCGCGCGCGTGGCTCGCCGCATCACTGCGTGCGCTCGACGAGTCGTTGCGCGAGCGCGGTTCACGGCTCACGGTCGTCTCCGGACCCGCCGCCGGTGCCCTCGCGCGACTCGCACGCGATACGGGGGCGCGTGACGTGCACTGCACGCGCGACTGGACGTCGTCCGCGCTGGCCGAGGAGACCACGGTCGCCGAGGCACTCGAAGAGGCTGGCGCGCGGCTCGACGTGCATGAAGGACAGCTGCTCTCTCCCCCGCCCGCCCTGCGCACCGGTGACGATGGCCCGTATCGGGTGTTCACGCCGTACCACCGCGCGTGGGCGCGCTCCGTCGGGACGGGTGCGGCACGCGAGATCCTGCCGCCGCCCGACTCGCTCCCGGCACCGGCCGAGTGGCCCTCCACCGCGCCGCAGCCCGACGCACCGCCGCACGCACCCGACATCACACGCTGGTGGACGCCCGGTGAGGCTGGAGCCCGCACGCGACTCGCCACCTTCGTACGCGACGCACTAGCCGGTTACGCAGACACCCACGACCGCGCCGACCTCGACGGCACGAGCCGCCTCTCCCCGCACCTCGCGTTCGGCGAGATCTCGCCACGGCGGGTGGTCGCAGCGGTGACGGGCGTTACCGACTCGGGCGGCTCGACAGCCACCGACGCAGCACGCGTGTTCGTCCGTCAGCTCACGTGGCGCGAATTCGCCTACCACGTGATGCACGCTTTCCCGACCCTCGCCGAGAGGCCACTGCGCTCGGAGTTCTCGGCGATGCCCTGGGCCGAGGACCCCGCAGGAATCGAGGCGTGGCGGGAGGGCCGCACCGGCTTCCCGCTCGTCGACGCCGGCATGCGCGAACTCGCGCAGACCGGGTGGATGCACAACCGCGCGCGGCTCGTCACCGGCTCGTTCCTCGCGAAGGACCTCCTCGTGCGCTGGCAGGAGGGCGAGGTGCACTTCGCCGATGCGCTCGTCGACGCCGACACCGCCGTCAACGCATTCAGCTGGCAGTGGGTCGCCGGCAGCGGGGCCGACGCCGCTCCCTACTTCCGCATCTTCAATCCCGCCCTCCAGGGCGCGAAGGTCGACCCGGACGGCGCGTACGTGCGCCACTGGGTACCCGAACTCGCCGAGATGCCCGCGCGCTGGGTCCATCGGCCGCACGAAGCGCCCGCAGACGTGCTGGCTGCGGCCGGCGTGACGCTCGGCCGGACGTACCCGCGGCCGATGGTCGACCACGCCGAGGCGCGCACACGTGCGCTCGAGGCGTACGA
>SKMN01000084.1 GCA_007121015.1 Coriobacteriia bacterium
GCCGCCAACTACCTGTCGGTGGGCCAGATATACCTGCTCGACGACCCGCTGCTGCGAGAGCCGCTCGGTTTGCACCACATCAAGCCGCGGCTGCTCGGCCACTGGGGCACCACGCCGGGGCTGAACTTCCTCTATGCGCACCTCAACCGCGTCATCTCACGCGACGACCTCGACATGATCTTCATCACGGGCCCGGGGCACGGCGGGCCGGCCAACTGCGCGAACACGTGGCTCGAGGGCTCCTACAGCGAGTACTACCCGGACGTGACGCGCGACGAGGAGGGTATGCAGAAGCTCTTCAGGCAGTTCTCCTTCCCGGGCGGGGTGCCGAGTCACGCCGCTCCCGAGACACCCGGCTCGATCCACGAGGGGGGCGAGCTCGGCTACGCGCTCTCGCATGCGTTCGGCGCGGCGTTCGACAATCCCGACCTCATCGTGGCGTGCGTCATCGGCGATGGCGAGGCCGAGACGGGACCGCTTGCCGCCGCGTGGCACTCGAACAAGTTCTTGAACCCGGTGACCGACGGCGCTGTGTTACCCATCCTCCACCTCAACGGCTACAAGATTGCCAACCCCACCGTGTTCGCGCGCATCCCCCACGACGAACTCGAGGCCTATCTGGTGGGCAACGGGTGGAAGCCGTACTTCGTCGAGGGGAGCGAGCCCGAGGCGATGCACCAGGCGATGGCCGCCACGCTCGATACGGTCGTCGCCGAGATACGCGACCTCCAGGAGAAGTGCCGCGCCAAAGGCTGCATGACGCGCCCCACCTGGCCGATGATCGTGCTTCGCTCGCCTAAGGGGTGGACCGGCCCGGCCGAGGTCGACGGGAAGCAGGTCGAGGACTACTGGCGTTCGCACCAGGTCCCGCTCGCCGACGTCGCGCACCGTCCCGACCGGCTTGCGATGCTTGAGAAGTGGCTCAAGAGCTACCGGCCCGAGGAACTCTTCGATGCGGACGGGGCTCCTCGGTCGGAGATACTGCGGTTCGTGCCGGAGGGTAAGCGGCGGATGGGAGACAACCCGCACACCAACGGCGGGATTCTTCGCCACGACCTGCGCATGCCCGACTACCGCGATTACGCGGTGACCGTCGCCGAACCGGGGCACGAGTTCGCCGAGGCCACGCGGGTGCTCGGCGGCTTCCTGCGCGACATCATGGCCGCCAACATGGACACCTTCCGGCTTTTCGGCCCCGACGAGACCGCCTCGAACCGCCTCGATGCCGTCTACGAGGTGAGCAAGAAGACGTGGCTCGCCGAGTACCTGCCCGTCGACGCCGACGGCGGTAATCTCGCGCCGGACGGTCGCGTGATGGAGGTCTTGAGCGAGCACACGTGTCTCGGCTGGCTCGAGGGCTACCTGCTCACCGGCCGCCACGGCCTCATGAGCACGTACGAGGCGTTCGCGCACATCATCGACTCGATGTTCAACCAGCACGCCAAGTGGCTGAAAGTGGCCAAGAACGAGGTCGAGTGGCGCGCGCCCATCGCCTCGTGCAACATCCTGCTCTCCTCGCACGTGTGGCGCCAGGACCACAACGGCTTCACGCACCAGGACCCCGGCTTCATCGACAACGTCGTCAACAAGAAGGGCGACGTGGTGCGCGTCTACCTGCCGCCCGACGCCAACACGCTCCTCTCGGTGGCCGACCACTGCCTGCGCAGCAGGGACTACGTGAACGTCATCGTCGCGGGCAAGCAGCCGTCCCCGCAGTTCCTCGGCGTCGAAGCGGCCGCACGGCACTGCGCGAGCGGGCTGGGCATCTGGGAGTGGGCGAGCAACGACAAGGGTAGCGAGCCGGACATCGTCATGGCGTGCGCCGGCGATGTCCCGACCGTCGAGACGCTCGCTGCGGTCGACCTGCTGCGCCAGCACTTCCCGGACTTGAAGGTGCGCGTCGTCAACGTCGTGAACCTCATGAAGCTCCAGCCTGCCGAGGAGCACCCGCACGGGCTCACCGATCGCGAGTTCGACGCTATCTTCACCATCGACAAGCCGATCGTGTTCGCGTTCCACGGGTACCCGTGGCTCATCCACCGTCTTGCGTACCGGCGGACCAACCACCGCAACTTGCACGTGCGCGGCTTCAAGGAGGAGGGGACCACGACCACGCCCTTCGACATGGTCGTCTTGAACGACCTCGACCGGTTCCACCTGTTCCACGACGTGGTGATGCGCGTGCCGCAGCTACGCCACATGGTCGCTTATGCGGGACAGTTCGTGCGCGACAAGCTGTTCGAGCACCGCGAGTACATCACGACGTACGGCGAGGACATGCCCGAGATCCGCGACTGGCGCTGGCCGTACTGAGGCGGGTGGCGGCGACGTGTCGAACGGCGTGAGGATCCCGCGCTACCCCGAACTGCACGCGAGCGGCGAACTCGCGCGGCGTGCAGCAGAGGCTCTCACGGGACTCTCGACGTGCCACGTGTGCCCGCACGGGTGCGCGGTCGACCGCCTCGCGGGCGAGCGGGGTGTGTGTCGCGCGGGTGCGCTCGCGCGCGTATCGAGCGTCGGGCCGCACTTCGGCGAGGAGCCGCCGCTCGTGGGCCGGGGCGGGTCGGGCACGGTGTTCTTCACGTTGTGCAACCTGCACTGCGTCTTCTGCCAGAACTACGACATCTCGCAGCTCGGCCACGGGGAGGACGTGTCTGCGGCCGAGCTGGCGGACATCTTTCTCGACATGCAGCGGACCGGGTGCGAGAACCTGAACCTCGTGAGCCCCACCCACTTCGCGCCGCAGATACTCGAAGCGCTCGATATCGCAGCCTCGCGCGGCCTCGAGCTGCCGCTCGTGTGGAACACCGGCGGCTACGAGTCGCTCGCGACCCTGGCGCTGCTCGACGGCGTGGTCGACGTGTACATGCCCGACGTGAAGTACGCCGACCCTACCACCGCCGCACGCCTGAGCGGGGCCGCCGACTACCCCGAGCTCGCGTTCGCCGCGCTGCGCGAGATGCACCGGCAGGTGGGCGACCTCGAACTCGACGATCGCGGTATCGCCCGCAGGGGGCTCCTCGTGCGCCACCTCGTGCTCCCAGGCGGTCTCGCCGGCACCCCTGAGGTGATGACCTTCCTCGCCGAGGAGATCTCGCGCGACACCTACGTCAACGTCATGGACCAGTACCGGCCGTGCCACC
>SKMN01000040.1 GCA_007121015.1 Coriobacteriia bacterium
ACGATCATCACCCACGGCGAGATCCACCGCATCATGATGCAGAAGCTCGCAGACCTCGCTGCCGAGAAGGGCGTGCGCGAGAAGCTGCTGCTCATCAGCGGCGGCACGCAGGTCACCGACGAGCTCGCGCGGTCGTGGGGGATGGACGCCGGTTTCGGGCGGAGGACGAAGGGTATCGATGTCGCGAGCTTCATCGTGAAGGCGCTGCGGGGGCGAGAGTGACCGCCTCAGGGCCCTCCCGCTAACGATACACATTGATACACACTGTGTGGTATGATCTGCGCATGTACAAGCGGCTCAACATCACGCTTCCCGAAGACGTGCTGTCGCACGCCGATGCGTTCGCGAAGGCCGAGCGCTACACACGCAGCGGGTTGATTGCCCGCGCACTCGAGGAGTTCATCGGCGACGCGGCCATCGCGGTCCCTCAGGATGCGGGACTCGCTGAGGAGACCGGCATTGCATACGGACAGACGACGGGTTGGGTCGGTACTCGGATCCAAGCCGAGGGAGTCGCGGCGCTGGCTCGCGCGTTCTTCGCCGCTCGCGACGATGTGGAGGCCGCGTGGTTGTTCGGGTCGGCAGTGCGCGACGAGGCGCGGCCGTACTCCGATATCGACATCGCCGTACTCCCTGCGACCGGCGTCCACGATGGTGCCCGCTGGGAGCTGCAACTCGATCTGGTGGCGCGCCTTCCCTCGGCGCTCGGAGTCGAGCGGGTCGACGTCGTGGTGGTTCCGGCGGCAAGCCCGGTCCTCATGCAGCGAGCGCTCGTCGAGGGCCGCCGCATCTGGGGTGAGGGAAGCCGCCGGGCCGCAGAGGCCGAGATCCGTGCGGCAAACGAGTACCGGGACTCGGCAGCGCTGAGGCGGACGCTCGACCGCCGCCTGACCGAGAGGGTGGATCGCCATGCCCGGCGTCGATAGAGAGGTGGTGCGCGAGAGGCTCGACCGGCTCCTCTCGGAGGTCGAGGCGATCGAGGCGCGGATGCCGGAGTCGTTCGAGCGGTTCGCAGCTGCCGAGAACGAAGGAATTCGATACGAGCTCGAACACCGGCTCCTCATCGCCATCCAGGCGCTGCTCGATGTCTCGACGCATATTGCGGTCGTGTCCCGAGCCAGACCGCTCGAGACGTACCGGGACGGTGTGGTGGCTCTGGCGGGGATCGGGGTGCTCTCTCACGAATCGGCGAACGAGCTCGCCCGGTGCGCGGGGATGCGCAACGTGCTCGTGCACGAGTATGCGGGCGTCGACCAGGCGAGGGTCTACGAAGCATTGCGCGAGGTCGAGGTGCTCGCCGAGTTCGCCGTGGCGGTGTGGGAGTGGGTCGGCGCGGGGGAGTGAGTCAGGTCCGCATGAGCATCCAAAGTGATATTGGCCTTATGGATAGCTTCACTTTTGATAAGAACAGTATTACTTTGTGTACATGGAAGCCACATCACCAGTCGAGCGCATCTTCGGTACACGGAGTCGTGTACGGGTGTTGCGCGTCCTTTACCGCAGCGACGTCCCGCTGAATTCATCGCAGATCGCGCGCCGAACGGGACTCTCACAGCCAGCCGTCACAACGGCCCTCGGCGAACTCGCTGATCATGGTCTCGTGAAGGCGAGCTCGGCCGGTCGTGCGAACGTGCACTGGCTCGTTCGGGAGAACACCTATGTCGAGCAGCTGATTAAGCCTGTGTTCGAGTTCGAGTCAGCCCTCCCGGATATCCTCGAAGACGACCTGAGGGGGATGTTCGAGAGCGTGGCGGAGTCGGTCGTGCTGTTTGGCAGCCACGCGAGGGGAGAGGAGAACGCCGATAGCGATGTCGACGTTGTGGTCGTCGTGAAGGATGCGGGAGCGAAGGAGCACCTTGAGCGATCGCTGATCGAGGACGGAGCTGAGTTCTCCCGGCGTTGGGGGCGTTCTCTGTCGGTGATCGCCTACGACAGGCATGAGGCAGCGGCTCTCGGCAGTAGGGCTCCGGCGTTCTACGGATCGCTGCTCGAAGACGGCGTGCGCGTCCTTGGACTCTTGCCGTTCGAGTGGGAGGCCGCATGGGGAGATCGCGATGCCGAGTGACCCCAGCCCCATCGACGCGCTCGTCGCCGAGATCGGCTCGACGACCACGGTCGTGAGCGCCTTCGACGGGTTGGCGGCCGCGGACGGGCACGAAACGGCAGCGCCCGGCGGTGCTGCTGCGCCCGCGGCCCCCCGCCTCCTGGGCCAGGGCGTCGCGGCGACCACGGTGGCCGAGGGCGATGTCGGACTCGGCATCGATGCCGCCCGCGCCGAGCTCGAGGCCGTGACCGGCCCGCTCGCACCGCGCGTGACGCTCGCGACCTCCTCGGCAGCCGGCGGGCTCCGCATGACGGTGCACGGGCTCACCGCCAAGATGACCGCGATGGCGGCGCGCGAGGCCGCGCTCGGCGCCGGCGGCGTGGTCGAGCACCAGACGTCGGGCCGGCTGCGAGACGCCGATCTCGACGCGATCGAGGCGGCGCGTCCGGGCTTGGTACTGCTCGCCGGGGGAGTGGAGGGCGGCGACACCGAGACCGTGCTCCACAACGCTGCATTGCTCACGCGGCTCACGGCACGCCCCATCGTCGTCTACGGCGGCAACTCGGCGGTGGCGGGGGAGGCGCGGGCGCTGCTCGAGGACGCGGGGTTCCGCGTCCGTGTGACCCCAAACGTCTACCCCGACGTCGACGAGCTCGACATCGTGCCCGCGCGCGCGGTCATCCACGACGCGTTCGAGGAGCACATCACGCATGCGCCAGGCATGGAGCGCATCGCGGAGTGGGTCACGGGTCGCATCATCCCCACGCCGGGCGCCGTCCTGCTCGCCGCAGAAGCGCTCGCCGAGGCCCTCGGCGACCTCGTGGTGGTCGACGTAGGCGGCGCGACCACCGACGTGCATTCCGTGACCGACGGCAGCCCTGAGTTCGCCGCCATCGCCACAGACCCGCAGCCACACGCTAAGCGCACCGTCGAGGGCGACCTCGGCACGTACGTGAGCGCGGAGCACGTGGCCGCACTCATGCCTCAGGCCGAGCGCCCCGACCCGCTTCCGCCCGCGCTGCCGCGCACCGCCGAGGAGACCGCCGCGGCCCTCGCCCTCGCGCGCACCGCC
>SKMN01000002.1 GCA_007121015.1 Coriobacteriia bacterium
GAGCCGACCGACGAGACGATCACCGTCTTCACGACGCGCCCCGACACGCTCTTCGGGTGCACGTTCTTCCTGCTCGCGCCGGAACACCCGCTCGTGCACGAGATCGTGCACGGCACAGAGTACGCGCCCGACGTGATGCGCGTCGTAGACACCGCAGCGCGCGAGACCGCCGTGGAGCGGGCGGCAGGGGAGCGCGAGAAGACCGGCGCGTTCACCGGGCGCTACGTCGTGAACCCCGTCAACGGCGAGAAGGTGCCGGTATGGGTCGCCGACTACGTGCTCATGGAGTACGGCACCGGCGCGGTCATGGCGGTACCCTGCGGTGACCAGCGCGACTTCGAGTTCGCCCGCCAGTACGGCCTGCCCATCCCGCCGGTCGTCGTGCCCGAGGACGACCCGCTCGCCACAGAGCTCGCCGACGCGCAAGACCGCGTGCTGGACGACGTCACGTGGGAGTGCGCCTACGACGGCCCTGGTATCATGGTGCAGTCCGGCCCGTTCACCGGGATGCACACCGGCAAGGGCGGCATCGGCGTGGCGGCGGTCACCCGCTGGCTCGAGGACCACGGTCAGGGGCGCTTCTCGATCAACTTCCGCCTGCGCGACTGGCTCATCAGCCGCCAGCGCTACTGGGGAAACCCCATTCCGGCCATCCACTGCCCCGCGTGCGGTCTCGTGCCGGTCCCCGAGGGCGATCTCCCGGTGCGCCTGCCGGACGACGTCGACATCACCAAGGGCGAGACGCTTGCGGATAAGCCCGACTTCTACAAGACGACGTGTCCGTCGTGCGGCGGCGCCGCGCGGCGCGAGACCGACACGATGGACACATTCACGTGTTCGTCGTGGTACTACCTGCGCTACTGCGATGCGCGCAACGACGAGGCGATCTGGGAGTACGACAAGGCTGCGTACTGGATGCCGGTCGACCAGTACATCGGCGGCATCGAGCACGCCATCCTCCACCTGCTCTACTCGCGTTTCTTCACGAAAGTCTTCCGCGATCTGGGCCTCATCGACTTTTCCGAGCCGTTCACGAACCTCCTCACGCAAGGCATGGTGCGCAAGGACGGCGACGTCATGAGCAAGTCGAAGGGCAACGTCGTCGCTCCCGAGGAGATGATCGCCGAGTACGGTGCAGACGCCCTGCGCGCCTACATCCTCTTCATGGCCCCACCCGACAAGGACCTCGAGTGGTCCTTCGACGGGCTCGACGGTATGTTCCGCTGGCTCGGGCGCGTGTGGCGCCTCGTGACAGATGTGGCCGAGGAGTCCTCGGCAGGTGATATCGCCGGCGGTTTCACGCTCGACAGCCCGGCGGCCAAGACGCTCAACCGGGAGATGCACCGGGTCATCGGCAAGGTCACCGACGACATCGCGCGCTTCAGCCTCAACACGTCGATCGCGGCGATGATGGAGCTCACCAACGCCGCGTACGACTATCGCAACGCCGTTGCCGCCGGCGAGCGGGACGCGGCGCTCATGGCCGCCGTCGCGCGCAACCTCACGCTCCTGCTCGCCCCCTACGTGCCGCACATGGCCGAGGAGCTGTGGCGTGCGGTCCTCGGCGGGGACGGGTCGGTGCACCGGCAGCCATGGCCCGAGTTCGACCCGGCGGCCGCGGCTGCCGAGGAGGTCGAGATGGCCGTGCAGGTCAACGGCAAGGTTCGCGGACGCGTCACCGTGGCTGCCGACGCGGCGGAAGACGACGTGAAAGCCGCGGCGCTCGACGTCGTGGCAGCTCACGTCGAGGGCAAGGACGTCGCCAAGGTCGTGGTCGTGCCCGGCAAGCTCGTGAGCGTCGTGGTGAAGTAAGAGCCCGGTAGGTTCCGGTTAGGAGCGGTGTGGTTCGATAGGGCACACGAAGTGTCCCTATCAGTGACGGCGTCCCCTCCGCCACGAGGAGGAACGGGCGTCGTCCGTGTTCGAGCCTACCGGCCACGAGAGCACCGACAGATCCTCTGCGTTCGACGGTCTCGCCCGCCGTGCCGGCTTGTCAGGGGTGTCGCCCCACCTCGCCGTAGGCATATGCGTTCTCGTGACGCTCGCAGTGGTCGCGGGAGCATGGCGCTTCCTGGCGCACCGCCCGGCAGAGGAGTTCGCGTTCGAGGCGCGAGCGGTTGTGTCCGAGGATATCGAGGAGGCCGAGTCACCGGGGGACTCCGGCGGCGGGGACGCGCCACCGGCGACGGTGTGGGTCCACGTGGCCGGCGCCGTCATCCGTCCGGGCCTCTACGAGATGCCGAGCGGCGCACGGGCGGGGGATGCGCTCGCGGTCGCCGGAGGTCCCGTGGAGGGCGCGTGCGTCGACGCCGTGAACCTCGCTCGCACCCTCGAGGACGGCGAGCAGGTCTACGTCCCGAGCCGCGAGGAGGTCGACAGCGGGAGCGTGGCCGGAGCCGCCGCGGCAGCGGGTGGGGGCGCGGCGGGTCTGTCGCCTGGCGCGTCCGCAGGCGGACTCGTCGACATCAACCGCGCCAGCGAAAGCGAGTTGGTCGCTCTCCCCGGGGTCGGCCCCGCGACCGCGGGCAAGATCGTGGCCGACCGCGAGGCCAACGGCCCGTTCGCATCGCCCGAGGACCTCATGCGCGTATCGGGCATCGGCGATAAGAAGTTCGAAGCGCTGCGCGATCTCATCACGGTCCGATGAGGAGTTCCGTCACACGGCCGGCCATCCCGGTGCTGGCGTGGTGGTGCGCGAGCCTGTGGACAGGCATCGTGTGCGCCGAGGCGTTCGCGTGGCACCTCTGGAGCACCGGTGCCGGGCGTTGTGTGCTCCTCGGCTGGGCCGGCCTTGCCGGGGCGCTCGGGACGGGAGCGGCCACTGCCGTCGGGGCGCGTCGGCGCTGGCGCTCGGCGGTCGTGGTGGGGATGTTGCTGGCGTGCGGTGCCACGCTCGGCCTCGGGCTCGGAGGCCTGCGGTGGGCGAGCCTCTACGACGTGCGGGCACGCATGGATGGCGCGACGAGCGTGCACGGCACCGTCATGCGCGATCCCGTCGCCGGAGCGCGTGGCAGCCAGGTGCTCGTCCGGGTCGACGGGTCCTCGCACGCCGTGGTCCGCGTCATGGTGGGACCGGAGAGCGAGCCGCCGCCCGCATCGCGGCGGGTCTCGGTGAGCGGAGTAGTGCGATCGGTGGACCCCGCCGATGAGTGGACGCGGCGCTCGCACCGTCGCGCAGAGGTCGCATCGGTGCGAGCCACCGCGGTCAGGGACGCCGGGTGGGCACGGGGTCTGACCGGTCATGCCGCACCCGTCCGGGAGCGGGTCCGCGCGCTGTGTGCGCGCGTCGAAGGGAGCGGCGGAGACGTCCTCCAGGGTGTCCTGATCGGCGACCGGTCACGAGTCAGGGGGTCGGCCGCCGAGGACGACCTGCGCATATGCGGGCTGTCCCACCTGCTCGCGGTGAGCGGGACGCATCTCGGGATCCTCGCGCTGGGCGCGGGTCGACTCGCGGCCATGGCGCGGGGCGGACTCGTCGCGCGCGTGCTCGCCGTCGCGCTGGTCGGCATGGCCTACGTCGTCGTGAGCGGCGTCCAGACCTCGGCGACGCGCGCGCTCGTCATGGGGTGCGTCGCCGGTGCCGCCCAGGCGACAGGCAGACGCGGGGACGGGCTCGCGGCCCTGTCCGTGGCAGCCAGCGCCATGCTCCTCTCGGACCCGGTGGTGGCGTTCGACATCGGATTCCAACTGTCGGTGAGCGCGGTGGGCGGCCTCATCCTCTTCGCGTCGCTCGCCGCGCGCTGGGCCGAGGCGGCGATGGGGAGGCGGGCAAGGCTCGCTGCGTCCGCGCTCGCGGTCACGCTCGTCGCACAGGTCGCGACCGCGCCTGTAGCCGTTCCGACGTTCGGGATCTTCTCACTCGTCGCGCCGGTGGCCAACGCGGTCGCGCTTCCGCTGTTGACCGTTGGGCTCGCGATAGGGGTCGTCGGTGGTCTCGTGGGCTCGGTCGTCGCACCCGTGGGTGAGGGCGTGTTGCGCCTCGCAGCCCTGCCGCTGTCCGGGGTGACCGGCGCCGCCGGCGCATTCGCGCGTATCCCGGGGGCAGCGGTGGGACTCGACGCCGACGCGAGCGCGCTCGGTGCACTTCTCGCCTGCGTGATGGCGCTCGTGTGGTGGCGCTGGCCGCAACCCCGGGACCGCCGGAGCGCTCGCTGGGTCGCCGTCGCTGCCGCCTTGCTCGGGACACTCCTCATGGCGGGCGTGTGGTGGCTGCCCGGCAACGTCGCGGAACTCGTGGTGCTCGATGTGGGGCAGGGGGACGCCATCCTCGTGCGTGACGGGAAGAGCCACGTCCTCATCGACACCGGCCCGGACCCCGGTGTCCTCCGGACCGCGATCACGCGGCACGGCGTCCGCCGTATCGACGCGGTGGTCCTGACACACGATCACGCCGATCACACCGCCGGGCTCGCAGGGCTGGTCGGGCTGGCGCGCGTCGACATGGTCGTCGTGCCTGCCGTTGCCGAGGAGGACGCTTTCACCGCATGCGAGACGGCGGTCGAGCGACTCTCGCCTCGCGACGGTGTCCGCACCACGGTCGGCGGTGACGTGTTCCGCGTGGGCTCGACGACGCTCACCGTCCTCTGGCCGCCGGGCCCCGAACCGTCGCTTCGCACCAACGACACGAGCATCATCATGCTTCTCGAGCGAGGCGGGTTCCGGGCGGTCCTCACCGGCGATGCCGAGGAGGTGGCTCTCTCGCGCCTCGGGGCCGCAGGGTCGCTCGAGAGGGTCGACGTCTTGAAGGTCCCGCACCACGGCAGCGCGAACGGTCTCACCGAGGGGGCTCTCGAGGCCTGGGCCCCCACGTTCGCGCTCGTGAGCGTAGGGGAGGGTAACGACCACGGTCATCCGTCGGCGACTGTCATCGAGATGCTCGATCGCCACGGCGTGCGCACGTTGCGTACCGACCTAAGCGGCGACATCACGGTGCGCATCGGGGACCACGGTTACTCGGTCACCGGCGCGAGGTCTGTCTCCGATCCGCCGCCGTATGCGACAATCGGTGCCGCGGCGGGGCGGATCGCCTCGCTTGGGCGCGCGACCGCACGCAGACCCGCACGCAGACCGGAGGCTCATGTCCGCGACACTTTCAGACCTCAAGCCCGTCTACCTCATCCACGGCTCGGAGGACCTGCTCTTGGAGCAGGCCGTCGAACGGCTGAAGAAGCGGCTGGCCGAGGTAGCAGACCTCGACTACAACCTGTCTACGTTCGACGGGGACACGGCGGACGTCGACGCGATCGTCGCTGCCGCGAACACGCTGCCGTTCATGTCCGAGCGCCGCCTCGTCATCGTGCGCAGGGCCGATCGCATGTCCACCGACGCCCTCAACACACTCGCTGACTACACTGCGGACCCCAACACCGAGACCGTTCTCGTGCTCGTCGCAGCGAAGCTCGCGAAGAACTTGCGCATCTATAAGGCCATCGACGCCCTGGGTGGCGCATCGGAGTTCAAGTCGCCGCGCAAGAGCGAGTACCCGCGCCGGGTGATCGACCTGTTCGCCGAGCGTGGCAAGCGGATAGGCTTGGATGCGGCCGAGGTCCTGGTCCGCGCCGTGGGACACGACCTGCGCCGCCTGTCGATCGAGATCGACAAGATCGTAGCGTTCACCGGCGACGAGGACACCTTGTCGCGCGCCGAGGTCGAACAGGTGATGTCGACCACCGCGCCCACTTCCGTGTTCGAATTCATCGACGCGCTCGGTGGACGTGATGGCAGGACCGCGCTGCGGCGGCTGGCCGCTCTCCTCGACGAGGGCGAATCGATACACGGGATCCATGCGCTGAGCGTGCGCCACATCCGCAACCTCGTGTCGGTCGCGGCACTGTCGAGCAGGAGTGGCGGGGGTGTCGGCCTCGGAGCGATCATGAGCGAGGTGGGCGTGCGAGACTGGCAGGCACGCACGCTCGTGCGTCAGGCGGAGCGATTCACGCCTGCCGAGCTCGTCGACGCGCTTCGCGGAGCCGCCAACGCCGAGGCGGAAATGAAAACGAACCGGGAGGCCCGGCTCGCATTCGAACGGTGGGTCATCACGGTCTGTGACGACTAGGCACCGGTGCTGTTGACCCGCTTCGTGATGCTCGACTTACGGTTGGCGGCCTGGTTCTTGTGGATGACACCCTTGCTCGCCGCCTTGTCGAGCAGGCGTGACGCCGCGTTGGCAGCTTGGGCGGCCGCGTCCTTGTCACCGGCTTCGATCGCCGCATCGACCTTCTTCACCGCGGTCTTGACGGCGGACTTGACCGTCTTGTTGCGGTCGTGCGCCTTCGCATTGGTCAGCACGCGCTTCTTCTGGCTCTTGATGTTGGCCACTGATACGGTTCCTCTCCTGATCCGAACGTGGTGCCCGTCGCAGTGGGGGCTGACGACGAACCGGCAAAGTCTATCATACCCCTGGCCTGGTGGCCAAGACGCCCGCAGCCGGTTTCCTCGGCCGGTCTGCAGCCCGTCCGTGCGCCACGCACAGAAATGTCAACGCTCCTCGGCCCGCCCTGCTACACTTTCGCAGATATGAGCGACCCCACCCACATCAGGAACTTCTCGATCATCGCGCACATCGACCACGGCAAGTCCACGCTCGCAGACCGGGTCCTCGAGCTGACGCACACCGTGGCCGACCGCGACATGGTCGAGCAGGTCCTCGACTCGATGGATATCGAGCGCGAACGCGGCATCACCATCAAGGCGCAAGCGGTACGCGTCCTCTACGAGGCCGATGACGGCGAGACGTACCAGCTCAACCTCATCGACACGCCGGGACACGTCGACTTCACCTACGAGGTGTCGCGATCGCTGCAAGCGTGCGAAGGCGTCATCCTCGTCGTCGACGCGGCACAGGGAGTCGAGGCGCAGACCGTCGCCAACGCCATGATGGCGATGAACGCCGATCTCGAGATCATCCCGCTCATCAACAAGATCGACCTTCCCGCGGCCGAGCCCGAGCGGGTGCGCCACGAGATCGAGGAAGGTCTCGCCATCCCTGCCGACGAAGCCGTGCTCGCGAGCGGTAAGACGGGTGAGGGGGTACGCGAGGCGCTCGAGGCCGTCATACGGCGGGTCCCGCATCCGGTTGGTGACCCCGACGCGCCGCTGAAGGCGCTCATCTTCGACTCGTACTTCGATACGTACCGTGGCGTCGTCGCCCTCATCCGGGTCATCGACGGTTCTGTGCGCAAGAACATGAAGGTGCGCATGATGGCCACCGACGTCGTCACCGACGTCGAGGAGGTGGGAGTCCGTCGTCCGGCGAACCTGCCAGTCGACGAGCTTGCCGTGGGCGAGGTCGGCTACCTCATCACCGGCCTGAAGGACCCTGCGCTCGTCCAGGTCGGCGACACGGTCACGCTCGCCCGGCATGGCGCCACCGAGCCGCTTCCCGGCTACCGCGAGGTCAAGCCGATGGTCTACACGGGTCTCTATCCGATCGACGGCGACCAATACCCCGACCTGCGCGACGCGCTCGACAAGCTCAAACTCAACGACCCCGCGCTCGTCTACGACCCGGAGTCGAGCCACGCGCTCGGGTTCGGGTTCAGAGTCGGGTTCCTCGGCCTGCTCCACATGGAGGTCATCAAGGAACGCCTCGAGCGCGAGTTCGACCTCGACCTGCTCGCCACCGCGCCGAGCGTCGAATACCACGTGTACAAGACCAACGGCGAGCAGGTCATCGTCCACTCGCCACAGGACATGCCCGAGCCCGGCGCCATCGAGCGGGTCGAGGAACCGTACCTCAAGGCGACCGTGCTCGTGCCGCCTGATTACGTCGGGCAGGTGATGGAGCTTGCCGAGGGACGGCGCTCGACCTTCAAGGACATGCAGTACCTCTCGGTCACGACGGTCGAGATGCACTACGAGACCCCGCTGTCCGAACTCATCATGGACTTCTTCGACCAGCTCAAGAGCCGCACGCGCGGGTACGCGAGCCTCGACTACGAGTACATCGGCTACCGGCCGAGCAACCTCGTCAAGCTCGACATCCTGCTCGCCGGCAAGCCGGTGGACGCGCTGTCGTTCATCGTGCACCGCGAGAAGGCGTACGCGCGGGGCAAGGTGCTCACCGAGAAGCTGCGCGAGATCATCCCTCGGCAGATGTTCGAGGTGCCGATACAGGCGGCCATCGGCGGTAAGATACTCGCACGGGAGACGGTGCGGGCGAAGCGTAAAGACGTGCTCGCCAAGTGCTACGGCGGCGACATCACCCGCAAGCGTAAGCTCATCGAGAAGCAGAAGAAGGGCAAGAAGCGCATGAAGTCGGTGGGTGCCGTCGACGTGCCGCAGGAGGCGTTCATGGCGATCCTCAAGGTCGATGAGTAAGGCCGCCGATACGGTCCTCTCCCGCGACCCGGGAAAGCTCGGCCCCGTCTCGCTCTACGTGCATGTCCCGTTCTGCGTGCTGAAGTGCGCGTACTGCGACTTCCACTCCCAGCCTGTCTGCGACGTGACTCCGGAGGAGCCGGAGTATTTCGCGTGGGCGGTCGGGGAGGCGGCGAGGCACTGGGCAGCGCTCGGCATACTCGACGATGTCGTGTCGCTCTATGTGGGAGGTGGGACACCGACCACGCTGGGCGACGGACTCGGGGGCATCCTCGGGAACCTCCGGAGCATCGCCAACGTACGCCCGGACGCCGAGGTCACGGTCGAGACCAACCCCGACACGAGCGCTCCGGAGCTCGCCGCGCGCCTTCATGACTCCGGGGTCACCCGGTTCTCGGTAGGCGTTCAGAGCTTCGATGACGACGTGCTGCGCCTGCTCGGGCGGTGTCACGATGCGTCGGCCGCCGAGAAGGCGGTGCACGACCTCGTCGCTACCGGCGCTCGCGTGGCACTCGACCTGATGTGCGGCGTACCCGGCCAGTCGCTCGCGTCGTGGCGGAAGACCCTCGAGCGTGCGCTCGCCACGGGCGCCGGACACGTGAGCGTCTACCCGCTCACCGTCGAGGAGGCGACCCCGCTCGCGCGTCACGTCGCGGCAGGCCATCTGCCCGAGCCGGACCTTGACGTTGCTGCCGAGATGATGGAGTGCGCCGACGACGTCCTCGGCCAGGCAGGACTCGAGCGCTACGAGATCGCGAGTTACGCGCGCGAAGGGCAGCGGTGCGTGCACAACCTCGGCTACTGGACCGGCAGGCCCTACATCGGGCTCGGCCCCTCGGCGTCGAGCATGCTGCCCGCTGCCGAGTTCCGCATGGCGGCCGCCTGTGAATCGTGGGCCGACCCGTCGGTGGTGGGGGTGGGCCGGGTCATCGAACACGTGCCCGCCGACGCCGCGCGGGTCCGCTTCACCCGCGCCGCCGACACGGTCGCCTTCATCCGCACCGCAGCCGGTGCGCCGGAAGACGTCGCGTACCTGACCGCGGATGAGGCGCTGCGCGAAGACATCGTGCTCGGGTTGCGGGTGGCCGAGGGCGTGACCGGGGAGTTCGCTGAGCGTGCGGGCGTCGTCGAGGTCCTGCGGCGTCTCGAGCGGCGCGGGCTCGTCGAGCGCGCGGACGACCGGTGGCGCCTCACCCGCCGCGGCTGGCTCCTCGGCAACGAGGTGTTCGTCGAGGTGTGGTAGCGGACGCTTGCTGTAGCATCCGCATCGCAGGGGCCAGAAGCCCTTGAGGTGCCGCATGTCGCAGCCTGGCTTGGCACTCGCTATAATCGAGTGCCAGGAATGGAGTGGCCGGCCTTGTGCGGCCGAGCCGGTGCGACCGCGTGTCGCACGTGCGCGTATGGGTGAGGAGTCATGCTGAACGAACGACGTCATCGGGTGCTCAGGGCGCTCGTCGAGGAGTACATCGAAAGCGGTCAGCCGATCGGGTCGAAGCACCTGGTGGAGCGCTACCGGCTCGGGTGCAGTCCAGCCACGGTGCGCAACGAGCTCGCCGCTCTCGAGGAGACCGGGTACGTCTACCAGCCGCACGTCTCGTCCGGGCGGGTGCCGACCGACACCGGCTACCGCGCTTTCGTCGACGATCTCGTCGACTCCGGCGCGATCGCGACGCTGCGTGACGAGGCTGCCATACGACGGAGCCGGGTCGAACTCGCGAGCGAACTCGACGGACTCATGCGCCAGACGTCGACGCTGCTGTCCAGTCTGACGCACTACGTCGCGGTCGTGCTCGCGCCCGCTTTCGACCTGTCCCGGGTGCGCAGGGTCGACCTGCTCTCTATGGGCCCCCGCCGTGCGCTCCTCGTGGTCATCACCGAGAACGGCCAGGTCGTCAACCGCACCGTCGAGCTCGGCCACGAGACCACACCGGAGCACCTGGCCGATGTCGAGCGCGCTCTCAACGCCGGCCTCGACGGCAAGCGGGCCACCGAGGTCCGTCCGCTGCACGAGGCGGTCGATACCGCGCGTCCGGAAGACGCGCTCCTCGGCGAGATCATGGAGCACGTCGTCGCGTGCCTCGAGGAGGCCGACCGTGACCGGCTCTACCACGTAGGCGTACCGGAGCTCCTGCGGCTCCCCGAGTTCTCGGATGCTGGTATGGCGGTACCGCTCCTCTCGGTCCTCGAAGACGGCCTCGTGCTGCTCGAGGCGTTCCGCGAGGTCGTGAGGACCGGCGGGCTCACCATCCGCATCGGCCGGGAGAACCGGTTGACCGAACTCGGCCACATGAGCCTCGTCGCGACGAGGTACGGCTCCGCGCAGACCGACGGCATGATCGGCGTCATCGGGCCCACGCGCATGGACTACTCGCGGGCGATGGCTGCCGTGCACTGCGTGGCAGAGGGGCTGACCGAGGCCCTCGACGGCCCGTGCGCCAACGCCTGACCGGCCCGGAGCCAGATTCCCGACCCGATTCGACCCATGGAGGATGTTCGTGCCTGCTGGTACCAAGGACTACTACGGATTGCTCGATGTATCGAAGAATGCGACCGAGGCGGAGATAAAGAAGGCGTTCCGCCGCAAGGCGAGGGAGTGCCATCCGGACGTGTGCGGCGACGGGGACGCCGAGGAGCGCTTCAAGGCCGTCAACGAAGCCTACGACGTGCTCTCCGACCCCGAGAAGCGCGAGATGTACGACCGGTTCGGGACGGTCGACCCGCGCGCCGGGGGCGGCTACGGACCCGACATCGGTGACTTCTTTGGCGGCGGATTCGGCATGGACGATCTGTTCAGCGCCTTCTTCGGCGGGATGGCCGGGTCCGCGGGGCGCGGCGTGCGCCGCGAAGGCCGCGACATGGCGATGCAGGTCGTCATCACTCTGGAGGAGGCTGCTGAGGGGGTCGAGAAGCAGGTCGCCGTCAACCGGCTCGTCCCATGCGACGAGTGTGCTGCGAGCGGGTCGGCGGGAGATGCGGGGCCGTCGACGTGTCCGCAGTGTAACGGGGCGGGTCAGCGGCGCACCGAGCGGCGTACCTTCCTCGGCGTCATGCAGACCCTCACCCCGTGCGAAGCGTGCGCGGGGACCGGCGAGACGATCGCGGACCCGTGTCCGGAGTGTCAGGGCCAGGGCCGGGTGCCCGACCGCGAACACGTGACCCTCGAGATACCGCCGGGTATCGAGGACGGCATGCAGATCCGGGTCCGCGGCGCTGGCGAGGCCGGCTTACGCGGCGCGGCTGCGGGCGACCTCATCGCGACGGTGCGCATCGCGCCTCACGAGTATCTTCACCGCGAGGGCGCCGATCTGCACGCGCGGATACCGCTCACCGTCACGGAAGCGGCCCTCGGCGCCGAGGTGGCGGCGCCGGGTCTGACCGACGAGGTCACCGTGAACGTCCCGGCCGGCACGCAATACGGTGACGTGCTGCGAATCCGCGGCGCGGGGATGCCGCGCATGCGCGGAGGTCACCGCGGCGACCTTCACGTGCACGCGGCGGTGGAGGTCCCCCGCAAGCTGGACAAGCGACAGCGAGAGCTGCTGGCAGAACTCGCCGAGACCTTTGGTGAGGACGCCCGACCGACCGCGTTCGACAAGCTCAAGGACTGGCTGAGGGGCTAGCGGGACGGCCTTCGCGCGAGCCGACGTCCCGAGGTCGGTGTCGCGCGATCGTGCCGTCCGGGAGGGACCCGGATGTCGCACCACCGCTTCTTCCTCACGGAGGCCCTTCCCACGGGACCCGGCCCCGTGGAGCTCCCGCTCTCCTCGGCCGACGTCCACCACGTCACGCGCGCGTTGCGTCTCGGTCCGGGCGACGAGGTCGTCGTCGTCGAGCCGGACGGGGCCGCATGGCTCGCGCGTCTGACCTCCACGGATCACGGGTCGTGCGTTGTCGAGGTCGTCGAGGCGCTCGCCGGCGCCGGGCCGGTGGCCCACGTGACGCTCATCGCAGGCGTGGCCAAGAGCGATAAGACAGACCTCGCGATCGAAAAGGCCGTCGAGGTCGGTGTGTCTCGCGTCGTGCCCGTGCTCACCGAGCGGTCGGTCGTCCGCCTCACCGCCGAGAAGGCCGCTGCGCGAGGTGAGCGGTGGCGCCGGGTGGCGCTCGCCGCGGCCAAGCAGTCGCAGCGTGCGACGGTGCCGCCCGTCTCAGATCCGGTGCCCCTCGCCGCCATCATCGAGGACCTCGATGCGACCTACGACATCATCGTGGTCGCGTGGGAAGAGGGCGCCGACACCGCTCCGGGCATCGGCGAGGCGCTCGATGAGGCGGGCGCCACGTCGTCGAGCCGGGTCGCCGTCGTCGTGGGGCCGGAAGGCGGGCTGACCGCCGCCGAGGTCTACGACCTCGAGCGCGCCGGCGCGCGCACCGTCAGCCTCGGCCCGACCGTCTTGCGGGCCGAGACGGCGGGCATCGTGGCCGTCGCGCTCGTCGCCTACGAACTCGGCGGCCTCGGAGGCCGGCGCCGTGGCTGAGCCCCTGGCAGAGGGAGTCCCGCGAACGTCGGAGGTCGCGGCGCACGGACCCGTGACGGTCGCGTTCAAGACGCTCGGCTGCAAGGTGAACCGCGCCGAGAGCGACGCGATCGCCGCGCGGCTCATCGGCCAGGGAGTGACGCTCACCGCCGAGGAGGAAGCCGCGGTGGTCATCGTCGATACATGCACGGTGACCGGGGAGGCCGACCGCAAGGCGCGCAAGGCGGTACGTCACGCCCTTGGGCTACCGCACGGGCCGGTCGTCGTCGTGACCGGTTGTCTCGCCGCGATCGACGCCGGGATGCTCGCGCGCCTCGGACAGCGCGTGGTCGTGGAGGCCGACAAGGACGCGGTTCCGGGGAGGGTCGCAGGCCTTCTCGGCATCGACGAGACACGCGAGGTGCGCGAGGCGCGGGAGCCGTCGACCCTTGCGGGGGCACCGGCGCTGCGCGCGGGCGACGCGTTCCGCACGCGCGTGACGGTCAAGATCGAGGACGGCTGCGACGCGTTCTGTTCGTACTGCATCGTCCCGCACGCACGCGGTCTTCCGCGGTCGGTCCCGCTCGAGGCGGTGGTGGCCGAGGTCGGGGCGCTCGTCGCATCCGGCGTGGCCGAGGTGGTGCTCTCCGGTATCAACCTCGGGCGGTACGCCGACCCCGCGTCCGGAGCCACGCTCCCTGACGTCGTGGAGGCGGTCGCCGCGACCGGTGTAGCGCGCATCCGGCTCTCCAGCATCGAGCCGAACGACCTCACGCCACGCCTGCTCGACGCCCTGGCGCACGCGCACGCCGTCTGTCCCCACCTGCACGTGCCGCTGCAGTCGGGTGCCGACACCGTGCTGCATGCCATGGGCCGTCCGTACACGGTCGCCGGGTACGCCAAGCGCATCGATGCGGCGCGCGCTGCACTACCCGGACTCGCGGTCACCACCGACGTCATCGCCGGGTTCCCGGGCGAGACGGGGGCCGATGCGCAAGAAACGCTCGATACCGTCCGGGCGCTCGGGTTCGCCAGGCTGCACGTCTTCCGCTTCTCACCGCGCACCGGCACGCCTGCGGCGCGGATGCCGGCCCACGTCGACCCGTCTGAGATCGCGGCGCGCGCCGATCGCCTGCGCGCACTCGATGCCGAGCTTCGCGAGCGGTACGCGCGTTCGCGCATCGGCACGCTCGCCGAGATGCTCGTCGAGTCGGTGGACGACCCCGGCGTGCACGGTGGACCGGCCGCCACTGGCACGACGCGCGAGTACCTGAGGGTGTGCGCCGATGGCACGGGGCGTGCAGCGGGAGAGACGGGCACGCTTCGCCTGGTCGCGATCGAAGGGGACGTACTCCTCGGCGAGTGGGTACGTAACGCGCGCTAGCAGGGGCGGGTGGGGGAGGAACGTGCCGTAAGGTGGTAGAATCCACAGTACGTATGCGGTCTGGACGGACGGGTCCGGCCGCCTGTGAGACAGAAGGTGCACACACGTTGGAATCGACCCAGATACGGCTCGTGGTCCCGGCCGAGTTGGAGATGACCGATCTCCTCGGCAGGGCCGACGACCTCTTGCGTCTTATAGAAGGACGGTTCGAGGCGGACATCTCCGTACGAGGCAACGAGATCAGCATCTCCGGACAGCCTGCTGAAAGCCAGGCCGTCTCGTCGCTGTTCGCCGAGATGATCGCGCTCATCGAGAAGGGCGAGCGTCTGACGCCTGACAACCTCGAGCGCTCGATAGAGATGCTCAAGGAAGGCGAGTGCTCTCCGAGCGCGCTCTACTCGGACGTGCTGCTCACGCACAAGGGTAAGGCGCTTCGGCCCAAGACCGCCGGTCAGAAGCGCTACGTCGACGCGATCCGGTCGCACACGGTGACCTTCGGGATCGGGCCCGCCGGTACCGGTAAGACCTACCTCGCGATGGCGATGGCGGTCGATGCGCTCAAGAAGCGCGAGGTCGGGCGAATCATCCTCACGCGCCCGGCGGTCGAAGCCGGAGAGAGCCTCGGCTACCTGCCGGGCACGCTCTTCGAGAAGGTCGACCCCTACCTGCGCCCACTCTACGACGCGCTCTTCGACATGATGGACATCGAGAAGTCGCAGCAGTTCATGGACCGGGGTGTGATCGAGGTCGCGCCGCTGGCGTTCATGCGCGGTCGCACGTTGAACGACAGTTTCATCATCCTCGATGAGGCGCAGAACACGAGTCCCGAACAGATGAAGATGTTCCTCACGCGGCTCGGGTTCGGCAGCAAGGTCGTCATCACCGGCGACATCACCCAGATCGACCTGCCCAAAGGGGCATCCGGACTCAAGCAGGTCCGGGAGATCCTGACCGGCGTCAACGACATCGCGTTCGTCGAACTCGAGTCGCGTGACGTGGTGCGCCACAAGCTCGTGCAGCGCATCGTCGGCGCGTACAGCGAGTACGAACAGGCGAGGACCGAAGCCCGAGATGGATAGACCTTCGAGCGTGTCCGCCGCTTCCCGTAGGAACGGGGAGAAGTGGTGGGACCGCACACGCAACCGTATCGTCTTGCCGATACTCGCCGTAGCGTTGATCGGGGTACCCCTCGTGATCCAGACGCCGCCCATCGGCGTGTCGGAAGGCGAGCCGGCACCGCGTACGTTCCGCGCGAACCGGACGGTGCAATTCGTCGATGAAGAAGCCACCGAAGCGGCCCGTGACTCGGCAGCCGCGTCCATAGAACCGGTCTACGTCTTCGACGCCTCGGTGCTGGCGGAGGCACGAGGCGACGTGGCCGCGTACTTCGAAGCGATACGCATGTTCCGCACCGAGCACGGCACCGAGCCCACGGAAGCCGTCAACGTGCTTCCTCCAGCGATGATCGGTTACGACGACGAGTGGACCGAGGCCCTCGTCACCACCGACGACACGACCTTCGGTCGTGCGGCACGCTCTGCCGAACAGCTCGTCACGACAGTACTCTCGCGTCGCTTCTCCCCCGAGGAGCTCGACGCGGTCATGCAGCAGCTCGAGGAGAGCGCTGACAGCCTGGCCCTCTCGCCTCCGGTCCGCGACGCGATCGGTGGCGTCGCAGCAGCCAGCGTGCGGGCCACGCTCGTGCTCGACGAGTCCGCGACGGAAGCGGCGCGCGCCGCCGCTGCTGAGGCGGTCGACCCTGTGGTCGTCGTGAAGCAGGCAGGCGAGAACATCGTCCAGCGTGGAGAGATCGTCACAGCCGAGCACCTCGAGATCATTCGCCGTCTCGGTCTGCTCGACCAGGGTGGGTCGGTCCCGTCGCTCGCCGCACTCTTCCTGCTCGCCACACTCGCGGTGGCCGCCAGCGCCGCCTACCTGTGGCGGTTCGAGCGCTCGGTCTTCGAGCGTGCGCGCGACCTGCTCATCGTGACGACGCTCGTCGCGGGTGCGGTCTGGGTCACCCGGGCGATACTCTGGCTCTTCCCCGAGGTCTCTCTCTACATTCTGCCGATCCCGCTCGCGGCGATGCTCGCGGCGCTGCTCGTCAACAGCCGGGCCGGCCTGCTGACCGCGGTACTCTCCACCATCGGCGGGGTCCTTCTCGGCTTCTCCGAGGGCGCGAGCGCCGTCGCCATGCTCGTGTGGAGCGTGAGCTCGGTCGTCGCCGTGTCGTTCATGACCGAGCGCCGCCGCCTGTTCTACGTCGGCATGTTCCTCGTCGCCTCGGGCGCCGTCATCGGGTGGTCGGCCTCCCTCGCCGGCGGCACGCCGCCGTTCGAGGCACTCTCCGCTGCCGGGAACGGAGCGCTCGGCGGCATGTTCGCAGCCGTCCTCGGCTACGGACTCCTGCCCTTCTTCGAGTACGCGTTCGGCGTGACCACCGATGTCCGCCTCCTCGAGCTCTCGAGTCCGGGACACCCGCTCCTGCGCCGTCTCATGGTCGAGGCCCCCGGCACGTACAACCACTCGGTGCTCACCGGTAACCTCGCCGAGACGGCTGCGGAGTCCATCGGCGCCAACCCGCTGCTCGCACGGGTGGGCGCGTACTACCACGACATCGGCAAGATCTACCGACCGGGCTTCTTCGTAGAGAACCAGGCCGGCGAGGGCAACCCGCACGACGAGACGGCACCAACGCTCTCGGCGCTCATCATCACCGCGCACGTGCGCGAAGGCGTCAAGCTTGCCGAGGAGTACCGGCTGCCTATCGAGGTCATCGAGATCATCGAGCAGCACCACGGGGACAGCCTCGTGAGCTACTTCTACGATAAGGCCGCCTCCCAGACAGACGGCGTCGTCGCCGAGGCGGACTTCCGCTACCGGTTCACTCGTCCACAGTCGCGCGAAGCGGCGCTCGTCATGCTCGCCGACAGCGCCGAGGCGGCGGTGAGGGCGGTCAAGAAGCCGTCCCTCCCGCGGATCGAGAACGCGATCCGCCGCGTCGTCGATGACAAGGTCGCCGACGGGCAGCTGCACGACTCGGACCTGACCCTCGCCGACCTCGACAAGGTGGTGCGCGTGTACACGAAGTTGCTCACGGCGTCGTACCACCCGCGCATCGAGTACCCTGAAGCCATGCCGAGGAGGGAACATGCGCATCAGCATCACCAGTCATAGGGAGCCTGAACCGCTCGATCTTGCGGCCTTCGAGCAGCTTGCCGATTTCGTGCTCGACCGCGAGGACGTGCCCGAGGGCGCCGAGTTGTCGATCGCCGTCATCGAGGTCGATGAGATGGCCTCGCTCAACGAGCGCTACCGCGGCAAGGAGGGGCCGACCGACGTGCTGTCGTTCGGGTGTGACGACCCGTGCCCGGTCGACGGTGACGAGCCGATCACCTTGGGCGACGTCGTGATCGCTCCCGAGATCGCCGAGGCTCAAGCCGTCGAACTCGGGCATACGGTGGAAGAGGAACTGAACCTGCTGCTCGTGCACGGCATCTTGCACCTGCTCGGTTACGAGCACGACTCCGACGAGGGAGCCGAGGCGATGCAGATGCGCGAGCGCATGCTGCTCGACGCGTACCGTGCGGGCGTGTAAGAGGGGGTGCCGGTGAAGAGCCGGTCGCTGCTGTGGAGCTTCGACTACGCCATCCAGGGGATCGTCTACGCGTTGCGCACGCAGCGCAACATGCGACTGCACATGCTCGCCGCCGCGGCCGTGCTTGTCGCGGCCCTGGTGCTGGGCGTGGACCGGTTCGAGATGGTCGCGTTGCTGTTCGTGATCGGCCTGGTGCTCGTCGCGGAGCTGGCGAACACCGCGGTCGAGGCGACGGTCGACCTCGCGATCGACGGCCCCGACCCGCTTGCGAAGGTCGCCAAGGACGTCGCTGCCGGCGCCGTGCTCGTGTCGAGCATCATCGCGGTCGCGGTCGGCTACATCGTATTCTTCGACCGCCTCGTTCGCGTGGCCGAGCGTGGCTTGTTGGCGGTGCGGCACTCGCCGGTCCACCTCACCGTCATCGCACTCGGCCTCACGGCGCTCGCGGTGCTCGTCGTCAAAGCGTTCACGCATGCAGAGAGTTTCATGCGCGGGGGATGGCCGTCGGGGCATACGGCACTGGCGACGTCGGCCGCGACCACTATCGCTCACGTGACCCAGAGCGCGTCTGCAGCGGTGCTCGCGCTGTTCATCGCCGCACTCGTCGCGCAGAGCCGGGTAGAGTCCGAGACACACACCATCCCGGAGGTGCTCTTCGGGGCGGTGTTCGGCATTCTCATCACTACATTCGTTTTTCAGGTATTCTTTGTCTGACCGCTGACTGGTACAGGAGAGGTCCTTGGTCGTCCCGATAGTCGTAGTCGCCATCATCGTGCTTGTCGTGGTGAAGGCGCTCATGGCAGCGGAGGAATCCGCAGCGTCACATATCACGCGAGGCCGGGTCATGCGCCTCGCGGAGTCCGAGCGCAAGGGTGCCGCCGATCTCGAGCACCTCGTAGAACAGCCTGGTCGCCTCCATGCGGCCGCAGCCATGGCGTCGGCGCTCGCGTACACCGCTGTCGCGGCGCTCACCAGCATCGCGGTCCTGCTCGCGTACGACACGTGGCCTACGTGGGCCGCAGCCATGGCTGGTGCAGCAGTGGCACTCATCGTGCTCTTCGCCCTCGGTGACGCCCTGCCGCGCACGCTCGCGGCTCAGAACCCGGAGGGTGTGGCACTCGCTTTCGCGCCGCTTGCCCGCCGCATCGTCCGGGTGCTCCATCCGATCGCCCGGCTACTCAACACGCCGTGGCGTCTTGGGATGAGGCTCGTCGTGGGCGAGGGGGCCGCTCACTCCGCGTGGGCCACCGATGAGGAGGCACGCGCCAACGGAGCAGACGAAGAGGAGGCCGCCCGCGAGGAGGCCGAGGAGGCCCTCATCGAAGCGGTCTCGGATTTCTCCGAGAAGGTCGTGCGCGAGGTCATGGTGCCACGCACCGACATGACCTGCATCGCGGACACCGCGAGTGCAGCGGAGGCTATCGCGCTCATCGAGGAACTCGGTTACTCGCGTCTGCCCGTCTACCATTCCACCGTTGACGACATCCGTGGTGTCGTCTACGCGAAGGACCTGCTCGCCGCGATCTGCCGCGACCCCGATGTCAGCCCTGCGAGCCTTGCTCGGTCCGCGTACTTCGTACCCGAGACCAAGCCGGTCGAAGAGCTCCTCATGGAGATGCGCTCGCGTACCCACATCGCGATCGTCGCCGACGAGTATGGCGGCACCGCGGGACTCGTGACCATCGAGGACCTGCTGGAGGAGATCGTCGGCGAGATCTTCGACGAGTACGACTCGGCGGTGCCGCTCATCAACGAGTTCGAGGACGGCACTATCATGGTCGACGCCCGTCTGCCCGTCGATGACCTCAACGAGCGTTTCGACACCGCGATCGAACTCGACGCGGACACGGTGGGCGGCGTGTTCACCGAAGTGGCGGGGCACATCCCGGTCGTCGGGGAGAGCATCGAGATCGAAGGCTTACGTCTCACTGTCGAAGAGCTACAGGGAACGCGTATCATGCGATTGACCGTCGAACCGGCCGCTGCGGCCGAGCGCGAGGAGGACATCGATGCGTGATGTGACACAGCCGGATCTCGCACTGCTCGCCTTCGCACGTGAGGCGAAGCCCAACGCGTACGCTCCGTACTCGGACTTTCGCGTAGGGGCTGCCGTGTATGCCTCGTCGGGCGATATATTCCAGGGTGTCAACGTCGAGAACGCCGCGTACGGGTCTTCTCTGTGTGCAGAGCGGGGAGCGCTCATGGCCGCGGTCGCCGCAGGGTGCACCGACATCGACGCGGTCGCGCTGGCAGGCGACTCTGAAACGCCTACGGTCCCGTGTGGAGCGTGTCGCCAGGCGCTCGCTGAATTCAACCCCCAGATGCGGGTGATCATGGGAGGCCGCACCGACGAGGTCTTGGTCACGACCCTTGACAGCTTGCTGCCGGACGCGTTCGTCCGCGGCTACCTCGACCAAGACGAAGGGGCGGGCGCAGCCGAGTGAGCGCGAACGGACGCTCCGGCGAGATCCCCGGCATCGGGGCGTACGAGAGCGTGCTGAGCGGGTTCGTCGCCCTCGTAGGGCGCCCCAACGCCGGCAAGTCCACGCTCGTGAACGCCGTCATGGGCACCAAGGTCGCCATCACCTCGGACACGCCGCAGACCACCCGGCACCGGCTGCGTGCGATCGTCGACCGCGACGACGCGCAGGTCGTGCTCGTCGACACGCCCGGACTCCACAAGCCGCACGATGCGCTCGGCGAGGAACTCAACCGCTCCAGCCTGCTCGCGCTCTCCGACGTCGACGTCGCGTGTCTCGTGGTCGACGCGTCGGCCGCGGTCGGGTCGGGCGACGCGTGGGTCGCCGCGCACGTCGCCAAGGCCGAGGCCGCCGCGCGCGTCCTCGTGCTCACTAAAGCCGACCTCGTGAGCGCCGAGCGGGTCCAGGCCCAGCTCGCCAAGGCCCGCACGCTCGCCGATTTCGATGACGAGGTGGTGGTCTCGGCGACGACCGGCTTCAACGTCGACGGCTTCGTCGAAGTGGTCGTGCGTCTGCTTCCCGAGGGGCCCCGGTACTTCCCCCGCGACATGGCGACCGACCAGCCCATCGAGGTCATGATGGCCGAGTTCGTCCGCGAGAAGGTCCTGCTCGCCACGCGCGAGGAGGTGCCGCACGCGGTCGGGGTCGTCATCGACGACGTCGAGTGGCCCGACGAGGGCGGCGACCTGACGAGTATCGCCGCGACCATCTACGTGGAGCGCGACTCCCAGAAGGGAATCATCGTCGGTAAGGGTGGCGAGATGATCAAGCGGGTCGGCACCGAAGCGCGCGCCGACCTCGAGCGGCTGCTCGGTACCCGCGTGTACCTCGATCTCGTCGTCAAGGTCAAGAAGCACTGGCGACGCGATGCGTCCCAGATCCGCCGGTTCGGTTACGGGGAAGGATTGTGAGCGACATGGACGCCGCCACGCTCGCCGCGCACATCGACCAGACGCTGCTCCGGCCCACGGCCGGGTTCGCCGAGGGCTCCGCATGGATCGACGCTTCGCGGGACTCGGGGTTCGCGGCGCTGTGCGTCTCGCCGTTCCTCGTCCCGATCGCCGCGCAGCGTCTCGCCGGCACGGAGACCAAGGTCTGCTCGGTGTCCGGCTTCCCGCTGGGATACCAGAACACAGAGACCAAAGCCGAGGAGTCGCGCCAGCTCGTGGAGCTCGGCTGCTCGGAGATCGACATGGTGCTCAACATAGCGGCGCTGCTCGAGGGCGAGGACACGTTCGTCGAAGACGACATCCGCGCGGTGGTCTCCAGCGTCGCGCACGCGTCGGCCGGCGAAGCCATCGTGAAGGTGATCCTCGAGACGGGGCACCTCTCGGAAGACGAGGTCGACCGCGCGAGCCGCATCGCCGTAGCCGCGGGCGCCCACTTCGTGAAGACCTCGTCGGGGTTCGGTCCGCGCGGGGCGAGCATGCGCGATGTCGAGATCATGCGGGCAGCGGTCGGTCCCGACATCGGCGTGAAGGCTGCCGGTGGCATCCGGGACCTCGAGACGGCGCTCGAGATGATCGAGGCGGGCGCGGACCGTCTCGGCTCCTCCTCGGGTCTCGAGATCCTCGAGGCGCTCGAGCACCGCAGATAGCGGGGTACGGCCGGTGCCCGCATACCCGCTCCGCGCCCTCGTCCTGCGCAAGACCAAGCTCGGCGAGGCGGACATCATCGTGAACCTGCTCGCCGCCGACGGCCGAATCGTCCGTGCGGTCGCCAAAGGCATGCGCAAGCCCACGTCGCGCTTCGCCGGGCGCCTCGAGCCGGGGTCCGTGATCGACCTCATGCTCAACACCGGCCGCACCCTCGAGGTGGTCTCCGATGCGCGCTCGGTCGAACTCCACGCCGCGCTGCGCACCGACTACGAGCGCTCGTGCGCCGCATCCGCCGTGCTCGACGTGCTCGACAAGCTCGCGATGGAGGGTCAGACCGAGCAGCGGCTCTTCGGGCTCGCGTGCGCGACCCTCGACGCCCTCGAGGCCCCCGATACGGCCGCGATCCGCCCCATCGTGACCGCATTCCTCGTCAAGGCGATGGCGATGCACGGCTACCGGCCGCACCTCGAGTCGTGCGTCTCGTGCGCGTGTGCGGCGAGCGCCGTCGACCGTTTCTCGCTCGAGGCCGGCGGGGTCGTCTGCCCCCAGTGCGGGGGAGCGGGTCACGCGGCGCCACGCCTCAGCAGCGCCGGTCGCACGGCGCTGGGCGCCCTGCTCGCATCGACGATGGCCGACGTGGCCGCGTCGCCACTCGAGGCGCGACTGTCCGAGGAATGCTTCGCACTCATGCGCGGGTTCGTCGCGTTCCACGTCCCGGTGCGCATCAAGGCACTCGAGTTCTACGCGAACGGCGCGGGTACACCCCCTCGTCCCGACGACGGCTTGCGGTAAGATACGGGGCACGTTCGTCGCAGGGGACGGCCGGCCCGCCGGGTCCGGACCGCCGAGAGGAGAGCGCTTCCGTATGCAGGGATCGAGTTTCCAAGACATCATTCTCGCGCTGTCGCGCTACTGGGCCGACCAGGGGTGCGTCGTGCTGCAGCCCTACGACACCGAGGTCGGCGCGGGGACGTTCCATCCGGCCACGACGCTGAAGTCCCTCGGCCCCGAGCCGTGGTACACCGCGTACGTCCAGCCCAGCCGCCGTCCCACCGACGGGCGCTACGGCGAGAACCCCAACCGTCTCCAGCACTACTACCAGTACCAGGTCATCTTGAAGCCGTCGCCGGACGACGTGCTCGACCTGTACTGGGACTCGCTTCGCGCCATCGGCATCGAGCCCGCCGAGCACGACGTCCGCCTCGTCGAGGACGACTGGGAGTCGCCCACCCTGGGCGCGTGGGGACTGGGGTGGGAGGTCTGGCTCAACGGCATGGAGGTCACGCAGTTCACCTACTTCCAGCAGGTGGGCGGGTTCGACTGCCGCCCCGTGCCGGCCGAGATCACGTACGGCATCGAGCGTCTCGCGATGTACATCCAGGGTGTTGACAGCGTCTACGACCTCATCTGGGTCGAGCGCGACGATGGGACCGTCTTCACCTACGGTGACGTCTTCAAGCGCAACGAGTTCGAGTACTCCACGCACAACTTCGAGCTCGCCGACACCGACATGCTCTACCGCCTCTTCGATACCTACGAAGCCGAGTGCCGCCGCATCCTCGACGCCGGGATGGTGCTCCCGGCCTACGACTACGTGCTCAAGTGCTCGCACGCGTTCAACCTGCTCGACGCGCGCGGCGCGATCGCGGTGGCCGAGCGCGTGAGCTTCATCGGCCGGGTGCGCGCGATCGCCAAGGCGTGCTGCGAGTCCTACATCGCCTCGATCATGCCCGCCGAGGACGACGGTGCCGCAGGGTCCGATGCCGCCCGCCGGACCGGTGATGCCGCGAGCGTCGCGGCCGCCCCGAAAGGGGGTGAGGCCTCGTGAACGCACGAGAGCTCGTCTTCGAGATCGGGGCCGAGGAGATCCCCTCGGCGCCGCTGTACGCAGCCATCGGCCAACTCGCGGCCGACGCCGCCGCCGCGCTCGAGGAAGCGCGCCTCGGCCACGCCGCGATCGACGTCTTCGGCTCGCCGCGACGCCTCGTGCTGCGCGTCACCGATCTGGCCGAGACCCAGTCGGACCGCACGTCGCGCGTGAAGGGTCCTGCCGTCAAGGTCGCGTTCGACGTCCACGGCGACCCCACGAAGGCGGCCGAGGGTTTCGCGCGCGGACAGGGGGTGGATGTGGCATCGCTCGAGCGCGTCTCCGACGAGGCCGGCGAGTACGTCTATGCCGTCATCGAGGAGACCGGGCGCCCGACGACAGAGGTGCTCCCCGCCCTGCTCGCCGATCTCGTCGCCGGTCTGGACTGGCCCAAGTCGATGCGGTGGGGAAGCGGCGAGACGCGCTTCTCGCGCCCGGTACGCTGGTTGCTCGCGCTTTACGGCGCCGATGTCGTCCCGGTCGAGTTCGCGGGGCTTGCGGCTGGCCGTGTCACGTACGGCCACCGCTTCCTGACTCCGGGCGCGATGGAGGTCGCGTCGGCGGCCGGGTACGCCGATGTCGCTCGCGCCGGACTCGTCGCATTCGACCACACCGAGCGCGCCGCCCGGATCCGCGAAGGCATCGAGGCCGCAGCCACGGAGCACGCGCTGACGCCCGTCGTCACCGAGAAGGTGTTCGCCGAGGTCGTGAACCTCGTCGAGTGGCCCACCGTGGGCATCGGCCGGTTCGACACAGAGTTCCTCGAGGTTCCGCGCGAGGTACTCGAAACGGCGATGCAATCGCACCAGCGTTACTTCCCGACCGAGGATGCCGTGGGTGCGCTCGCCGACGCGTTCGTCGTCGTGCACAACGGTGATGCGGAGCGCACGGCCGAGATCGTCGCCGGACACGAGCGCGTCATCCGCGCCCGGCTCGCCGATGCGGCGTTCTTCTACCGCGAGGACCTCGCGCGTCCGCTCGAGGAGAGCGTGGGCGCGCTCGAGAGCATCGTCTTCCAGGACAAGCTCGGCACCCTCGGCGCGAAGGTCGCGCGCATCGAGGCTCTCACAGCCCGCCTCGCCGAACTCGCCGGTGCAGATCCCGGGGTGAGTGCGACCGCTGTCCGCGCCGCCCACCTCGCGAAGGCGGACCTCGTGAGCCACGTGGTGATCGAGTTCCCCTCACTCCAGGGCATCATGGGCCGCTACTACGCGCTCGCGGCGGGGGAGACAGAGGCGGTGGCTGCCGCCATCCCCGAGCATTACCAGCCGCGCTTCGCCGGCGACGTGCTCCCCGCGAGCGAGGCCGGCCGCCTCGTGTCGGTGGCCGACAAGCTCGACACGATCTGCGGCATCTTCGCCATCGGCATGGCGCCGACCGGCTCGGCGGACCCCTATGCGCTTCGCCGAGGAGCCCTCGGCGTGCTGAACATCATCCTCGACGGCCTCGATATCACGCTCGACGAGGCTATCGGCGCGGCGCTCGACGGGTACGCGGATGCGCTCGATATCGAGCCGTTCGCTGTGGGAACGCAGGTCAAGGAGTTCATCGTCGCCCGCTTCGAAGGCGTGCTGCGCGACCGCGGTCACGCGTACGACACCGTCGCCGCCGTGTTCGCCCTCGCCGCGGACGATCCCGCCGATGCGCTCGCGCGCGCAGAGGCGCTCACCGCGATGCGGGCGGAGACCGACGCGATGGAGGACCTCTCCGTCGCGTTCACGCGCGCACGCAACCTCTCGCGCCCCGAGCTCGGTACCGAGGCAGACGCTGCGCTCATGGGCGCCGAGGAGGCCGTGCTGGCGGACGCGCTGTCAGACGCCGAGCATCGGGCGGGCGAGTCGCTCGCCGTGGGCGACTACCTTGCCGCGCTCGGCGTGCTGGCGTCGCTGCGCGGCCCGATCGACGCGTTCTTCGACTCGGTGCTCGTGATGGATCCCGACGAGGCGCTCCGCGATAACCGCTTGAGACAGCTCAACCGGTTCGTGGCGCTCTTCGAGCGCTTCGCCGACTTCGGCCGGCTCGCAGGCTAGCCGGGGAGGTCGTAGTGGAGCGCGTCCCGATATCGATCCACGTCATCTCCGACTCGCTCGGCGAGACCGGAGAGATGGTCGCGCGCGCGGTCGAGGCCCAGTTCGAGCCAGGCCTCTTCCGCATCGAGCGCCTGCCCAAGATCACCACACCTAAGGAGTTGCGCGATACGGTCGCGTCGCACTGCGGCAGGCACTGCATCTTCTTCTACACGCTGGTCGACATCGAGCTTCGCACCGAGATGGAGCGCCTGTGCGAAGGCGGCGTCAAAGGCGCCGACCTCCTCGGCCCGGCAGTTGGGCTACTGGCGCAGGCGACCGGCATCCAGCCGACCGGTGAGGCCGGAGCGGTACGCAGGACCGACCAGGGGTACTTCGATCGCATCGAGGCCATGGAGTACGCCGTCAAGCACGATGACGGTCGCAACCCCGAAGGACTCGCCGCGGCCGACATCGTGCTCGTGGGCGTGTCGCGCACGAGTAAGACCCCGCTCGCGATGTACCTCGCGTTCAAAGGGTGGCGCGTCGCCAACGTCCCGCTCGCACCCGGCGTCGACCCACCGATCGAACTCTACGACGTCGATCCGCGGCGTCTCTTCGGGCTTGTGACGAGCTCAGACGTGCTCGTCGACATCCGCACCGAACGCATGCGCGAGATCGGTGCGCACGTGTCGGGTTACGCGGAGCGCGAGGCGGTCGAGCGCGAGCTTGCAGAGGCGCGCGCTTTCATGCGCAAGCTCGGTTGCATCGTGATCCATACGGACAACCGCGCCGTCGAGGAGGCGGCACAAGAGATCATCAGGTACGCGCAGGGCGGGTTCGCGACCGAGGACTGAGGTATCATGCAAGGATGCTGGGCCTTGAGGAAAGACCCCGAAGAGAGGGAGTAAGGAATCGTGTCGGACGTTAAGCGTGTGTATGCGTTCCGCGAGGGCGACGCTTCGATGAAGTTCGTCCTCGGCGGCAAAGGCGCCAACCTCGCCGAGATGACCAAGCTCGGGCTGCCGGTACCGCCCGGATTCACGATCACCTGCCAAGCGAGCGTGGAGTACTACGAAGCAGACCCGCCCGCGTTCCCCGAGGGGCTGGCCGAGGAGGTCGCCGAGCACGTCGCCGATCTCGAGTCGCAGATGGACAAGAAGCTCGGCGACCCCGACGACCCGCTGCTCGTCTCGGTGCGTTCCGGCTCACCGTTCTCGATGCCGGGGATGATGGACACCGTGTTGAACCTCGGCCTGAACGACACGTCGCTGCAGGGCATCATCGCCCAGACCGGCAACGAGCGCTTCGGGTGGGACAGTTACCGTCGGTTCATCCAGATGTTCTCGAAGGTCGTCCTCGGCGCCGAGGGGGACCTGTTCGAGAACGCCATGAACAAGATGAAGCACGACCGCGGCGTCAAGACCGATACCGAGCTTTCCGCCGACGACATGCGCGAGCTCTGCGAGACGTTCAAGGGCATCGTGGCCGAGCACGTTTCGACAGACGAGTTCTCCGAGCTCGCCGTCGACGGCAAGGTCGCCTTCCCGCAAGACGTCGACGTGCAGCTCCGCCTCGCGATCGAGGCGGTGTTCAAGTCGTGGAACAACAGGCGCGCGCGCGACTACCGCAAGATGGAGCGCATCCCCGACGACCTCGGTACCGCGGTGAACATCCAGGCGATGGTCTTCGGCAACAAGGGCGACACGTCCGCCACGGGCGTGGCCTTCACCCGCAACCCGGCCGACGGCACCAACGAGTTCTACGGCGACTTCCTCGTGGACGCGCAGGGTGAGGACGTGGTTGCCGGTATCCGCAACACCACGCCTATCGCCGAGTTGCACGACGTGATGCCCGAGGTCGCGCGCGAGCTCGACGAGGTGTTCCGCACGCTCGAGAACCACTACCGCGACATGTGCGACATCGAGTTCACCATCGAGCAGGGCAAGCTGTGGATGCTTCAGACCCGCGTGGGCAAGCGCACCGCCCGGGCTGCGCTCAAGATCGCGGTCGACATGGTGGGCGAGGGGCTCATCACCAAAGAAGAGGGCGTGCTGCGCGTCAACCCCGACCAGCTCGACCAGCTCCTCCACCCGCAGTTCGACATCGACGTCGAGTACGACGTCCTCACCAAGGGCCTCAACGCCTCGCCGGGTGCTGCCGTGGGAGAGATCGTCTTCACCGCTGACGCTGCCGAGGAGGCCGCGAATGAGGGACGCGACGTCATCCTCGTGCGCTGGGAGACCACGCCAGACGACCTCCACGGCATGGTCGCTGCCAAGGGCATCCTGACCTCGCACGGCGGCAAGACGTCGCACGCGGCGGTCGTCGCCCGCGGCATGGGCAAGCCGTGCGTGTGCGGCGCCGAGGCCCTGCGCATCGATGCCGCGAACAGGAAGGTGACGGTCGCGGGTACCGACGTGACGCTCGCCGAGGGCGACATCATCTCCATCGATGGCACCACCGGTAGCGTCGTCCTCGGCGCCGTGGAGCTCGTGGCGCCCGAGGTCTCCGGTGACTTCGACACGATCCTCAGCTGGGCCGACGAGTACCGCCGCCTCGGCGTGCGCGCCAACGCCGACACCCCCGACGACGCCGCCCTCGGACGTGAGTTCGGCGCCGCGGGCATCGGGCTCTGCCGCACGGAGCACATGTTCCTCGGCGACCGTAAGGGGATCGTACAGGACATGATCCTCGCCGAGGACGATGCGACACGCGACACCGCGCTCACCAGACTTCTCGACGTGCAGGTGGAGGACTACCTCGGTATCTTCGAGGCCATGGACGGACTGCCGGTGACGGTGCGCCTGCTCGACCCGCCGCTCCACGAGTTCCTCGACAACCCCATGGAGCTCGCGCTCGAGATCCAGCGCATGGAGTTCGAAGGCGGCGCGGCCGACGAGATCGCTGAGAAGCGCGTGCTCTTCGACAAGGTCTCGTCGATGAACGAGGCCAACCCGATGCTCGGCCTGCGCGGCTGTCGCCTCGGTATCATGCACCCGGAGATTTACGCGATGCAGGTGCGCGCGATCACGCGCGCGGCGTGCCAGCTCAAGGCGGACGGCAAGGATCCCCGCCCGGAGATCATGATCCCGCTCGTATCCATCTCCGCCGAACTCGAGGTGTTGCGGGCCGAGAGCGAGAAGATCATCGCCGAGGTCATCGAGGAGTCCGGCGTCGACATCGACATCATGATCGGCACGATGATCGAGCTGCCACGCGCCGCGGTGCTCGCCGACCGCATCGCCAAGTCGGCCGACTTCTTCTCGTTCGGCACGAACGACCTCACCCAGACGACGTTCGGGTTCTCCCGCGACGACATCGAATCGAAGTTCCTCCCGCGCTACCTCGAGCGCAAGATCCTCGCACGCAACCCCTTCGAGACCGTCGATGACGCCGTCGCCGACCTCGTGGAGATGGGATGCGTCCGTGGCCGGGAGACGAACCCGGGCATCAAGCTCGGGATATGCGGCGAGCACGGCGGCGACCCGGACTCCGTGGCCGTCTTCCACCGGATCGGGCTCGACTACGTGTCGTGCTCTCCCTACCGCGTGCCCCTCGCGCGTCTGGCCGCCGCCCAGGCGGTCCTGGCGGAGCAGGAGGACGAGTCGGAGAACCGGTAGGGGTGGATACCGGCGGACGGGGCGCGATGCCGAGCGGACACGCGATCATCACGCGTGAGGAGTACGAGGCCGAGGAGCGTCGGCGGCTGCAGCCGCGAGCTGCGTTCGCCGACGCTACCCGCGGCCGCGTCACACCCATCGAGCTCGACCCCTTGCGCACCGAGTTCCAGCGCGACCGCGACCGCGTCATCCACTGCAAGGCGTTCCGGCGGCTGTCTCACAAGACGCAGGTCTTCCTCGCGCCCGAGGGCGACCACTACCGCACACGCCTCACCCACACGCTCGAGGTCGCCCAGATCGCCCGCTCGATCGCGCGCGCGCTCAGGCTCAACGAGGACCTCACCGAGGCGATCGCGCTCGCGCACGACCTCGGCCACACGCCCTTCGGGCACATCGGCGAAGACGCGCTCAACGACGCGCTCGCCGAGGTCTTCGGCGACGAGTCCGGCGCGCCGCCGCGCTTCCGTCACCACGTGCAGTCGCTGCGCCTCGTCGAGGAACTCGAGTACGGCGGTAAGGGCCTGAACCTCACGTGGGAGGTGCGCGACGGCATCTCGAACCACTCGGGTTCTGCGCGCGCCGCCACGCTGGAGGGCCAGATCGTCGCGACCGCCGACCGCATCGCCTACATCAACCACGACATCGACGACGCGATGCGCGCCGGCGTGCTCCGCGAGTCGGAGCTCCCGCTGGGCCCGACCGACATCCTCGGCCACAATCACGCCGCCCGCATCACGACGATGGTGAACGACATGGTCTCCGAGTCGCTCGACGCGAGTGAGATACGGATGTCCGCGCGCGTGTGGGACGCGATGATGGAGCTGCGCAAGTGGCTGTTCGCCAACGTCTACCTGAGCGGGGAGGCCAAGGCCGAGGAACCCAAGGCGTACCGCGTGGTGCAGACGCTGTTCGCGCACTACCTCGAGCACCCGGGGGACATGCCGGAGGAGTACCGGGAGTCGGCCGAGGAGGACCTGCCGCAGACGGTCACCGACTACATCGCCGGCATGACCGACCGGTTCGCGATACGCGCATTCCAACAGTTGTTTGTGCCCAAGGCGTGGCGCGTCTAGCAGCGCCGTTACTATTCTGTTGCCCGACCACACCACTTCGCATAGAATCACCGGAGCGCTCGCGCCGATGCGGGGGCGCCGGTGCACCGTGGGGTCGCACCGGCAATCGGTGTGTCACGGCTGGGGTATCGACCGGCGTGGGTAGTCCACACCGTACATGCAACAAAGGCTAAGAACGTGGAAGGAGAGGCGCGTACATGGCTGATTGGATTGCGTGGCTAGCGCCCGCTGCCGCCGTGCTCGGCATCGCAGTGGCTGTCTACCTCGCGTCTTGGGTCCTCAAGCAGGACCCGGGCACCGAGAAGATGCAGGAGATCTCGAAGGCGACCCAGGAGGGCGCCCTCGCATTCCTTCTGCGTGA
>SKMN01000046.1 GCA_007121015.1 Coriobacteriia bacterium
CCGCCGGTCTCCTCATGGCGCGCTCGCTCGTAGCACCCGGTGACCTGCCGAGGAGTACCGCGCTGCGCGCCGTCACGCCCGATGCGCTGCGGCTGCTGCTCGGCACGATCCCGCTCTTCGTAATCGCCGGCTTCATCGAGGCGTTCGTCACACCGCTGCCGATAGCCGAGGGAGTCAAGCTCGCACTCGGCGGGGTCCTCACGGTGGCGGTGCTCAGCTACCTCGCACTCGCGGGGCGTGGCGCGCCGGATGCCGAGCCAGCTCGTCAGGGAAGATCGTAGAGATCCTCCGGGCCGATTAGCGCATCCTCGGCCACGCTCATGGGGGACAAGAACTGACAGCAAGAAAAGTCTTCGTGCGCGCAGTTCTTTCGGTGTCAGTTGACTTGAAGGCCGCCTCGTGCTCGAAGGTCCACGTGTAGCCGAGCGTCTTCTGACCACAGATAGCGCCGGATAGCCTACAACCTCCCGCGCGCCTTGACCTCGAGGTAGCGGTTGACCGCCGCCGTCGAGAGCCGCTCGGGCTCCACGTCGACCACGAGCGAGCCAGCCGCGGCGAGCAAGGCGAGCGCGGCGGCCTTGTCGTGCACGAGGTCGGCGGCGACCGCGGCGCGGAACACGTCGGTCTCCTCGGCCGGTAGCTCCGCTGCGAGGCGCTCGACCTCGCGGTTGCGCTGCGTCATGACGAGCGGCAGGTGGCGGCGCGACATCGCCTGGAGCACACCGAGGAGGCGGCGCGAGGGCTCGGTGCCCACGAGTTCGGTGAAGAGCACGACGAGCGCGCGGCGGCGCACCCGGGTCGAGAGGTAGCGCAGCGCGCCCGCGTAGTCGGGCTCCTCGACCGCTCCCTCGACCGTGTAGAGCGCTTCTAAGATCGCGAGGAACTGGCGGTGACCCTTCCTCGGCGGGACGAACGTGTGGACGTCGCGCCCGAACACGAGTAGTCCCACGTTGTCGCCGGAGCGTGTCGCAAGGTAGGCGAGAAGGAGTGCCGCGTTCACGGCTCGGTCGAGCTTGGTGAGCGTACCCACGTACGGCGTCATGAGGCGGCCGGCGTCCACCGCGAGCACGATCGTCTGGCTGCGCTCGGCCTCGAAGGTGCGCACGACCGGCGTGCCGCGGCGCGCGGTGGCCTTCCAATCGATGTCGCGGTAGTCGTCGCCATCGAGGTAGTCGCGGAGCGATTCGAAGTCGGTGCCCACGCCGGCGAAACGTGCTGCCCGCACGCCGATCTCGTGCAAGGTGCCTCTGCGTGCGAGGAGTGCGTAGGTGTGCACCGCGGTGATGTCGGGGTAGACCTTGGCGGCCTCGGGGCCGCAGAGCGCGAAGTGTCGCCCGGCGAGGGCGAGCGGACCGGCCGAGCGTGCCATCACCGGCCCGAACTCGAAACGCCCGCGTGCAGGCGGCGTGAACGCGAACCGGTGCGTCCACTCGCCGCGAGGTCCGATCTCGACGGGACCGGCGACGCGCTCGCCCACGAACCCGGCGGGCGGCGTCTCGCGCACGGTGATGCGCGCCGGTCTGATAGCCGAGGAGTGCACGGCGAGCGTGACGGGGTTCGCGACGCCCACGGAGAGCTTCACCGGCAGCTCGCGCGTGGCGGTGAGCGTACCCGGGCCGGGCGCGTGCGCGATATCGCGCTGGACGAGCAGGCCGAGCGCCACGAGCCACCCGAACGCGACCACCCACGGCCACGCATAGGGCAGCCATACGACGACCGGCACGGGTGCGGCGGCGGCGAGCGCGGCGCGGCGCGTGACGTAGACGCCGCCGAGACGGGCGCGGATGTCGGCAAGAGGCGTCACCGGGGAACGGGGACCTTCTCGAACGCGTCGGCGATGACCTGCTCGGTGGGTACGCCCTCGATCTCGACCTCGGGCAGGAGCACGAGCCGGTGGCGCAGGCACGACGGCGCCATCGACTTGACGTCGTCGGGCGTGACGAACGCGCGGCCCGCAAGGAGCGCGTGCCCCTTGGCCGCGGCGAGCAGGCTCACCGCCGCGCGCGGGCTCGCGCCGAGCATGACCGAGGGGTGCTCGCGGGTGGCGCGCACGACCGCGGTAAGGTAGGTGATGACCGCGTCGTCGACCACGACCGCTCCGAGCGACGCCCGTGCGGCGACGATGTCGGCTGCCGAGGCGACCGGCGCGAGACCGGCCTCGGCCAGATCGGTCCACGCGCCTCCGCCGAGGTGGCGCCGCACGATCTCGGCCTCCTCGGCCTCGTCGGGATAGCCGACGACGATCTTCTGCTGGAAGCGGTCGAGCTGGGCCTCGGGAAGCGGGTACGTGCCCTCGTACTCGACGGGATTCTGCGTGGCGACCACCATGAACGGCGCATCGAGCGGATGGGTCGTGCCGTCGATCGTGACCTGAGCCTCCTGCATCGCTTCGAGCAGCGCGGCCTGCGTCTTGGGAGGCGTGCGGTTGATCTCGTCGGCGAGCACGAGGTTGGCGAAGATCGGGCCGCGGCGCAGGTGGAACGTGGCCGAGTCGGCGTCGTAGACGTTGGTGCCCACGACGTCGGCGGGCATGAGATCGGGTGAGAACTGTATGCGCTTGAACGCCACGTCGAGCGCGACCGCGAGCGCGCGGGCGAGCAGCGTCTTGGCGGTGCCGGGTACACCTTCGAGCAGGACGTGTCCGCCGGTCACGAGCGCGACGAGCATGCCGTCGACCACGTGGTCATGCCCCACGACCGCCTTGCCCACCTCCGCGCGGACCGCGTCGGCGAGCGCTTGAACACTCCGAGTCGCGTCATCCATCGAGTCCCTCGACCTCCCGTCTGGCCCGCACGAGCGTGCGGGCGGTTGCCATGAACGTGTCGCGTGCGATAGCAGCGCTCTCGCGCAGCGCCGCCGAGCCGTCGAGCGCGTGGGCGGCGGCGGGCGCGGCCGCCCTCCCCGCGGCCTCGGTGCCGTACCGGCGCACGAGCGCGTAGCGCAGGGCCTCCTCGAGCGTGCGCAGGGC
>SKMN01000077.1 GCA_007121015.1 Coriobacteriia bacterium
AGACCAACGATGCACCACCAACAGACTTCGACAGCCCCATCCCCGTTACATTCCTGTCCGTCAGTGGAGCGTTCCGCGCTGGCGTTTCCTGGTCCGGGCCATCGGGATGCCAAGAGGCAAGGAACTGGACGGACCTGGCGTTCAATCTGGTAAAGCAGGCCCTGGCGGAATGGGGTGTCGGTGGCAAGACCAGCAGCGGCTACGGCCGGCTGGTGAGCGCGGATGGTGCGAGTCTCGGTTCCACCCCGCGCCGTGAGGAAGGTGCCTCGAATGCCCCAAGCCAAGCGAAGTATCAGCGGGGGGCACACGTGACCGTGACGCGGGTAGCAGACTCCACGAAGGGCAAGCGAACTCGAAAGCGGTTTCAGGCCGACGACGGGCTGTTCGGCTACATGGATGCTGGCGATGGGCCACCCATCGAGATCGGCGAAACGGCTTCCCTGTGGGTCGCAAACGCAAATCCACAGGGGTACACGTTCAGCATGACACAGCCAAAGCTCAAAGGCAAGAAGCAGCCATTCAAACGCGGGAAAGGCCTCGCGTGAGGGGGTCGGCCATGCACCTCGGTGGACTCGCTGCAGATGAATGTCATCCCTGTCTTCGCACGCGTGGTTTCTGGAGGAAAGGTAAGAGAATATGGCGTATCCCATTCTGATCTGCACTGTCGGCACGAGTCTTTTCAAACCCAACTTAGAGACGCTCAAACGAGAGCTGGAAGCAGACCGTCTCGACGTCGAGCGACGCGCGCTGGCCGAGGCGTACGTTCGCGGCGACGCACGATGCGTGGCCTCCGAACTGCGCCGATTGCCGCCCGCCGAACGCGTCTGCGGCGCGGAAATCAACTCGATCGCGAGCCTGATCGAGAAGGGATATGTCCAGCCGGACTGTGGCCTGTACTTTCTGCATTCCGAAACCGACGACGGCCGCCACATTGCCGCGATCCTGCAAGCGTATTATCGCGAGGGCGGGCACCAACCGGTGACGCCGGTCGAAGTGGCCGATCTGCAGGACCAGGATCCTAAACGGTTCCGGACCAAGGGGCTCCGGCATCTTGCGCGCGAGATCGCCGCGATCATCCGCAACCACTCGGCCGACGCTTGCACCATCAACGCCACTGGAGGCTACAAAGCGCAGATCGCCATCGGCGTCGTGCTGGGCCAGGCGTTCGGCACAACGGTTTTTTACAAGCACGAACGATTTAGCGAGATCATTGCCTTTCCGCCCATGCCGATCTCGTTCGACTTTGAGGTCTGGATGCGGGCGAGCGGCCTGCTCTACGAACTGGCCGCAACGGACGCCGATCTCACACCCTCCAGCCGCTATGCCGACGAGTGGGACGAGAAGTTCGAGAGCCTCGTAGAACGCGTGACCATCGACGATCAGGAGTTTTTCGAGTTGTCGCCGACCGGGGCTATCTTCCACGATACGTTCGAAGGTCGGTTTCGGTCCTCGCGCGACTCGGTCTTGGCGATGCGGATCGCATCGATCGGCAGCCCCGCCACGGCCTCGACGTCCGCCAGGGTCAACCCCGTGCCGAAGGGGTTCACACGGACGTAGGTCGGTTTCGGCGGGGGGGTCGAGAGGATCTCCACCGCCGCCTCTCGTGCAGCGACCTTCATGCTCGGGGCCACCGCGTCCTCGAGCTCGAGGATCACGGCATCGACCTCAGACTCGTAGGCCTTCTGCACGTGCCGTTCGTTGTGGGCGACCACGTACATCGAGCTCCGCTGGAGCCACCGGCCCGGATCGTCGTTCATACCGTTGCCTTCCGTCGTTCGGGGACGCGCTCACGCTCCCTGCGTGCTCTGATCGATCGGCGCCGCCGTCTTCGATCCGCCGGGGAAGCGGAGAACGGCATCCAGTGCCACGACCCCAGGCTCCTCCCGGACGATCGCGAGCGGGTTGATCTCGATCTCCTGCGCCTGCGCCGTCGCGAACCAATGGCTGACGTCCACGATCGTCGATGTGAGCCGCTCCAGCACCGGCTCGTCCAGCGCGAGGCGGTCCAGCGCACCCGCCACGGCGGGCGAGTGGAGCAGCCGCCGGGCGCCGGCGGCGTCCAGCGGGCAGGTCGCCCAGGTGACCGCCGCCACCTGCTCCACGTCGGAGCCGCCACGGCCGAAACCGACGACCGGACCGAAATGCGGGTCCAGGCTGCAGCCAAGGTAGAACTCGCCGAGGACCTCGTGCTGACGCTCGAGGAGGAACTGGCTGTCGGGCAGATCGTCGAGTCGAGGAGCGAGGCGCTCGAGGGCGCTGGAGAGCTGCCGTTCATCGTCGAGACCCAGGATGAGCAGGCCATCGGCCGCCTTGTGGAGGATGCCCTCGGCCGCGACCTTCAGGACCCAGGGCCGAGGGAGTTCCGCCGACCTAGACAGGAGTTCATCGGCGGTCGTCGCGACCACCGCGGACGGGATCGACAGGCCGAGCTCACCCAGCAACTGCTTCGCCTGCACCTCGTCGGGGACGTGGGTTGGCCCCTCCACGGCGACCCGGGCGGGGGGAAGTTCGGGCGGAGCGGTGACCACGGCGTCCCGACAACCGGCGAGGATCCGGGCGGCGATGGTCGCACCGGTGAACCACGGCACCGGACTGCCCTCGATCACCGCCGGGTCGTGCGCCGTCCGGATCCCACTGGACCAGACCAGGTGCAGGGGCGGAGCGCCTTCGCCGGCAGCCTTCACCGCGTCGCCGAGTCGGGCCGGCAGTGCCTCGTCACCCGCCGTGATGACCTGGATGAGATCGACGGGTTCTTCGAGCAGTTTCGTCACGACATCGGTCACCACGGGGTCGCGGAGCGCCATGGTGATGTCGGCGGGGTTCCCCCGCCCGCCGGTCGATCCGAGGAGCTCGTCCATGAGGGTGACCGCACCCTCGGACAGCGGTGGCAAGCGGAAACCCGCGGCCCCGAGCGAATCCGCCGCGATGGCGCCGAGCCCACCGGAGTGGGACAGCACGAC